>CAIXIJ010000055.1 GCA_903919455.1 uncultured Acidimicrobiaceae bacterium | reverse complement strand
TGTTCCACCCGCTGCAGGGGCCCACCTACCGCGACATGGTGCCCGAGCCGCCGCCCGCCGAACTGGCGCCCAGCTGTGCCGAGGCCGGTGTGCTCGGCGTGCTGCCCGGCATCGTCGGCAGCATTCAGGCGCTCGAGGTGATCAAGGTCCTTCTCGGCATTGGCGAGCCGCTTATCGGTCGCATCCTGTCGGTCGACACCACCGACATGAGCTTCCGCACCTTCAAGCTGCGCCCCGACCCGGCCAACGAAGTCACCTACGCGAACCGCGACCGCATCATCGTGCAGGAACTCGAGGGCCTCTGCGCCCCCGGCCTTTCACACTGAACGGCACGTCACACTGATCAGCCCGGCAACTCCTCGGGCATCGTCGAGGGCAGTTCGTCGCGCTCCTGCATCACCACGCCGGCGATCACGAGTGCAGCTCCGAACAAGTCGGCAACGGTCGGAGTCTGCTCGAGGGCGACCAGGCCCACCACCATCGCTGTCAACGGCAAGAGCGCCAGTAGCAGCGCGAACCGGCGCATCGGTATGCGTCGCAGCACCACCTGATCGATGGCGTAGCCCACCGACGATGACAGCAGCCCCACGAGGAAGCACAGGCCCAGGAGTCGTGCGTCGGTGACGACGGCGCCCAGGTGGCCGACGCCGAATGGCACGATGGCCAGGCCGCCGATCAGCAACCCCACACCGAGGCCACTGAGGCCCCGGTTGAGGCCGGCGACGCGTCGGCCGAGCACGATGTAGGTGGCCCAGAATGCGCTGGCCATCAGGATGAACAACACGCCCAGTGGGTCGCCGCCGAGTTCCACACCCGAGAGCACGGCGACGCCCGACGCGGCGAGCACCAATGCCCACGTGTTGCGGCGGCTGCGGGTGAACCATGCGGCGACCGCCACGGGGCCGATGAACTCCATCACCACGCTCTTACCTAGCGCCAGCCGGTTGATGCCGAGGTAGAAGCACAGGTTCATGGCGGCGGTGGCGAGCCCGAAGATGGCGGCAGCCTTGAGGTCGGCGCGTGTCCAGGCGCGCTGGTCGCGCCACGAGATGAGCAGGATGGGAATGGCGCCCAGCAACACCCGGAACACCGCCACTGTGGCTGGTGGCAGCTCCTGGAACAGGTGCACTGCGATGCTGGCACCCGTGTACTGCGAGATGCCGGAGATGACGAACAGCGCCTCAGGGGACGCGGTACGGAAAAACTGCGAGGGGGTTCGGGTCATGGAGCCGGCAAGGCGCCGGGATCAGTCGAACAGATCAGGGTCGGTGCGGCAGATCTCCTGCCATAGCGGCTGAAAGCTCAGCCAACCGGCGATCGGCGACGCCGTGTTCTCGCGCGTGTAGGTGGCGTCCTCGTGCGGAATCGGCACCGGGGTGCCTGCCGCCATGGCGAGCAACTGCGCCTGGCAGCTGCGGTCCATGCTGAGGAACCAGAACGCTGCCTCGTCCACGGTGGAACCCACTGTGAACAGGCCGTGATTCTGGTGGATCGCGGCCTTGCCTTTGGGGAACTGGGCCACGAGTTCGTGGCCGTCCTCGATGCCGAACTGCACGCGACCGCGCTGGGCGGTGACCACGACGTGGTCTTCGTAGAAGACGCACGAGTCTTGGGTGATGGGTGCCAGCGGAATGCCGAGCGAGCTGAACGCCTTGCCGTGCACGCTGTGGCTGTGCGCTGCCGCGATCACGTCGGGGCGGGCCTCATGCACAGCGGAGTGGATGACGAACGCTGCGCGGTTCACGGGCCGACTGCCATAGATGACGTTGCCGCTGTGGTCCACGAGAATGAGGTCGCTGACGCAGATGTGGCGGAAGCTGATGGCGAAGGGGTTCACCCAGAAGTACTCGGGGAACTCCGGGTCGCGGACGGTGATGTGACCGGCGACGCCTTCACCGAATCCGACACGACCGAAGATGCGGAGGGCGGCGGCGAGTTTCTGCTTGCGGTGCAGCCGCTCCTCTTCGACGGAAGCAGCGGGTGCCGGAAGCTCCAACTGGACGTCCTTCGGAGTGAGTTCCACTCCGTCGATGGTGCGAATGCCGTTCTCGGTGACGCTCATGACAGGAACTCTATGTCACCTACACCACTAGTGTTCCTGTCGGATCGAGAGGGGAATCGATGACCATCACCAGCGTGCCCACCATTGTCGAGCGAAAGCTCTCACCTCAGATCGGAGCGGAGATCCATGGGGTGGACCTCCGCGAGGAGCTGAGCGACCAGACCGTCTCGCAGATTCGCGATGCGCTGTTGCGCAACAAGGTGATCTTCTTCCGCGAGCAAGACATCACCTCGGAGCAGCACATTGCATTCGCCCGGAGGTTTGGGGCGCTGGAGATTCACCCGGCAACGCCGAAAGGCCAGGAGCACATGGAGGTGCTGCGCATCTCTCATGGGCCGAACTCCCGAGGCACTGAGAACAACTGGCACAGCGATGTCACCTGGCGTGCCGAACCTTCGCTGGGGTCCATCCTCCGCGCCATGGAGTTGCCCGAGGCCGGTGGCGACACGCTGTTCGCGAACATGGAAGCGGCCTACGACGGGCTGTCGCCGAAGATGCAGGAATGGATCTGCGGCCTCACTGCCGTGCACGACATTGCCCGCGTGTTTGCGAAGCGGTTGAAGATGACAGCAGAGGAACTGCACGAGAAGTTCCCGCCGCAGCGCCACCCGGTGGTGCGCACGCACCCCGAGACCGGTCGTCGCAGCATCTATGTGAACACCGGCTTCACGTCGCACATCGAAGGTCTGTCGAGGAAGGAGAGCGACTGGTTGCTCGACCACCTCTACTCGCAGGCAGCGCGTCCGGAGTACCAGTGCCGTTTCGTGTGGCGCACGAACTCCATCGCCTTCTGGGACAACCGTTCGAGCCAGCACTACGCGGCGAGCGACTACTTCCCGCTCGTGCGCACGATGGAACGCGTCACCGTCGCCGGCGACCGGCCCTACTTCGACCCGTCGCAGGGCGGAAAGGCGGGGGAGTGAATCAGCAGATCGCGCCGGCGTCCATCGCCCCGCCGGCAGCGAACTACGCGCATGCCGTGCTGTCCGAGCGTTCGGGCACCTGGCTGCACACCAGTGGCGTGGTGCCCACCCGCCCCGACCAATCGGTGGCTGAAGGTATCGAAGACCAGGCCTCCACGGTGTGGGAGAACTTGATGGCCATCTTGCAAGACGCGCACATGGGCCCGAGCGACGTGGTGAGCGTTACCACCTACGTGGTGGTGGAGCACCTGGAATCCCTGCCGGCCGTGATGGCGGCCCGCGACAAGGCGCTCAGCGGCAAGCGCGTGGCCAGCACACTCGTCACCGTGCCTGCCTTGGCGAACCCGAAGTGGAAGCTCGAGATCAGCCTGATCGCTACTCGCTAGCGCCCGGGATGGCTCGGCCATGCCCGCCCGGCGTACGCTCGCACCCGTGAGCAACGACAGCGACGAGAAGCGCACCGACAGCGGCATCGTGGTGCGCCCCATGTACACCGCCGACGATCTGGCGGGATGGGACGCAGCCGAACAGCTGGGCACCCCTGGCACCCCGCCCTACACCCGTGGTGTGTACCCCACGATGTATCGGGGCAAGCTCTGGACGATGCGCCAGTACGCCGGCTTCGGTTCGGCGGCCACCACCAACCAGCGCTTCAAGTTCCTGCTGGAGGCTGGCCAGACCGGCCTCAGCTGCGCCTTCGATCTGCCCACCCAGATGGGCTACGACAGCGACCACGCTCGCTCGGAAGGCGAGGTGGGCAAGGTGGGTGTTGCCATCGACTCGATGGACGACATGCGCACCCTGCTCGATGGTCTGCCGCTCGACAAGGTGAGCACCTCCATGACCATCAACTCCACCGCCGCCATCCTGCTGCTGATGTACGAGCTGGTGGCCGAGGAACAGGGTGTGCCTTCCAAGGCCATCAGCGGCACCATCCAGAACGACCTACTGAAGGAATACATCGCGCGCGGCACCTACGTGTACCCGCCGAAGCCGTCCATGCGGGTCATCACCAACATCTTCGAGTACTGCAGTCAGAACGTGCCGAAGTGGAACACCATCTCCATCAGCGGATACCACATCCGTGAGGCCGGCAGCACGGCCGTGCAGGAGATCGCGTTCACCATCGCGAACGGCATCGCCTACGTGGAGGCCGCCATGGCTGCGGGCCTCGACGTCGACGACTTCGCTCCGCGCCTCAGCTTCTTCTGGAACGCCCACAACAACTTCTTCGAAGAGGTGGCCAAGTTCCGGGCCTCGCGCCGCATCTGGTACCGCCTTATGACCGAGCGCTTCGGTGCGAAGAAGGAGAGCAGCAAGTTGCTGCGCTTCCACACCCAGACCGGTGGTAGCACGCTCACCGCCCAGCAGCCCGAGACCAACATCGTGCGCGTGGCGGTGCAGAGCATGGCCGCCGTCATGGGTGGCACGCAGAGCCTGCACACCAATGGCTACGACGAGGCACTCAGCCTGCCCACCGAGCGCGCCGCACGCATCGCCCTGCGCACGCAGCAGGTCATCGGCTACGAGAGCGGCATCGCCGACACGCCCGACCCGTTGGCCGGTAGCTATTTCGTGGAGACGCTCACCGACGAGGTGGAGCGGTTGGCGTGGGAGTACATCGCCCGCATCGACGAGATGGGCGGTGCCGTGGAGGCCATCGAGGCCGGCTACCAGCAGGACGAGATCATGGAAGCGGCGTACTCGTACGCGAAGAGCATCGACGACGACGAGCGCGTCATCGTGGGCGTGAACAAGTTCAAGCTCGATCACGAACCCGAGCCCGAGGTGTTCCCCATCGACCCGGAGCTCGAGCGTGGGCAGAAGGAGCGCCTGGCCGCTTACAAGGCCAAGCGCGACATGGCCGTCGTGCATGCCCGCTTGGAAGACCTGAAGGTCGCCGCTCGCGGCACCGACAACGTGCTGCACCCGATGAAGGAAGCATTGCGCGCCGATGCAACCTTGGGTGAAGTGAGCGATGCGCTCCGAGAGGTGTTCGGCGTCTACTCGCCGCGCTGACATGCGCCGCTTCGCGTTGCTGGCGTTCGTGGCCCTGCTGGGCTGTACCGAGAGCCCCGACGCGCCGACTGCATCGGGACAGGTTCCATTCCCCGCGCCAGCCACGCCGGAGACCCTGCTGCCTGTCGTCAACGACACCGATCCGCCCGACGACACCGGCACCCTGCCCGCTGACGCCCTGTTCGGCGGCAACCTGTGCGCCGCCCTCGAGCCTGCCGATTTCAGCGGCCTCGGCACGCTGGGGACCCCCGAGCCGGCCTCGGCCGACTCGTGCGTGTATCCGGTGGGCTCGGGTTCGGTGGTGGTGCAGTTGGCGACGCCCGACCAGTTCGCCCGGCCCGGCACCGAGGGCCAGGAGATCGCGCCGGTCGACGGCGTGGGCCTCGGCGCAATCGGCGTCGACCTCGGCGGCCGCTATCAGGTGTTCGTGGAGGTGGAGAACGGCTACTTCTCCGTCACCGCCGACGACCGTCGACCCGCCGAACGACTGGCCAAGGCCGCCGCAGGCCGCGCGACGCCCTAGATGGTGCGCAGTTGCGCCGGCGGGCGTTCGGGAGCACCGGGAATGTGCGTTGCCCAACCGAGGTAGATGAGCGCAGCGACGTGGGTACCCGGCTCGAAGCCGCAGAGGGCCGCCACCACGTCGTTGGCGCCCTTGGGGCACGAACCCCAGTAGGTGGCCAGCCCGTGGGCCGTGGCGGCGAGCAGGAGGTTCTGGATGCCGGCCGCAACTGCGTCGCGGTTCTCGGCGGTGCGGTCGGGGGTGTCGCCCGCTGCGGAACCCACCACCAGCACGGCAGGAGTGCGCAGGTACTTGCCGCGGGCTTTCAGCACCCTCTCGGGCGGGTCGCCGTACACCTCCATCGCGTCGGCGATGACGTTGCCCAACTTCGCCCGCCCGTCGCCCTCGGCGAGAGCGAACTGCCACGGCCAGGTCCGCTTGTGGTTCGGCGCCCACATGGCGAGATCGCAGAGCTGTTCCACGAGGTCGCGAGGCACGGGCCGCTCGTGGTCCACCACCATGTCGGTGCGTCGTGAGCGGATCAGGTCGGCGAGTTCCTCTGGGTTCATGAGTGGGCCCGGATGTGGCCGACCACAAGGTCGGCCCATCGCCGCCACAGTTGCGGCGGGTAGTCGTGGCCCATGCCCTCGATGATCTCGAGACGCGCCCCGGGAATGAGCGCAGCGATGCGCTCGCCACCGATGGGGAAGATGAGGTTGTCCTTGTCGCCGTGCATCACGAGCGTGGGACTGGTGATGCCTGGAAGACGGGCGGCGCGTGACCCGCTACGGCCAACCGCCTCGAACTGACGCTGTACGCCGGCTGGGTCGAAGCAGCGGTCGAACGCCGCCACGGCATCAGCGGTCCAGCGGGCCTCGTCGGCAAACTCCGGGCTACCCCATTCGTGCAACCCGTCGATCCACTGCTGCACATACTCGGCCCTGTTCGTGGCGCCGGGTGAGGTGAGCAACTGCCACGCTCGTGGCGTGCTCTGGCGGAACTCGTCCTCGCCTGTGTTGCTCATCACCGACGTGAGGGTGAGCACCCGGTTCGGGTGCTCGATGGCCATCGTCTGCACGATCATGCCGCCCATCGACAGGCCCATCACATGCGCCTGCTGCACGCCCAACGCATCCAGTACCGCCATGCCATCGGCGGCCATGTCGCTGACCGTGTAAGCAGCGTCGGGCAGGTGCGAGCTGAGACCCACGTCGCGGTTGTCGTAGCGCGCCACCTGGAAGCCCTCGGCAGCGAACATCTCGCACCAGGCTTCCTTGTAGTTGATGCACTGGCTACCGAGGCCGTTCACCAGGAGCAACGTGGGGTTGGCGGCGTCGCCGAACACGTCGTAGTGAATCGAGACGTTGCCGTTCGTTGCCGTACCGGTGCGCATGTCAGCTGCCTTCCAGGATCTCCTTGCGCACTTCGCGCTTGAGGAACTTGCCGCTTGCGTTGCGCGGGATGGGCTCGCTGCGGAACCACACCTTCGACGGAATCTTGTAGGCGGCGAGATCGGTCTTGAGGAAGGCCTGCAGTTCCTCCATGGTGAGGGTGTGACCCTCCTTGGGCACGATGCACGCGGCCACCTCTTCACCGAGGCGGTCGTCGGGCACACCGAACACGATGGCTTCCGCCACGGCGTCGTGGTGGTAGATCGCGGCTTCAACCTCGCTGCAGTACACGTTCTCGCCGCCGCGGATCACCATGTCCTTGGCGCGGTCCACGATGAACACCCAGCCGTCTTCGTCGATACGAGCGATGTCGCCGGTGTTCAGCCATCCATCCTGGATGGAGTCGGCGGTTGCCTCGGGACGGTTGATGTAGCCCTTGATCACAATGCTGCCGCGCACGCACAGCACGCCCACGGTGTCGGGGTGGGCGGGAAGGTCGTTGCCGTCCTCGTCGACCAACTTGGCGTCGAGGGTGGGCACGACAGGGCCGCACGAGGCAGGCTTGGCGAGATAGAAACGCGACGAGTTGGCGGTGATGATGCCGTGCGTTTCGGTCATGCCGTAGCCGGTGGTGGGGGTGCCCTTCTCCAGTGCGCTGTCGATCTTCTTCACGAGGTCGGGCTGCACGGCCGAACCGCCGCCGCTGATGCTGGCCAGCGTGGATGTGTCGCGCGTGCTCCAGTCGGGGTGCATCAGCAACTCGCGGCCCATGGTGGGCACACCCGAGAAGTTGGTGACCTTCTCGCGCTCGATGAGCTCGAGTGCGCGGCCAGCGTCCCACTTGTAGGTGAGCACGATCTTGGCGCCGCTGGCGGTGGCCGGGTGCAGCAGGCAGTTGCAGGCGGTCACGTGGAACAGCGGGGTGGGCGCCATGAATACGGGCGGTAGCGGTGCGGTGGGCGGGGCGCTCGGCGCCTCGATGTCACCAGCGGCGATGGCCTTGCCCTCGGCGGAGGCGACAGCGGCACTCATGTACACCAGGTTCAGCAGGTTGTGAATGGAGCCACGGTGGGTGAGCTGGGCACCCTTCGGGAAGCCGGTGGTGCCGGACGTGTAGAAGATGGTGGCGTCGTCGTCGGGGTCGATGTCGGCGGCCGGCAGGCTGCCCGGGTCGTCGCTCGACATGACGTCGTTCCAACTGGCGGCATCAGTGGGCAGCTCGCTGTCGGAGCGCACGGTGATGACGTGCATCGCCTTCGGCAGCCGCACGCGCACAGCCTCCAGGATGTGGCTGACGCGCTCGAGGCGCTCGCCGTCGACGATGAGCACTCGCGGGTGGCTGTCGTCGAGTGCGTACTCCATCTCGTGAGGGGTCCACCAGGCGTTCATGCCCACGCAGGCAGCGCCGAGGCTGATGGCGGCCCAGTAGCCCACCACCCACTCGGGATAGTTGCGCATCGCCAGCGCCACGCGGTCGCCAGGCTGCACGCCCTGGGCGGCCATGTGGTGGGCCAGTTTGCGCACCTGGGCGTGGATGTCGGCGTAGCTGTAGTGCTCGTCCTCGTAGCAGATGTAGGTCTTGTCGCCGTGGGCGGCGGTGGATTCCCAGAGCATCCGCATGTTGGGCGGAGCGGAGTCGAACACCCTCACCGGCACGCCACGCACCTCGATGGTGCTCATATGGAAGGGCATGCCAGGGGCTTCGAGTTCGGCGCGAGCTGCTTTGTAGTGTT
This sequence comes from uncultured Acidimicrobiaceae bacterium, assembly GCA_903919455.1. Taxonomy (GTDB): domain Bacteria; phylum Actinomycetota; class Acidimicrobiia; order Acidimicrobiales; family Ilumatobacteraceae; genus UBA668. The sequence goes on along the minus strand of CAIXIJ010000055.1, from coordinate 17,889 downwards.
CGATCACAGCGTTGATGGTGGCAGAACGGACGTGACCGGCGCCACATGGAGTACCTTCGCCCTCATGGCGACCGACCGTCTGCGCACCGGTTCCGACGGGATCACCCGCTGCTGGTGGTGCGGCGACGACCCCCTCTATGTGCGGTATCACGACGACGAATGGGGCCACGAGGTGGTGGACGACACCCGCCTGTTCGAGAAGTTGTGCCTAGAGGGCTTCCAGTCGGGCCTGTCGTGGCTGACCATTCTTCGTAAGCGCGAGAACTTCCGAGCTGCGTTCGATGGCTTCGACCCCGCCAAGGTGGCCGTGTACGGCACCGCCGAGGTGCAGCGCCTGTTGAACGACGCTGGCATCGTCCGTCATCGCGGCAAGATCGAGAGCACCATCAACAACGCGGCGCGCATGCTGGAACTGGAAGCCGCACATGGATCGCTCTACGCGTGGGTGCAGCAGTTTCGGCCAGCACCGACGAACCTCACGCTCACATCGGAGTTTCGTGCGACGTGCCCTGAAAGCGTTGCGATGAGCAAAGCGTTGAAGAAGGCCGGCTGGAGTTTCGTTGGCCCCACCACGATGTACGCGTTCATGCAGGCGATGGGGTTGGTCGACGACCACCTCGAAGGCTGCGAGCGCCGCCCGTAGACGGCGCCCGTAGATGGCGGGGTCAGTCGTTGGCGTGCAGGTCGGCGTTGAGGCCTTCCCACTTGGCGCTGCGGGGGAGAGCCTCCACGGCGCCCGACTGGCTGTTGCGGCGATAGAGCAGGCCGCCCTTGCCGCTCAGCAACTTGGCCTTCACCACCTCGACGCCACCGGGACCGTGCACCGCGACGAGCGTGCCGGCCGTGACGTACAGCCCGGCCTCCACCACGCACTCGTCGCCGAGGCTGATGCCGATTCCGGCTTCGGCGCCCAGCAGGCAGCGCTCACCGATGGTGACCTGTTCGGTGCCACCGCCCGACAGCGTGCCCATGATGCTGGCGCCGCCACCGATGTCGCTGCCGTCGCCCACGATGACGCCCTGGCTGATGCGGCCCTCCACCATGGAGGTGCCCAGCGTGCCGGCGTTGAAGTTGCAGAAGCCCTCGTGCATCACAGTGGTGCCGCTGGCCAGGTGAGCACCGAGGCGCACCCGGTCGGCATCGGCGATGCGCACACCGCTGGGCACCACATAGTCGGTCATGCGCGGAAACTTGTCGACGCCGTGCACGGTGAGCACGCTGCCGTCGCGCCGCACACGCCAGCGCAGTTCCTCGATGCCGTCTACAGGGACAGGGCCGAGGTTCGTCCAGGCCACGTTCACCAGTTGCCCGAACATGCCATCGAGGTTGATGGTGCGCGGTGCCATCAGGCGGTGCGACAGCAGGTGCAGCCGCAGGTATGCGTCGCTGACCCCAGCGGGCTTGTCGGTGGTGTCGATCGCCACCTGCACCGCACGGATGTGCACGCCTCGGGTCTCATCGTGGCGCTGGGCCGTGGTGTACGCCTCGATGGTCTCAGGCATCGGCTCGTCGCCCAGGCCGAGCTCGCGGAACCAGGTGTCGAGCACCGTTCCATCGTCGGTGACCGTTGCGAGTCCGCGTCCCCATGCTGCTGTCATCGTGCTACTCCGTCTTTCTGCTTCAACATGCCGAGTCAGAACGCCTCGGGGCGAAGGGTGGGGAAGAGGATGACTTCCTTGATGGAGTTCACCCCAGCGATGAGCATGGCCACGCGGTCCATGCCGATGCCGAGACCGCCGGTGGGGGGAAGGCCGTACTCCAGCGCGCGGAGGTAGTCCTCGTCCACGGTGCCGCGCTCGGCGTCGCCCGCATCCTTTGCCGCTTGTTCGTCCTCGAAGCGGAGGCGTTGCTCCACCGGGTCGTTCAACTCTGAGTAACCGTTCGCCAACTCGCGGGCGCCCACGAACAGCTCGAAGCGTTCGGTGAGGTACGGATCGTTGCGATCCACGCGTGCGAGCGGCGAGATCTCCACCGGGTGGCCGGTGACGAAGGTGGGGGCGATGAGCGTGTGCTCGGCGGTGGCCTCGAACAACTCTTCGATGATCTTGCCCGAGCCCCAGCGAGGGTTCACCGACACGCCGTGCTGGGCTGCCAGCGCACGAAGATCCTCCACCGGCTGCGACGGATGCACCGCCACGCCCGTGGCCTCTTCCACGAGGTCGATCATGCGAGCGCGTCGCCACGGCTGGGCGAGGTCGATCTCCTCGCTGCCACCGTCGGGGCGGAACACCGTGACCACACTGGTGCCGGTGGCGTCGATGGCTGCCTGGGTGATGAGCGTCTCGGTGATCTCGATGACGTCTTCCACGTCGGCGAATGCCTGGTAGAGCTCCATCATCGTGAACTCGGGGTTGTGGCGAGTGCTGATGCCCTCGTTGCGGAAGATGCGGCCGATCTCGAACACGCGCTCCATGCCGCCCACGATGAGGCGCTTGAGGTGCAGTTCGAGCGCGATGCGCAGATACAGCTGCATATCGAGCGTGTTGTGATGCGTGATGAACGGGCGGGCGTGAGCGCCGCCGGCCTCCACGTGCAGCACCGGGGTCTCGACCTCGATGTAGCCGCGGCCGTGCAGCGTGCGACGGAAGCTGGCGATGATCTCGTGCCGAACTCGGAAGTTCTTACGCGCCTCGTCGTTCACGATGAGGTCGGCGTAGCGCTGACGGAAACGCGTGTCGGTGTCGGTGAGACCGTGCCACTTGTCGGGCATCGGGCGAACGGCCTTTGACAGCAGTTCGAGGTGCTCCACCTTCACGCTGAGTTCGCCCTTGCGGGTGGTCATCACCGTGCCGTGTGCGCCAACCCAGTCGCCGAGGTCGAGGCCCTTGATGGCGTCGAACGCCTCATCGCCCACGACGGCCTTGGAGATGAAGAGCTGCACCTCGTCGTCGCGGTCGCGCATGGTGGCGAAGATCAGCTTGCCCGAGTCGCGCAGCAGCATCACACGACCTGCCACCGCCACCTGGGTGTCGGTCTCGGTGCCGGCCTCGAGGGCACCGTGCTCCTTACGCAGCGCGGCCAGCGTGGTGGTGCGGTCGAACCGGTAGGGGTACGGGTTCGTGCCCTGGTGGCGGAGGTCGTCGAGCTTCTGCAGCCGCTTGGCTTTCTCGGCCACCAGACCCGAGCCGGAATGAATGTCGTCGAGAGGGGTGTCGTCGCTGCTCACAGTCCTTTGACAGTACTGGCTGGGGCCTGCCTTTCCCCGCCCCTTTCCTGCCGGTACCCTGAACCTTCATGTCCCTGCGTCGTCGAACCGGTGCCGTTGCGTTCGTCACGGCCTTCCTGGTCCTGGCTACGACGCTCAGTACCGACGCGGCAGTGCCGGTGCTGATGGTGAACGAAGGTGCGGCAGTGGTGAAGGCCGCTGTGGCCCTCGAGGCTCCATTCGACGCAGTCTCGGTGTACATGACCGGCGGCTTGTCCACTGAGGTCACCGATGCCGCGATGACCGCGGCGGGAGAGGTTGGCGTACCTGCCAGCGTGGGGCGAGGGTTCACTGCGCTGATGACCCGGGTGCGCCGCGGCACCACCGTGGTGCAGCGATCCTCCGGTGTCGGTTGGGGCTTTCCGATGGGCGTCACGGCGTTGCCGTTCGAGGCGGTCGGACCCGTGATGGGGCGCGATGTCGCCTCCGTGCTGGCAAGCGGCAAGATCGTGATGGGCGCCACCACCGCGCGGCTTCGAGGTGCACGTGTGGGCGACATCGTCGACCTGGTGTCCGTCGGTGGCGGCACGGCGTCGTTCACCGTCGGCCGCATCGGCACCGACCAGGAAGTAGGCGGCACGGAGATCGTGATGTCGATCGATGAGGCCAATCGTCTCGGTGCCACCATTCCCACCCGCGTGATCATCTACGGGCAGATGGACCGCACGGTGATCAATGCGGCGCTCGTTCGGCACGGGCTCAGCCCGAACAGCAAGGTGCGCGTGCGCCGATCGTGGGACCCACCCGACCCCGACAGCCAGCTCAGCCTGTCGCAGACCAAAGCGGTGATGGGCGAGTTCGACTTCAACTATGCGGGCCTATCCGCCAGTGGCTGGACGGCGATGAGTCCGTCGTGGAAGGCGCACTACATCCCCAGCCGCGACACGTTCCCTACGGGCATTCGCGCCACGTGCAATATCGCCATCAAGGCCGACCTGCGTGCCGCGCTGCAGGAAGTCGTCGCCACGCTGCCCGGGTTGGTGGGCGCGTACACCGGCATCGACGTGAGCAACACGAACTCCTACGGCGGGTGCTCGGCAGGGGCCGTGAGGTTCGCTCGCATCACCCAGGCGCTCGGTTCGGTGTCGCGCCACTCCTGGGGGCAGCCCATCGACATGAGCACCTCGGCGAACTGTCAGGGTTGCGCCCCGAAGATGGATTGCCGCATCGTGCAGATCTTCCGTAAGCACGGCTTCGCATGGGGCGGCAACTTCCTTACCCCCGACGGCATGCACTTCGAATGGGTGGGCGAGTCGCGCAACACGCTGCAGTACCCATCGAAGTACTGCCCGAACCCCACCATCAAGTCCAGATCGCTGGGTTCGGGCGCCACACAGCGCGACTCGCTGTTCTCCGACGATGGGTTCATGGACGAATGAGTAACCCGGTGATGTTCGAGCCCGTGCGGGCGTGGGTGGCGCAGCAGATTCAGGCGCGCGTGGTGGGGGACCAGCCCGATCAGAAGGCTGCCGCCATCTTCGACGCACCGGGCCCGCGCTGGTTCGACGAGCACCGTGTCATTCGGCGTGTGCACTCCGATGCCTCGATGTTCGTGGGCGGTATGCGAGCGCTGCTGCTGCAGTCGCTGCATCCGCTGGCGATGGCTGGGGTGGCGCAACACTCCGATTACCGCGTCGATCCGTGGGGTCGTCTCCAACGCACCGCCGACTTCCTGGCAGCGACCACGTTCGGAAACGCCGACACGGCGGAGGCCGCTGTGGCTCGCGTGCGGTCGGTGCACCAGCGGGTTCGTGGGCGTGCCGCCGACGGGCGGGCATACTCGGCCAACGATCCACACCTGCTGCGTTGGGTGCACATCTGCGAGGTCGACAGCTTTCTCGCCGCGTACCGCCGATACGGCGCCACCGAACTCACCGACGCCGATGCCGACCAGTACGTGGCCGACATGGCGGTCGTCGCAGCAGCGTTGGGCGTGAACCACCCCCCGACATCGGTGGCCGAGTTGCGCGCTGAGTTCCGCGACTTCCGCGACGAACTTTGCACCTCACCGGAAGCACGGCAGGCTGCCAGGTTCCTGCTGCTGGAACCGCCGCTGCCGCTGCCGGCCCGTCCTGCCTACGGAGTGTTGACCGCGGCTGCCGTCAGTCTGCTGCCCGGATGGACGCGTTGGCCGCTCCGTCTGCCCTATCTGCCCGTCAGCGAGACGATGCTGGTGCGGCCCGCCGGGGCCGCCATCACCGGGCTCATCCGCTGGTCGCTCACCACTGGGGCATGAGCCGCGGATAACCTCGGCCCTTGTGTCAACTCGTTTCGTGATCATCGGCGGTGGGCCTGCGGGCAACACCGCGGCCACCCATGCCGCCCGTTTCGGGGCGGAGGTGACGCTCATCGAGCGCGATGTCATCGGCGGCGCCGCCCACCTGTGGGACTGCATTCCCTCCAAGACCATGATCGCCACTGGTGGGGCCATTGCGTTCACGCGTCGGATTGCCGGGATGGGTTTGGAAGAGCAGGAGGCCGAGGTCGACATTCCCGGTCTCACCGAACGCATCTCCAACATCCAGGGCCGCCTGATGGACAACACCACGCAGCTGTTGGAAAGCCAGGGCGTCACCCTGCTGAAGGGTGCTGCCAGGTTGATCGGGCCGCATGAGGTCGAGGTCACCACCACAGCGGGCATCCGAGTGGTGCCAGCCGATGCCGTGCTCATCGCCACCGGCACGAGCCCGCGTGTTCCGGAATGGTGCCATCCCGATGGCGAGCGAATTCTCACCACTCGCGATTGCTACCCGCCGAAGATCTTCCCGACGAGCATCACCGTCATCGGCTCCGGTGTCACCGGTGTGGAGTTCGTGCACATGTTCTCCAGCTTCGGTGCCGAGGTCACCCTGGTGGTCAGCCGCCAGCAGGTGCTGCCTTCGAAGGATCCCGAAGTGGCTGCCGTGCTGGAGGACGACTTCCTCCGTCGGGGCGTGAAGTTGCTCAAGGGTGCTCGCGCCACGTCGATCGAGCGCGAGGGCGACGACGTGGTGGTGCGCTGCGACGACGGTCGAGTGGTGCGCAGCTCCCACGCGGTACTGGCCATCGGCTCGGTGCCGAACACCGCCGGGCTCGATCTGCACGCTGCCGGTGTGGAGATGGACCGCTCCGGATACGTGACGATCAACCGTCATTGCCAGAGCAGCCAGCCGCACATCTACGCGGCCGGCGACGTGAGCGGCAAGCTGCCGCTCTCCAGCGTGGCCAGCATGCAGGGCCGCAAGGTGGCCGAGCATGTGATGGGCCTGCAGAAGGTGGCGCATCGCCACCTCGACTACGACAAGGCGGCCAGCGCCATCTTCACCGAGCCCGAGATCGCCGACGTGGGTCTGGCCGAGGCAGATGCGTTCGCCGTGGGCCGCAAGATCCGCGTCACGAAGGTGCCGTTCTCGGCCACCCCGAAGGCGCTCATCAACAACGACGCTCGAGGCTTCGTGAAGATCATCTCCGACCCGGCTACGGGTGTGGTGCTCGGCGGCTCCATCGTGGGCCGGCATGCGGCGGAACTGATCAGCGTCATCGCGCTTGCGGTCACCGCCAACCTGAAGGTCACCGACATCGTGGAGAGTCTGCTGGTGCATCCGGCGCTCGCCGAAGCACTCGCCGAAGCCGCCGAGTAGCCCGTATGCAGGCCCAAGAGCGTGAGGCTCCAGTGGTGCCCGGCGGTTGGGTACTGGCACCGTTCGGTCTGCGTATCGGTGGCCTGCTGGTGGATCAGATGGTGGCCGGGTTCCCGGTGTTCATGGTGTTCCTTGCCCTTGGCGTCACACCGGACAACATGGTGTCGGGTGCATCAGGCTTCTGGTTCAACCTGTGCTTCGTGAGCCTCGGGCTGCTCCACGAGACCGTGGGCGTCTGGAGGTTCGGCCGCACCGTGGGAAAGTGGATCTGCCGCATCCGTGTGGTGCACGCGGGCGATGGTGGCAGTGTGAGTGTGAGCGCAGCGTTCTTGCGGTCGCTCGTACCGGCAGCGTTTGGGGTGGTTCCCGGCGTGGGGTTCTTCCTCAGCATGTCCGTGTACATGTGGGCGTTCTTCGACCCACGGCGTCAGGGCATCCACGACAAGGCCGCGAACACGCTGGTGGTGCTGAACAGCGTTACTCGATGACGACGACCACGTCGCCAGCACCCACCGTGTCGCCGGCGGCGACCTTGATCTCCTTCACCGTGCCGGCCTTCTCGGCGTTGATCTGGTTCTCCATCTTCATGGCTTCCAGAACGACAACGGCCTGACCGGCTTCGACGGCCTGTCCCACTTCCACGAGCACCTTCACGATGGTGCCCTGCATGGGCACTTCCACGTTGCCGCTGCCGGCGCCCGCGGCGCCGCTACCGCCGCCCGAAGAACGGGCCGGCTTCTTGGCGGCCTTGGCCGGGCCTGCCGCCACCATCGGCACGTCGGGCACCCACATCTTCACGGCGAAGCGTTTGCCGTTCACCTCGACGGTGGTACTGCGCTGCACCAGTGGCACATCGTCGTCGCTGGCCGGTGCGGGTGGCTTGGGAGCCTCGATGCCGGACAGGTCGAGCACTTCTTCCACCCACTTGGTGGAGTGCTGCATGGCTTGGAAGTCGGGGTGACGAAGGATGGCCAGGTCGGCCGGGATGGTGGTGGCGATGCCCTCGACCACCATCTCCTCCAAGGCGCGAATGGTGCGTGCGATGGCGGTGGGGCGATCCTTGCCCCACACGATGAGCTTGCCGACGAGGTTGTCGTAGTACTGGCTGACGGTGTCGCCCGACTCGTAACCGGCATCGAAGCGCACACCGAAACCATCGGGAGCGACGAGCTTGGTGATGTCGCCGGGGGAGGGCAGGAACTTGCCGCCGGCGGGGTTCTCGGCGTTGATACGGATCTCGATGGCGTGACCGCGACGCTGCGCTGCCACTTCCTCCTGGGTCATCGGCAGCGACTCGCCGCTGGCGACGCGGATCTGCCATTCCACGAGATCGATGCCGGTGATGACCTCGGTGACGGGGTGCTCCACCTGCAACCGGGTGTTCATCTCGAGGAAGAAGAACTCCTCGTCCTGATAGATGAACTCGACCGTGCCGGCGTTGTAGTAGCCGACTGCCTTGGCTGCCTTGATGGCGGCCTCGCCCATGGCTTCCTCGACGCCGGGCGCCATGCCGTACGAGGGGGCCTCTTCGATGAGCTTCTGGTGACGACGCTGCGCCGAGCAGTCGCGGGTGCTGACCCACACGACGTTGCCCTGCTGGTCGCCCACGATCTGCACCTCCACATGGCGCGGCCATGTGAGATAGCGCTCGATGTAGATCTCGTCGCGGCCGAAGAACGCCTTGGACTCGCGCTGGGCGGACTCCATGGCCTCCTGCACTTCGGCCTCGGAACGCACGACCTTCATGCCACGGCCACCGCCGCCGAAGGCGGCCTTGATGGCGATGGGGTAACCGAACTCGGCACCGAAGGCTCGGATCTCGTCGGCAGTGGTGACGAACTCGGTGGTGCCCGGCACGATCGGGGCGCCGCCGCGCAGCGCTGCCTTGCGGGAGCTGACCTTGTCGCCCATCTCGTCGATGGCAGCGGGCGGCGGGCCGATGAACGCGACGCCCTTGGCGGTGATGGCACGGGCGAAGTCGGCATTCTCGGAGAAGAAGCCGTAACCGGGGTGCACGCCGTCGGCGCCGCTCTTCTCGATGGCGTCGAGGATGGCCTCGGTGTTGAGGTAACTCTCGGCCGCAGTTGTGCCGCCGAGCGCATATGCCTCGTCGGCGAGACGCACGTGGAGAGCGTTGCGATCCAGTTCGCTGTAGACCGCGACGGTGGCGATACCGAGTTCGCGGGCGGCTCGGATGACTCGGACGGCGATCTCGCCGCGGTTGGCAATCAGGATCTTTTTCAGCACAGGTGGCAATCTTGCCGGAATGGAACCCCTTGGTGCCACCCCACCTGTCCAATGGCCACCTCGATGGCACGTCTCCGTGGTCGAGGAGACCGGCAGTACCAACGCCGATCTACTCGCTGCCGCGGTGCACGGTGCCCCGGACCGCACGGTGTTGGTTGCCCGCCACCAGAGCGCCGGACGCGGCCGACTGGACCGCACGTGGGAGGCACCACCGGGCGCGAACCTGCTGGTCAGCCTGCTGTTCAACGACGTGCCATCGGTGCCACATGTGCTGACGCAACGGGTCGCTATCGCGGCGGCGATGGCGGCGGATCGCGTGGTCGGGGTGCAGGCACAGTTGAAGTGGCCGAACGATCTGTTGGTGGGCGATGCCAAATTGGCGGGCGTGCTGGCGCAGAGCACCGTCCATGCCGGCCGACTGGCCGTGGTGGTGGGCATCGGCGTGAACTGCGCCTGGGCGCCGCCCGGGGCTGCCCGTCTGGGCGACGGCGTGGACCCGCTTGGCGTGCTCCAGGCCTTGCTGGTTGCCTACGACGAACTGCCGGCCGACGTCGCCGAGGTGTATCGGTCTCGGTTAGGAACGCTGGGTCGGGCGGTGCGCGTCGAACTCGCTGACGAGGTACTCGAGGGGCGAGCCATCGATGTGGAACCCGATGGTCGATTGCTGGTGCTCGATGCCTGTGGCATCACCCATCGCATCGACACCGGCGACGTGGTGCACTTACGTACACAGGGGTGACCCGCGTTCGACTGCGATCGCAACTACCGTGACCGCTCGTGCTGGTCCTCGATTCGACGCCGCAGCCACGGCGTCGGCGGCTCCCCTCGCTGCTGATGGTGGCCCTGCTGGTCGGCGTGGCCGGATGTATCGGCGTGCTGGTGGCGGCCCGTCACACGGTGGATGCGGTGGCGCGTGTGCCCGGGGTGGCCGACACGCTCAGCGCTGCGAGCGTCAGCGTGGACAACTACCTCCTCGTCGGCAGCGACAGCCGTGAATTCGGGGACCCGAACACCGGGGAGACCGGCCAGGTCAGCGGTAACCGCAGCGACACGATCATGGTGCTGAGGTACGACCGCACCACCGGCACGGCAGCGCTGCTGTCCATTCCGCGCGACCTGTACGTCACCGTTCCCGGTCACGAGGGAAAGCGGCGCATCAACGCAGCCTTCAATGATGGCCCGGCGGTACTGGTTCGTACGGTGCAGCAGGAGCTTGGTATCCCGATCCACCATTACGTGGAGATCGACTTCACCGGATTCGAACGTCTGGTTACCGCGCTCGGCGGAGTGGAGGTGTGCTTTCGCCGCCCCACGAAAGACGAGAACACGGGGCTGGCCATTCCCAAGGCGGGTTGCTACGTGCTGGATGGAAAGCAGGCGTTGGCCTATGCGCGCAGCCGTCACTACCAGGAGTACAGGAACGGCGGATGGCACACCGACCCGACCAGCGATCTGGGTCGTTCCAAGCGGCAGCGCGACTTCGTGAACCGCTGCCTTCAGGCAACGCTGGCGCAGTTGAAGACCGACCCGTTCCGCGCCGGCGATCTGGTGTCAGCCATCGGCGATGCCGTTCGAATCGACGAGCATCTCGACCCGATCGAGGCTGGCTCGTCGTTGCGAAGAGCGGTGGGCGACGGGCTGGGGGAGTACTCGCTCCCGGTGGTGCCCGCGACCGTGGACGGCAACGCCGTGCTGCTGCTCGGCGATGGCGCCGAAACAGTGTTGGCCTACTTTCGCGGCACGGGTCCAGCGCCAACAAAGTGATGGCACCGGCCATACTGTTGCCCATGCCGAACGTGCGAGAGAGTTCCACCATCGCCGGTGTGTACGTGGTCGAACCGACGATCCACGGCGACCAGCGTGGTCTGTTCATCGAGACCTATCGACGCGAATGGTTCCCCAACGCCCGTGAGATGCTGCAGGGCAATCGCTCGAACAAGCAGGCGGGTGCACTGGTGGGGTTGCACTATCACCTGCACCAGGCCGACTACTGGTACTGCCCGGTGGGCACCATTCGGGTGGTGCTGCACGACCTGCGTGCCGGTGGCCCCACCGACGGAGGCACCGACTGCTTCGACATCTCCGGTGACAACCATCTCGGTGTGTACATCCCGCCGGGTGTGGCTCACGGCTTCTCGGCTCTCACCGACTGCGTGATGACCTACCTCGTCGACGGCTACTACAACACCGCCGACGAGCTGGGCGTGGCGTGGGACGACCCCACCATTGGCGCCGATTGGGGTGTCACCGAGCCGGTTCTGTCGGCCCGCGACCAGGCGAACCCGCGTCGTGCCGACCTGCCCGAAGGCCGCCGTCCCTACTGGCCCATGAGGACATGACATGAAGTTGTTCGTCACCGGCGCGGCCGGCTTCATCGGCTCGAACTACGCCCGCTGGGTGCTGGCCAACACCGATCACCAGGTCACCATCTACGACGCGCTCACCTATGCCGGGAACATGGAGAGCATCAACGACATCGTCGATGGCGATCGCTGCCGGTTCATCCACGCCGACATCTGCGATCGCGATGCTGTGCTGCAGGGCATGGACGGTCACGACGCCGTGGTGCACTTCGCCGCCGAGAGTCATGTGGATCGCAGCATCCTCGACCCCGATGCCTTCGTGCGCACGAACGTGTTCGGCACCAACGTGCTGTGCGACGTAGCTCGGCAGGTGGGCGTCCAGAAGTTCCTGCACATCAGTACCGACGAGGTGTACGGCACCATCGACGACGGTTCGTTTGTCGAGACCGACATCCTCACGCCGCGCTCGCCGTACTCGGCAGCCAAAGCGGGCAGCGATCTCATTGCGCTGAGTTACGTCACTACCTACGGCCTGCCCGTGGTGGTCACTCGCTGCAGCAACAACTTCGGGCCGTACCAGTTCCCCGAGAAGGTCATCCCGTTGTTCACCACCAACCTGCTCGACGGCAAGCAAGTGCCGCTGTACGGCGACGGTGGCAACGTGCGCGACTGGATCCATGTGGAAGACCACAACCGGGCGGCACATCTGGTGCTCACCGACGGGGTGGTGGGCGAGGTGTACAACATCGGTGCACACCAGGAGATGACGAACCGTGAACTCACGTATGCGCTCTTGGCGCTGTGCGGTCGCGACGACAGTTACATCCGGCCCGTGGCCGATCGGTTGGGCCACGATCGCCGCTACTCGGTGAACATCGACAAGGTGTCGGCGCTGGGCTGGCGTATGGAGCGCTCCTTCGAGGAGAGCCTGGAATCCACGGTGCGCTGGTACTCCGACCAGCGTTGGTGGTGGGAGCCGTTGAAGGCCAAGGCCGGGCTCTGATGCGCATTCTCGTCACTGGTGCAGCGGGGCAATTGGGCACCGATCTCGTGGCTGCCTGCGCGGCTGCTGGCGATGAGGTGTTCGCGTTCGACCGGGCAGGGCTCGACATCAGCGACCGCGCTGCGGTGCTGGGTGCTGTCACATCGTTGCGACCCGACGCCGTGGTGAACTGCGCAGCCTGGACCGCGGTCGATGCGTGCGAGGCCGACCCCGAGCTCGCCTTGGCGATGAATGGCACGGCCGTGCGCTGGCTCGCCGAGGCGTGCCATCGAAGCGGCTCGCACCTCGTGCACATGAGCACCGACTACGTGTTCGACGGCGAGATGGATCGCCCGTATCACGAGTGGGACGAACCGGGGCCGCAGAGCATCTATGGCATCACCAAGCTGATCGGCGAGCGCGAAGCATTGGTGCTCGGCCCGAGCGCCACGGTGGTGCGGAGTTCGTGGGTCGGCGGGGTGCACGGCAACAACATGGTGAAGACCGTGATGCGCCTGGTGGGGGAGCACCCGGAACTGGCCTTCGTTGCCGACCAGATGGGCTGCCCGACGTTCACCCAGGATCTCGCGCCCCTGCTGCGTCGGATCGCGCTCGACCGACTGTCGGGCGTGGTGCACGCCACGAACCAGGGTGCCGTCACCTGGTTCGAGTTCGCCCGCGAAGTGGTGGCAGCGCTGGGGAAGGACCCCGAGATGGTGCGGCCGATCCTCACGGGTGATCTGCATCCGCAACGGCCTGCGCCGCGACCCGCCAACAGCGTGTTGGACAATGCGGTGTTGCGGCTTGCGGGCTATCCCGAGCTACGGCATCACCACGAGGCACTGCTCGAAACCGTGGCAGCGTTGCGGGCCTGAGCCTCTCGAGTCAGTGCGACGCCGCCACCACTCCCGCTGCACCCACCGCCAACACGATGCCGGCAGCGTTGATCGGTCGTAGTCGTTCTCCGTCGAAGCGAACCGCAAGACCAGCGGTGACCACCGGGTAGAGCGATCCGAGCACGGTCGCCAGTGAGATGGGGCCGATCTGCAGGGCGCGAGCGATGCCTGCTCCAGCGATGATGCTGCACAGTCCGGCGGCGATTGCCATCCGGGGTGGGCGCCCGAACGGAATCCGTTGAGCAGCGGCGATGGCACCGACCACCAGTGCCCCCGACAGGCACGACATTCCGATCGGCCACTGACCGCTGTCGGAAGATGTGTGTCCGAACAGCACGAAGAAGGTTGCGTAGCCGGCGCCAGCCGCAAGCGATAGACCGAGTTCAGCGCGTAACGAGAGGCGATGATCGCCGCCGGGACGAAGGGCAACCATCGGCACCGCAACGATCACCAACGCCATCGCAGCCCACGTGATGGGTCGCAACGACACGCCCACCACGATGTCGAGCAGCACCGGCAGCAGCACGCCCACGGCGGCGGTGATGGGCGCCACGATCGACATCCGGCCGTTCGCCAGACCGTGGAAGAGGGCGACACTGGCGGCGGCATAGAAGGTTCCAGCCAGCGCCCCGAGCAGCAGGTCGCCAGGGTGCAGCGAGTTCCAACCGAGGAGTGGTACCAGCACGACGGCGGACAGCGCTGCGGTGGTCTGCACGTAGAACGCGACCACCAAGGCCGGCCGATGCGCGGCTGCACGGCCACCCCAGTAGTCGCCGAAACCGATCACCATGGCGGAGCCGAGTGCGAGCAGGATGACCATCGGCGAGAGTGTAGATTGTTCGGGTCCGAAGGATTTCGAAGGGGAACGAGTTATGGGTGAGATCGTCGGAGCTGCCTTGGTGTCGCACGTGCCGCCCATCATCCTTCCGGAGGCCGTTCGGCTGGAGATGAACGGCGGGAAGGACATCACGCTCATCGAGGGTCTGCACGCGGTCCGCCGCCGGATCGATGAGGTGCAGGCCGACACGATCGTGGTGCTGGATTCCCACTGGTTCACCACGTTCGAATTCGTAGTCACTGCGCACGAACGCCGGTCGGGTCGCTTCACCAGCGAGGAATTGCCGCGTGGCAACCCGCAGATGCCGTTCGACCTGGCGGGCGACCCCGAACTGGCCGAGATGATGGCGACGGTTGCCGGCGAACGCGACGACGCGTGGGTGCATGCCAGCAGCGACCCGTACCTACCCATCCACTATGCAACGGTGTACCTCACCCCGTTTCTGCAAGGCGCCGAGCCCTGGATCTCGGCAAGCCTGTGCCAGACGGCGGTGTACGACGACTTCATCATCTTTGGCGAGGTGCTCGGTGAAGCCATCCGCCGATCCGACCGGCGTGTGGTGGTGGTGGCGTCGGGTGCGCTGTCGCACAAGTTCTGGCCGCTGAGCGAATTGCGCCAGCACGAGTCGTCGGACCCGTCGCACGTCTTCAGCCCTGCGCACCGAGCTGCCGACGAGAAGATGATCGAGATGCTGCAGCGTGGCGATCATGCTGCGGCACTCGAGTACTACCCCGAGTTCCGCACGTTCTCACCCGAGGGGCGTTTCGGCCACTATCTCATCATGGCGTCGGCCCTCGGTGGTGCCGCGTGGGAATCGCCGGGCGAGGCCCTCAGCGACTATGAAAACGCTGCAGGCACCGGCAACATCCAGATGTGGTTCCCCGTCGGTCGCTGACCCCCTCACAGATTTTCAAGGAGCAACCATGCGTCTGGCCAACCTCTCCGGCCGAGCAACCATCGTCGTCGACGGACGCGCGATCGATGTGGCCACCGCCAGCGCCGGAGCGCTGAGCAGCGATCCGATGGTGCTGAGCGACCTCGCGAACCACGATGCGTTGCGCAACCTCGCTGCATCGGCAGTGGCTGCCGATTGGCCGGAACTCGACGAGGCTCAACTCGGTGCGCCGGTGCCTCGCCCGCCGAAGGGCTACGGCGTGGGCTTGAACTACAAGCAGCACGCCATCGAGAGCGGACGCGACATGCCGACGGAACCGCACCTGTTTGCCAAGACCGAGAACTGCGTGTGTGGGCCGTTCGACGAAATCGTCATTCCGCAGGGGCTCACCGAGATCGACTACGAAACCGAACTGGTCATCGTGTTCGGTCGCACCTGCAAGCAGGCCACCCGAGAGAACGCGTGGAGCTTTCTGGCCGGTGTCACGTGCGGCCAAGACATCAGCGACCGTGGCGAGCAGTTCCGCCCGCCGTTGAAGCAGTTCACCATCGCCAAGTCGTACGACACCTTCGGCCCCACCGGGCCGTACTTGGTCACTGCCGACGAACTGGCCGACCCCGACGCGCTGGAACTGAAAGGAACCGTGAGCGGCGAGGTGATGCAGGAAGCCAACACCAACGACCTCATCTTCGATGTGCCTGCGCTGGTCGTGTGGCTCAGCCGCTACATCACGTTCCAGCCCGGTGACGTGGTCTGGACGGGTACGCCGGGTGGCGTGGGTGAGGCTCGCGGCCGGTTCCTCCGCGCTGGCGACGTGGTGGAGACCGAGATTGCCGGCATCGGTCGGATGCGTAACCCTGTGGTCGAACGATGAACGTCATCCCCGAAGGCGACAAGTCCGTCACGTACGGCGGGCGTTTCACCGGCACGGTGGAGCTGGAGATGCTCCATGCCACCCCCACCGACGACCAGCCCGATACGGCGTTGGTCCACTTCAAAGATGGTGCTGTCACGTTCTGGCACCAGCACCCGGGCGGTCAGCAATTGTTCGTCGTGACGGGTGAGGCACGCGTCGGCACCGAAGCCGACGGCGAGGTGCGACTTGCGCCTGGCACGCTGGTGGTGTGCCCGGCGAATGAGCGGCACTGGCACGGGGCGGCACCGGGCAACGACAGCACACTTCTCGCGGTCACGTGGGGTACCACCCAGTGGGAGACCGAGGCGCCGCTGTGAGCACGTCGTTCGACGTCGCCATCGTCGGCTTCGGGCCCACCGGTGCCACGCTGGCCAACCTCTGTGGCAAGGCCGGATTGCGCACGGTGGTGTACGAGCGCAGCACGCTGCCCTACAGCCAGCCGCGAGCGTGCCACCTGGATGCCGAGATCGCCCGGGTGTTCCAGGGGCTCGGCATGGAAGCCGATCTCCATCGACTGCTCACCGTGCAGCACGGTATGGACTACGTGGACCGCGACGGCAATCCGCTGTTCACGTTCGAAGCGTTCGAACGTCCGCCCATGCTCGGGTGGCACGAGGACTACGTGTTCGTGCAGCCCCAACTTGAGGCAATGCTCCGAACGAACCTGGAATGGTTCCCGCACGTGGAAGTGCGTCTCGGCACCGAAGCGCCACCCCTGGATCAACTGCTCGCCGAGGCCTCATGGGTGGTGGCGTGCGATGGTGCGCGCAGCGAGATTCGCCAAGCGCTGGGCATCCGCTTTCACGACCTCCTCTATCACCAGACCTGGCAGGTGATGGACGTGGTCCTGCACGACGTGACGGTGCCCACTCTCCCCAAGGAGATTCATCAGATCTGCGACCCTGATCGTCTCGGCACCTATGTGCCGTCGCACGGTGCGTACCGTCGCTGGGAGTTTCAGCTTGCCGAGGGCGAAGAACTCGATGCCTGGTCGGTGCTGGCTCGCTGGGGAGTGAACGAAACCAACGCAACCTTGGTGCGCAACTCCCAGTACAGGTTCCATGCACTCGTGGCCGAGCAGTGGCGCGCCGGGCGGGTGTTCCTGGCCGGCGACGCTGCCCACATGATGCCGCCCTTCATGGGGCAGGGTATGTGCAGCGGCATCCGCGATGCGGTGAACATCGCCTGGAAGTTGGCGGCCGTGAAGGACGGCGCATCGCCCTCTCTTCTGGAGAGCTATGAGTCCGAACGCCGCCCCCACGCGGAGGCCGTGGCTCAGATGTCGATTGAAGCGGGACAGACACTCGCCCGACTCGCTGCCGACCCTGCCGACCTCCCCGTTGCGGCAACCCCCGACCCGACGCGCTGGTCGCGGCTGCCGGGCCTGGATCTCGGGGGAGAGTTCCCCGTTGGCCACCTCCTGCCGCAGCCGAATCGTCTCGACGACCGGCTCCCGGCGGGCTGGGTGTGGGTGGCGGCCGACGAGAACTTCGAGTCGCCCGATGGCCTCCCCGTCGTGGTGGAACCCCTTGCCACGTATGGCCATCATGCGGTGCTGGTGCGCCCGGATCGCTATATCGGTGAGGTGAGGTCGATCACCATCTCGCGCACCCCGGAGTCCGTCGTCACCGAGATGTGATAGCCGCAGTGGCGGAACACATTCGCCATCGGATGGTTCTCGAACAACACCGACGCCGTGAACTCGGTGATGCCGTAGAACGGTGCCAGCTCGATGAGCATGGCGCACAGCTCGGTGCCGATGCCCCGGTGATGTTCGGCATCGGCCACCAGGAACGCCACCTCTGCGTCGGATGATCCTTCACGCGGACGCATCCAGCGCGCCACTGCGATGATGCGATCGTTCTCGATCACCACGAGGGCGCAGCGGTTCACCACATCGACATCGGTGAGCCAGGCGACGTCCTTGTCGGAGAGCGTCGGCTTGGGCGTGAAGTAGCGCAGCCGTGTGGACTCCACCGAGAGGCCG
>CAIXIJ010000054.1 GCA_903919455.1 uncultured Acidimicrobiaceae bacterium | reverse complement strand
TGTGGCTACCTTCATGAGTTGAGTGTAGCTACCTGCGGCGGCGATGTCACGGGCGTTCCTTCGGTGCCCATGCTTCGTCGAGGCGATCGCGACCTGCACGATTCCTGCACAAGACCTGGCCGTACTTGCCGGACCCAGGCGGATCAGACGGACACGGGCGGACAACAGCCGTGGACGTGAGCAGCGCAAACGGACTCAGCCGGACGCAACGGACGTGGAAGTGAAGTCTTAAACCCCCTACTCGAAAGGGTGTGAGGGTTCGAACCCCTCCTCGGGCACGACGAAGAACCAGCAGGTCAAAAACCTTGTGTGCCGAGAGCGCGATCAAGTGAATGATGATCAAATGGGATGGCAAGCAGCGAAAGGACCCGACTGTGCGAACGATCGATCTGAACTCGGACCTCGGCGAAGGCTTTGGGCCCTGGGCGATGGGCGATGACGCAGCGATGCTGTCCGTGGTCACTAGCGCCAACGTCGCCTGCGGAGGCCACGCTGGTGACCCGGAGACGATGTACGCCACCTGTCGCACCGCTGCCGAGCACGGCGTGGTCATCGGCGCACACCCGGGGTACCTCGACCGTGAAGGCTTCGGCCGGCGGATCATTCCGATGCGTCTGGACGAGATCGGGCGGATGGTCGTTGCTCAGGTGGCCGCGCTGGATGCGATCGCCCGCCTGGCCGGTACGGAGGTGCGTTACGTCAAACCGCACGGCGCGCTCGGCAACCTTGCGGCCGCCGACGCCGAGGTCGCGGCCGCCATCATCGGCGCCGTTCGCTCCTCGTTCCCGCACCTGGCGGTGCTCGCCATCTCCGGGACGCAACTCGAACTCGTCGCTCGGGCCGCAGGGGTCGAGGTCTACTCCGAGATCTTCGCCGACCGCGCCTATCAACCCGACGGCCTGCTCGTGCCGCGAAGCCAGCCGGGTGCGGTCATTCACGACGCAGAGCACGCGGCGCAGCGGCTGATCGCGTTCGTCGAACACGGCCGCATGGCGGTGGTTGGTGGCGACCCGATCGAGCTCGCCGCCCATTCGATCTGCGTCCACGGCGACACGCCGGGCGCAGTCGAGATGGCTCGCCACATCCGTGCCGAACTCGTCGCGGTAGGGCTCACGCCCAGCCCATTCCTGCCCACGTGATCCACACTCCCGCTGCCGACTCCTCGAGGCCAACCTCATTGGCGGTGTGTGGCACCGTCGTAGAGAACTCACCGGCACAGACTCGTCGGAGGATTGATCCCGAGCGCTATGGCCTCGCACTGGCATGATCTTGTCACGTGACCGGAGGTGCGCGTCCGGCGACAGCGTTCTGATGGAGGTTCGAGCACATGACCGGCTTTGCGGAGTACGAGCACTATGACGCCTTGGGTCTCGCGGCGCTCATCCGTAGCGGGGAGGTGACGGCAGCGGAGGTGCTGGAAGCCGCGATTGAACGGATCGACGAGCGCAACCCGGCCCTCAACGCAGTGGTACTGCGGCTCGACGAGAGCGCCCGCGCTCGCGCAGCCGACCCCTTGCCAGGCCCATTCTCCGGCGTGCCGTTCCTGTTGAAGGACCTCGGAGTACAGGTGGACGGCGTGGTCATCACGAACGGCTGTCGATTGTTCGCTGACAACACGTGTGTGAAGGACTCCACGTTGGTGCAGCGCTACCGGTCATCGGGTTTGGTGTTCGCAGGTGTTACCAGCACCGCCGAGTTCGGTCTCGCCGGTGAGACCGCGCCAGAACTATTCGGGCCGACGATCAACCCATGGGACCCGACGCGCAGCTCGGGTGGCTCGAGCGGTGGCGCTGCGGTCGCAGTGGCATCGGGGATGTTGCCGGCAGTGCACGCCAACGACGGTGGTGGCTCGATCCGCATCCCCTCGTCGTGCAATGGAGTGTTCGGGTTGAAGACCAGCCGCGGCCGGAACCCGATCGGTCCCGACGTGGGGGAGGGCTGGAATGGGTTGTCCACCCAGAACGTGATCAGCCGCACGGTGCGCGACAGCGCGGCCCTGCTGGATGTGAGCCATGGGCCGGAGTCCGGCGACCCGTATGCCGCTCCGCGTTTCGACGGCAGCTTCCTGGCTGGCCTGGAGGAGGCTCCTCGGCGTCTGCGCATTGCGGTGCAGACGGTTACCCACACCGGCGAGCCCATCGCTCCAGCGGTCGTTGCAGCGGTGCGAGCCACGGCGTCGGTCCTGGAGGCGCTTGGTCACGAGGTCGTCGAGGCCCGCCCGACCTTCGATCACGAGACACTCAAGTGGGACATGTTCACCATCGTGGGCTGTAACGCGGCGAACGTGATCGACGGTAGGGCGGCTGCACTCGGACGGCCGCTCGTACCGGGCGACGTGGAACCGATCACCTGGCTGTGGCTCGAGCGCTGTCGGGCGATGGGCGGAACCGATCTTGCTCGAGCTGTGACGCGCATCCACATGGTCGCTAGGGCACTCGGTCGCTTCTTCGAGTCGTACGACATCCTGCTCACGCCCACGATGCCTACACCGCCGCTGCCGCTGCAGACGATCGACATGCGCGGCGATGATATCGAGGCCTACTACGACGCACTCTGGTCGAACAACACCTTCACCACGTTGTACAACTGCGTCGGTGTGCCCGCTGCGAGCGTTCCGGCTGGCGTGGTCGACGGCCTCCCCGTCGGGGTCCAGATCGCGGCACCACTGGGCGAGGAGATGCTCCTGTTGCGCCTTGCTGCGCAACTCGAAGAAGCCGCGCCATGGGCGCACCTGCGACCACCGCGGTAGCTGTTCGAGCGCTACCGGGCGGACCAGGCGGTGATGCCGACGATACGCATGACCAGCATGTTCGCGAAGGGGCGATCGGCGTACTGGGGGTAACGGGCGACCAGAAGGTCGGCCAGTTCGTCGGCCCGCCGAGGGTCGTCGGGGCACCATTCCAGCTTGGCGCGCACCCACCACAGCTGCGACCAATCGTCGCGGTTCCAGTGATCCACGAGCAGCGTGGCGCGAGGGTCGGCGGCGAGGTTTCGTTCTCGTTGCAGCTGCAACGAGGCCTTCGGTTTCACCAGATCTACCGGCACGCCGACGAACCCGTCGGGGTGAATCGCGAACACCACGGGAACTGCGTCGACCCCTCGCTCGGGGTGCACCGTGCACAGCACGCCGTGGTCGTGGGCTGCCAGCCTGGCCCGTGCTTCAGCCTCGTCGAGCCGCATGGCGAGCGATGGTAGTTCGCGGAAGTTCTTGGTCGCGGCGGTGGGAAGAACCTACGCTCAGCGGCCATGTCGTGGCAGGGTGCCTCGGCAGCTCACCGTTTTCCTCGAGTTCGTGGAGGTCCCGATGAACCCGGCAGTGTGGTTGGAACGACATGGCCGCCGCTTGGCGAGCCATCCGGCAGTGGCTGAAGGCGAGCGCGTGCACGCCACCTGGAGCCAGTTCGCGAGTACCGCTGCGGCGCTTGCCGCTGGTCTGCGCGACACGTTCGGGCTGGTGCCCGGCGACCGCGTCGCCATCGTGATGCGGAATCGCCCGGAGTACCTCGAAGCGCTGTTCGCGGCCTGGCACGCGGGGTTGGTCGCAGTGCCCGTGAACGCCCGCCTGCACCGCGAGGAGATTGCCTACATCCTCGATCACAGTGGCACCTCCGTGGTGATCACCGACGATGAACACGCCGAGGATGTGGAGCCGTTGGTGCACACCGTCACATCGGTGAAGGCTGCGGTGCTGGCACCCAGCGCGCAGTGGCGCACGCTCACGCAGGCCTCGCCCTCGTCCTTGGTGTCGCGTCTCGGCAATGACGCCGCATGGTTGTTCTACACGAGCGGAACGACGGGCCGTCCGAAGGGCGCCACCCTCACAAATCAGAACCTGTTGATGGCGTCACTGAGCTACTTCGCCGACATCGACCAACTGATGCCCAGCGATTCGGTGCTGCATGCGGCGCCCCTGTCGCACGGATCGGGTCTGTATGGGCTGCCCCACATTGCCCGCGGCGCGGTGAGCGTCATTCCCGAATCCGGCGGCGTGGATGGCGATGAGATCGCGTCGCTGCTGAACCGCTGGAGCGGTATGTCGTTCTTCGCCGCGCCCACCATGGTGAAGCGCTTGGCAGGCGACCTGGCAATCGCTGCAGCGAACCTCGACCACCTGAAGACCATCATCTACGGCGGCGCCCCGATGTATCTCGCCGATCTGCAGGACGCGCTCGCGGTGTTCGGTCCGAAGCTCGACCAGATCTACGGGCAGGGCGAGACGCCCATGACGATCACGGCCCTCTCAAAGGCCGACCACGCCGATCGCGATCACCCGCGCTGGCTCGACCGTGTGCAGAGCGTGGGTCTGCCGCGCACCGACGTGGAAGTGCTCGTCGTGGACGACGACGGACTGGCGTTGCCGGTGGGCGAGATCGGCGAAGTGGTGGTGCGCGGCGGTGTGGTGATGGCGGGCTACTGGAACCAGCCCGAGGCCACTGCCGAAACTTTGCGTGGCGGCTGGCTGCATACCGGCGATATGGGCAGCTTCGACGATGAGGGGTATCTCACGCTGCGCGACCGATCGAAGGATCTCATCATCAGCGGCGGCATGAACATCTACCCGCGTGAGGTGGAGGAAGCCCTGCTGCGCCATGCCGGAGTGCGTGCCGTGTCGGTGGTTGGTCGGCCCGACGCCGAGTGGGGCGAAGCCGTTGTGGCGTTCGTGGTGACCGAGGATGGCGCGTCGATCACAACGGCCGAACTCGACCAGCTGTGCCTCGACACGATCGCCCGCTACAAGCGGCCCAAGGACTACCGCTTCGTCGACGGTCTACCCACGAACAATTACGGCAAGGTGCTCAAGCGCGAGCTACGCGAGCGCCTGGCCGCGGAGGGCTGACCCGGCGCTCAGAGCGTGTGTCCTATTTCGCCCCGCCGCTAGCGCAGATCGGCAGTTCCGCGTGGAAGTTGGGCGCGATTCGTCCCCTTCTTGGGACCATTCGCGCCCACGGGCGCGGAATGACCTGGATTTGGGAGGTTTCGCGCCCGTGGGCGCGAAACCTCCTGCGCCTCACGCGGCCCCGAGTGCTCGATATGTGCGCTGTCGGTCAAGCGCCTCCGTGTCTGAAATAGGACCCACGCGCTCAGCCGTTCGCATTCTCCAGCGTGACCTTCACGTGCGTGCCGGTGCCAACGACGCTGGTGAGTTCCAGCGTGCCTCCCATGGCTTCTGCCAGTCGGCGGGCCAGTACGAGGCCCAGACCTGCGCCGCCCTCGCGGCCTGCCTCGGCGCCCAGTTGATCGAAGGGCACGAAGAGCCGGGCGAGCAACTCGGCGGGTATGCCGGGGCCTTCGTCAATCACGTGGATGGTGGCGCTGCTTCGACCCACCTCGATGCGAACGCGCACGGTGCTGGCAACTGGAGAGAACCGCACCGCGTTGGCCAGCAGATTCAGAATGACCTGTTGCAGTCGGCGGCGATCGCCATGCACCGGTGCCGTAGCACTCTCGCTGACCACCGTCACGTGTCGCCGGTCGGCAAGTGGCTGGATGAGGCGCAGCGACTCTTCGAGGACCACCTGCGCATCGACCACGGCCAGATCGATCGGCATCGAGCCTGCTTCCACCCGAGCCAGGTCGAGTACGTCGTCGACGATGCTGAGGATGTGCGACGACGCCAACCGGATGCGGTCGAGCGCGTCGAGCCGCTGTTCCGGCGACAGGTCGAGCGTCTGCAGGTTCTCGGTGAAACCCGTGATGGCTTGCAGAGGCGTGCGAAGTTCGTGGCTCAGCGCTGTGACGAACTGCGACTTGGCATGGTTGGCGCGTTCAGCGCTTTGGCGAGCGAGGTCTGCGTTCAGGCGGGCTTCGCGTTCGGCGAGTGCATGCTCGTGTTCCACCGCCAACGAAGCGAGGTGAGCGAATCGTCGCACGAGTTCGGTGTCGCGGAGGTCGGGCTCGTAGGGCTCGCGGTGGTACACCGCGAACGTGCCGACCACCTGCTCGCCGGAACGGATGGGGCTGGACCAGCAGGCGCGCAGTTGGTGCGGCGATGCCAGATCACGGAACTGCTCCCACCGCGGGTCGGTGGTGACATCGGCGGCGATCACCGGCTCGCCGAGGTGCACGGCCGTACCACAAGAGCCAGCGAGCGGCCCCGGGACCAGACCGTCGATGGCGGCGGAGTACTCGGCCGGAAGGTTTGGGGCGGCGCCATGGCGCAACGTGCCGGCGTCGTCGAGCAGCAGAATCGAGCAGCGAGTGTCGGGCATGAGGTCTTCGAGCGAACGCACCACGGAGTCCAGCACTGGCGACAGGCGCGTGCCTGCCGCGATCTCTTCCATCACGGCGGTCTGCCGATCGAGTACAGCGACCACTTCGTCGCCCGAGAGCACGTTCACCCTTCCCATCGATACCCGACGGCCCGGACGGTTCGCAACCACTTGGGATTCTGCGGGTCCGTCTCGATCTTCGTGCGCAGTCGGTAGACATGCTCGGTGACGGTGGATTCGTTCTGCCAATCTGAGTCGCTGCTCCATACCGCCGCCAACAGTTCCGATCGCCGGCACGCCCGACGCGGGTGCTCGACGAGATAGGCGAGCAGGTCGAACTCTTTGGCGGCGAGTTCGATCGACCTTCCGTCCACCCACACGCTGCGCGAGGTGCGGTCAACCTCCACGCCGTTGCCGACGGGCGTAAACGGGGCCGAAGCGCCTCCAGCCTGCTCCGCACTGCGACGCAGCACCGAGCGAGCGCGAGCCGCAAGTTCGCCGGGCGAGAACGGCTTCACGAGGTAATCGTCGGCGCCGAGATCCAGCCCGATGATGCGGTCGGTCTCGCTGTCGCGGCCTGACAGCACGATGATCGGCAGGTGGCGTTGGCCATTGCGCGACTCGTTCGCTCGCAGCCGGCGGAGGATGTCGAGCCCACCGAGGCCGGAAAGCGACAGGTCGAGCACCACGAGCGACAGCACCTCGCCGTCGATGGTCTCCATGGCCGACAGTCCGTTGTCAACTGCGAGCACCTCGAATCCGTCGGCCTCGAACGCCCAGGTGACGGCGGTGCGCACACCGTCGTCGTCGTCGACAACCAGAACTCGGCGCACCCCCTGCACGGCACAGAATCTAGTCGTTGTTGAAATGTTGAGAAGTCGTTGATCATCGACCGAGGTTGGTTGTTTACGTTTCGGTTGTCGCGCTGGCAGGGGGCCATCGCGGTGGGCGACCGCAGGTTCGCTCTCACGACTCGACGAAGGGGACCTCCATGAAACTCGCTCTCTACCTCCCGAACTTCCGTGACTTGGTGACCGTGAAGGAACTCGAGGATCTCACCGCACTGGCAGAAGACCTCGACTACGACTCGGTCTGGACGCTCGACCGCATCGTGGTGCCCGAGGCTTCCGACCGCACCGAGTTGGTGCACTCGTTCGGCATGATGGAGCAGTTCCCGAAGGCGCTGCCGGTGAGCGCCCGCGGCCAGTGGCTGCAGGGCATGCCCCTCATCCCGTGGCTGGCCGCCAAGACCAACAAGGTTCGCATCGGTATGAGCATCATCGACACGCCGTACCGCGCTCCGGGTGTGCTCGCCACCGAGTTGGCCACCATCGACCACCTGGCTGGCGGCCGCCTGAACGTGGGTGTCGGCTCGGGCTGGATGCCAGAAGAGTTCGCCGCTGCTAGCGCCGCGCACATCTACCCGAAGCGTCACAAGCACGTTCGCGAGACCATCGAAGTGATGCAGGGCATCTGGAACAACGACCTGTTCGAGTACCACGGTGAGTTCGCCGATTTCGACAGCTGCGGCTTCGGCGTGAAGCCGTTGCAGCAGGACGGCCCGCCCATCTACTTCAGCGGTTTGAAGGACCCGAAGCGTTCGGCGGCACGCATCGCCAAGTACGGCCTGTCGGGCTGGATCGGCATTCAGGACACGCCCGAGGAGATCGCCCGCTGGAAGGGCGAGATCCAGCGTGAGCTCATCGAGATCGGCAGCGACCGCACGCTCGACAACTTCGACATGTGCAGCATGATCTGGTTCACCATCACCGATGAGCCCACGGACCAGACCCCGAATGACAAGCTCAGCAACCTGCTGGTGGGCACCGCTGGCCAGATCACCGACAACCTGAAGCGCTACAAGGAAGCTGGCATGGACATGCCGCTGCTGTGGCCGCCCTTCTCAGGTGTGCCGGTGTCGAAGACCCTCGACGACATGAAGCGCCTCAACGAGGAGATCATGCCGAAGGTGAACGCCATCTGACGATCCTGAGTGCGCGCCGCATGGGGGTGCGGCGCGCGCTCACGTCGGTGCTGACGCGGTGGGTCTTGATTGCCCGCTCGCCCCGAATCACTGAGTACGGGTCGGGGGCGTCGGGCCAATACGCCACGTCCTGATGCCATGCGAACACGACATCGGCCTGATGGGGCTGCTTGGCAAGCAACTGGTCGTCGTCGGCGGCGATCTCATCGATCTCGGCCTTCGTCGGCAGACCGGCAAGTCAGAGAGTGATGTCGACGGTGGTTGCTTCGGGGTCGCCAGCGAAGCGGCCGATGATGATGCGGTGCTGACCGGACGCATGGTTCCACGCCTTCGACGCACTGTTGCGCGTGGCCAGCAGGTCCAGTGGCACCACCACCTCGAATGAGGCGTCAGCCCCGGCAGCCACTTCGAGACGCGTGAACCCGATCAATCGAGCCGGGGCATCGGCGTCGGGAAGTTCCGCATACACCTGCACCACATCGGCTCCATCGCGCTCGCCAGTGTTGTGAACGATGCCTCGA
Organism: uncultured Acidimicrobiaceae bacterium; assembly: GCA_903919455.1. Classification (GTDB taxonomy): domain Bacteria; phylum Actinomycetota; class Acidimicrobiia; order Acidimicrobiales; family Ilumatobacteraceae; genus UBA668. The sequence continues at coordinate 4,676 of CAIXIJ010000054.1, read as the reverse complement.
GCAACGACAGTCGGTCCTTCAATGAACGCGGTTGCCTCGCCGACCGCGAACGTCGTATACGACAGACCGAAGCCGAAGGGATACGCCGGGGCGATGCCGAGCCGGGTGGATCGCCACCACCCGTGCCAGCGGTCGTACGTGAATGCAGTGGCGTTGCGGTCGAACTCGGGCAGGTCGGCTTCGTCGACCGGCACCGTGAACGGCAGACGGGCCGAGGGATTCACCGTGCCGAGCAGTGCGTCGGCGAGCCCGGCTCCAGCTTCGGCGCCGCCGTACCAGGCCTGCGCGATGGCAGCCACGCTGTCGGACCACTCGCTCGTGATGACCGCACTGCCGGCCTGGATGACGACGACGGTGCGTGGGTTCGCTGCGGCAACGGCGCGGATCATTTCCACGTCGTGTGGCAACAGTCGCAGTGAATCGCGGTCGCCGCCGCGGCTGAACATGCGCGGCCGGTCGCTCATGCGGCCGGGCTTCTCCGTGGCGGGGAGTTGCTCGATGCGGCCCTGGAACCGGTCGACCACGTCGGCTTCGTCGGCGGGGGGGAACAGAGAGAACAGCGAGGAGTCGGTCTCGCCGATGTACTCGCCCTCATCCAGATACGTGTAGCCCACCACCACGATCGCGACGTCGGCGTCCGCCGCGCTGGCTGCAGCTCGTTCGGTGTCGGTGCCGTCGTCGTGAGTGACATCGGCAAGCGCGCTTCGGAGGCCGTCGAGCACGGTGCGGCAGGACAGATCCCACACGTCACTGGAGCCGCCGTCGCCGATGTTCACGGTGTCGGCGAGTGTGCCGAACACGGCGACTCGACTGCTCGGTGCAATCGGCAACACAGCGGAGCCTTCAACGGCTTCGTTGCGCAGCAGCAGCACAGAGCGGCCGGCAACTTCGCGAGCGAGGGCGCGGTGCTCAGGCGACCCGAGCGCGGCTTCGGACGGCGACGGTGCCGTGAGCACCTGATCGAAACGAAGCAGCGTGGACACCACGCGCTCGACCGACCGATCGACATCGGCCCATGTGACCTCGCCCGCCTCGAGCGCCGCCGGCAGGTGCTGTTGGCGCACCATTCGATAGGGCATCTCGATGTCCAGGCCAGCGGCCAGCGACGTGCCCGCGTCGCGAACGCCCAGGATCCAGTCGCTGATGACGAACCCCTCGAACCCCCACTCGTTGCGCAACACGTCGTTCAGCAACTGATGGCTCTGGCCGCACCACTCGCCGTTCACAGCGTTGTAGGCCGACATCACCGAGGCCACGCCTTCGTCGACGACGCGACGGAAGTGCGGCAGGAACACCTCATGGAGCGCCACATCGTCGACTGCCACGTCGACGCTGAAACGCGCGTTCTCCATGGAGTTGCACGCGAAGTGCTTCACGCACGCCATTACGTGGCGCTGCAGGCCGCGGGTGAGGGCTGCGCCAAACTCGCCCACGTGGTGCGGGTCTTCGCCGTAGGTCTCCTGTGCGCGACCCCATGCCGGATGGCGCAGCAGGTTGATGCACACCGCTCCGGTGAGGTTGGCGCCGATGGCACGCAGCTCGGTACCGATGGCGTCGCCGATGCGTTCCTCGAGTGCGAGGTCCCATGTGGCACCTCGTGCCATCGCCACGGGAAACGCCGTGGCGTTACCCACCACGGCGCCGCGCGGGCCATCGGAGAAGCGGATACCGGAGAACCCGATCCGATCGAGTTCGGCGCCGATGAACACCGACTTGTGGTAGCCGTCGTCGTTCAGGAACTTGAGGCCCGCCCACGTGGGGGCGTCGCCGTCGAGACACCACAGCTTCTCGTACTCGGAGAGCGTGGCAACGAGTGCCTTCGCCGCGTCGCTCGGCGGCATGCCCTGCTGCACCGCGTCGCGTGCTTCGTCGAAGGTGGTGATGTTGCTCATGTGCTGTCGTTTCCCCGTGTGATCAGCCGATGGTGAGTCGGGTGAGGTCGGATGCCACCGTGACCTCGCCGGTGTAGCCACCGCGGCGTACGTCGTCGATGAAGTCGTGTTCGGTCGTGCCGCCTGCGATGGGGGCTGGAATGAGATGCGTAAGCACCAGCCGAGGCACTCCGATCCGCTGCGCCAGCGCTCCCAGCTGCACCGTGTCGGCGTGGTACTCGGCGATGTGTCGAAGGTGCGGCATCTCGGTGAAGAGCGGGCTCAGCGCTTCGCGGCGGAACGCCTCGTGCACCAGCACATCCACCCCAGCAGCAAGCTCGGCCATCTCGTCGCACACCATCGTGTCGCCCGAGATCACCACGCTGCCGTCGGGGGTGTCGACGCGGTAACCCACGGCGGGCATTACCGGTTCGTGATGCACCGACCTGGCGGTGACCTGCACCCCCGAATCGTGCCGCCACACCACCACAGGCTCGTCGGCGATGTCGAAGCCGCGCACCTCGGGGTCGGGACGGTCGTGACGATCGACGTGCTCCTGGCGCACCAGCAGGTCGTCGACCCACGGGTCCATCATGCGTTCCAGAAACCGTGTTGCCGGGCCGTTGGGGGCGATCACCGGTAGCGGCGTGAATCGGCCGTGGGCCTCCAGCCAACGGGCGAACAACACGTCGGTGAGACCGGTGAGGTGATCGGAGTGGTGGTGCGTGACGAACAGCGCGCTCAACTGCCCCACCCGCACGCCTGCCTCCACCAGGCGCAGTGCCGTGGCTCGACCGGCGTCGAACTGCAGCCGCACCTTTCCGTGCTGCACCAACACCCCCGGTCCTGCTCGGCCAGGTTCCAGGTGGGGTACGCCGGTACCGGTGATGATGATTTCGGTCATGGCGTGGTGGTGGTGGGCTGCATGGAAGCTGCAGCGTAGATGGAGCGCCCGATGGCGCTGGCGTTCAGCCGCGCGCGGCCAGAGCCGGGAGCATCGCAGCGGCCACTTCGGTGGGGCGCTCCTCATGGGAGAACAGGCCGGCACCGGCGATCACCTCCAGTCGGGTGTTCGGGTAGGTGCTCGCCATTTCCTTGGCCCACTTCACCGGGAAGAACCGGTCGTGCTCGCCCCAAATGAGCAGCACCGGTGCCTCGATGCGGCGGTGAAGGCCATCGAGCGCCCGCACATGATCGAAGTCGAAGCTCTTCAGCAGCCGCATCGTGGCGGCTCGGTACTCGGCTGAGGTGGAGATCGGGCGAAGGAAGAACTCGTCGAACTCGCCGTCGAGCAGCGACGGGTCGGCGAAGGCGTCGCCCAGCACCAGTCGATTGCGACGCAGCTTCGGTTTCCCCGCCAGCCAACCGAGGGCACTGCCGAATCCGGGCACCTTGCGCCCAGCGATGAAGGAACGGAACTTCATACTCAGCCCGGGCGTTTGCTCGGTGTCGATGAGCACGAGCGAGCGCACCCGCTGATCGCCGGCGACGGCGTGGCGGGCGATCATTCCGCCGCTGTCATGCCCGACCACCGCAACGTCGTTCAGTTCGAGCAGGTCGATCACTCGCTTCACACTGGCGATGTGGTTGTCGAGCGACAGGGTGGTTCCCGGTGCGAAGCGGCTGGAACCAGCGCCGGGAAGGTCGATGAGATGGCAGGTGACGTGGTCGGTGAGGTGGGGGAGCAGCTTGCGGAAGGTGGCGCTACTCACCGGCCAACCGTGTACGAACAACACGTCGGGGCCGGTACCGATCTTCCGGTACGCCACCTCGCCCATGCCCACATCGAGGAATCGCTCCGGAGGCTGGCGGAACAGGTCGGCGGCCGCTTGTTCTGAGATGCTCATCGTGTCCCCCGTCACTTTGTAGTGATCGCTACGGAACCGTAATCGCAGTGACCGCTACAATCAAGTGCGATGGGTCACAAGCACACCAAGGAAGAGATTCTCGAGGGTGCGCTGTCGGCAGCGTTCGACGATGGGCTGAGCCAGCTCACGTTCGGACGGCTCGCCAAGCGGCTCGGCATCAGTGACCGCGTTGTCGTGTATTACTTCCCATCGAAGGACGATCTCATCGGCGAGGTGCTGGCAGCCATGGGGGCCGAGTTGCAGGCCACGCTGGCCCCAGCGTTCACCAGTCCGGCCTCGGATCACCGCGAGTTGTTGCGTGCCGTGTGGCCCGTGCTGGCTCGACCCGACGCCGACCCGGTGTTCGCCCTGTTCTTCGAAGCCGGTGGCCTGGCGGCTACGGGCTGTGAGCCATACGCGTCGCTGGTACCGCAACTGGTGGAGGCCTGGATCGAATGGGCCGCTGCCTTCATCCGCGGCACCCGTCCCTACCGCCGGGCCGAAGCCGAAGTGGCCATCGCGGTCATCGATGGTCTGCTGCTCACCCGGCAGTTGGCCGGTCCCGAGGTGGCCAACCGCGCCGCACGCCGACTCAGTGCCCCCACTCGACGCGGGTAGGAATTCCTGCCCCAGCGACAGGAATTCCTGCCCACGTGACCGGTGGCCTTCTTGGCCTTCTTGGCCTTGTGGTGTGCCGGGACCGGTAACGGTCCTGGGTGCAGTAGGTTGGACCTACATTTCGTGGCCGAGGCGATGCCTGCTCGATCACCGTTGATCGACAGGAATTCGCACATGGCCAGGGAAACGAAGCAGAAGCGTTCGAAGAGTGGCTGGTACGACGGAACGACGCCGTTCGAAGACCTGGCCCCGAACCAGCAGTTGGCCCACCAGTTGGTCACCGACCGCAGCGACCTCACGCCGTCCGTGGAGCGCATCATGGCGGCTGAGCTCGACGATG
>CAIXIJ010000053.1 GCA_903919455.1 uncultured Acidimicrobiaceae bacterium | reverse complement strand
GAAGCGGATGTCGGTGATGGTGCGACCGAGCGGACCGTTTGCGATGCCGTTGATCTTTCCGACGATGGGCACCTCCACCCGCTGCGAACCGATGACCGCCACGATCTCTTGGTCGATGAGCAGATCGTCGGATGCCGTGAGTGGCAGACCCCACTGCATCGACAAGCCCTCGAGCAGGCCCACCTGGTCGGCCACCTGCGACAGCACGGCAGTGCTCAACTCGCCCGGCGGCAGCGCACCGTTGAGCCGGGCGGCATCCTTCCAATCCTCGGGCATGCCACCCTTGCGGCGCACCGACAGCAGATCGCGGCCGAGACCCGACAGGCCAAGCGGCTCCACATCCACCGACAGACCGTCGTCGAGTGCTTCGAGTTCGTCGGGCACCCGCATGTCGAGCCGACCCTGCAGATACACCTTCGCCGGGTTGCCGGCCACCTCGGTGAGACGATCGAGATCCAGGGTGCCAAGGGGAACGGGTGCCAGCGCCCACGGCGACACGGTGAACTCCGGCACGTCGGCCTGCGCCAGGCGGCGGGCGTTGGCGGCGGTGAGCATGTCGGGGTCGAACGTGAACGGCTGCGGGTTACCGGGCTGCAGCACGCCGGGCTGCAGGGCTCGTTCGTTGAATCCGTGGCGCGGGTGGCGCACCACCAACGGCGCCGACTTTCGGTCGAGGGGTGCAAGCGCACCGAGCACGCCGAGCAGTTCCACCACGGGCACGATGAATGGCGTCTCTTTGTTGGTGGTGAGGTCGGCCCCGTTGCACGTGATGATGAGCCGTTCTCCGGCACCGAGTACGGCGTCGAGCAGCAGTTGCCGGCTCTCGTGGCGCGGGTGGCGCTCGCCCAGGCATGGACGCAGACCCAGCACGTCGTCGCCATCGAAGGTGCCGCTGCGCAGGGCGCCATCGTCGAGGCCGAGCAGGCAGATCACGCGGGCCGGCACACCGTGCTGGGGCACCATGGAGCTCACCGTGACCGAACCACTGCGCAGCGGCAGCCGACCAGGGCGCTCGGACAGAGCATCGGCCAGCAGCGCACGCACGTCGGCCAACGACAGCGGCACCGCACACGTTGCATCGGGATCGGTGATCGAGCGGGCGCCGCGCAGGATGTCGGAGAGTTCGCGATGGACGCCCTGCCGACGCCACGGCTCGTCGGGATCCAGCGCACAGAATTCGTCGACCAATCCGTGCAGCATCGAGATCCAGTCGGCCACGGGTCGCTCGCCCTGCACTGCAGTGTGCACGTCGAGCAGACGGACGAGCAGGTCGGCGAGCGAACCAACGAGCTCGAAGTCGTTGGTGGACAGGTCGTCGAACGGCGCCACCTCGCCCAGCACCATGTGCGGGGTGGGCGCGGCGATGGCCATGCCGGCCAACAACTGATCCACGGTGGACCGCCACGTGCCGGTGGCGATGTTGCCCGGCAGGCCCCAGACGGCACGGTGTTCGGCGGTGAGGCCCCAGCGGGCCCCCAAGGCTGCCGCCCACTCGGCGATCTGTTCGACCTCTTCGATATCCCACCCGAAACGCCGACGCACCGGTGCGTATTGCACCAGCGACAGCACTTCCGTGAGGGTGGCTCGGCCCGACACCAACGACAGCACCGATTGCACCGCATCGATGATGGGTTCGTCGGTGGTGAGCGAACGGTCGCCCACCCGCACCGGCAACGGCAGGGCACCGCGTGCGAACACGGCCTCTACCAGCGGGGCGAAGCGTTC
>CAIXIJ010000052.1 GCA_903919455.1 uncultured Acidimicrobiaceae bacterium | reverse complement strand
GCGGATGCAGCGACGCCTGCGGGTCTTGGAACACGATCTGCAGGTTGCGTCGCATGCGCCGCATGGCTTCGTGATCCAGCTCCAACAGGCTCGTGCCGTTGAACACCACCGAGCCGCTGGTGGGTTCGGTGAGGCGCAGAACGCAACGACCTGTGGTGCTCTTGCCGCAGCCACTCTCGCCCACCAACGCCAACGTCTCGCCGGCCTGCAACGACAGGCTCACACCGCTCACGGCGTGCAGCACCCCGGGCTTGCCGCTCTCGGCGCGCACCTTGAACTCCTTCACCAGATCGGAGACCTGCAGCAGCGGCGCGGTCATGCCTGCGCCTCCGCTCGATCGCCACCGCTGACGATGTTGCACGCCACCTCGCTGGTGCGGAAGCGCACCAGGGTGGGCTCGGCCTGCGTGCACGACGGCAACGCCATCGGACAGCGCGGCGCGAACGGGCAACCGGTCGGCAGGTCGGCCGGGTTCGGCGGCGTGCCACCGATGGAGCTGACCACCTCTTGCTTCTGGTCGAGACGCGGCAGGCATTCCAACAGTGCCCGCGAGTACGGGTGCTGCGGATCGGCGAACAGGTCGCGCACCGGTGAGCGCTCCACAATGCGACCCGCGTACATCACGGCCACACGATCGGCGCTGCCCGCCACCACACCGAGGTCGTGGGTGATGAGCACCAGCGCCAGGTTCTTCTCCACCCGCAACGTCTGGAGCAGCTCCATGATCTGCGCCTGCACCGTCACGTCGAGTGCCGTGGTCGGCTCGTCGGCGATCAGCACCTCAGGGTCGTTGGCGATGCTCATCGCGATCATCACTCGCTGACGCATGCCACCCGACAGTTCGTGCGGGTACGCATCGATGCGCCGAGCGGCCTGCGGAATGGCCACCTGATGCAGCAAGTCCACGGCCTTCGAACGGCAGTCCTTCTTGCTGAGCTCGGGCTGATGCGCCTTCATCACCAACGCCATCTGCTTGCCGATGGTGAGCACCGGGTTCAGGCTGGTCATCGGGTCTTGGAACACCATCGAGATGCGACGGCCGCGCACCGAACGCAACGTATCGACATCGGCGCCCACGAGCTCGGTGTCGTTGTAACGCACGCTGCCGCTCACCTCGGCCTTCGGCAACAGACCCAGCGTGGCGAGCATCGTGACGCTCTTGCCCGAACCGCTCTCGCCCACAACGGCAACCGACTCACCGGCCATCACGTCGAGGTCGATGCCGCGCACGGCACGCGCCGGACCAGCCGGCGTCGGGAACGTGACGCGCAGGTCGCGCAGACTCAGCACGGGCTCGGCCATCACAGCCCTGCCTTCACGTCGAATGAGTCGCGCAGCGCGTCGCCCAGATAGTTGAACGCCAACACCACCATCAAGATGGCAAGGCCCGGAGCCGTGGCGATCCACCAGCTGTAGAACTGGGTGGCGCCCTCGGTGATCATCGCGCCCCACTCGGGTGACGGCGGGCGGGCACCGAGGCCGATGAAGCTGAGCGACGCAGTGAGCAACACCACCTGGCCGAAGTCCATCGTGGCGTTCACCAACACCGGCGTGTACGCCATCGGCAACACGTAGCGCCGCAGGATGGTGAACCGCTTCACACCGATCGCCTCGGCGCTCTCCACGTACTCGCGCTGCTTCACGGCGATCACCTGGGCGCGCAGCAGACGGGCGTAGATGGGCCACCACACCAGCACCATGGCGATGAGCGCGTTGCGCACACCGGGCCCCAGCGAGGCGGTGATGGCCATGGCCAGCAGGATGGGCGGGAACGCCATCGTGATGTCGACGAAGCGCATCAGCACGGCATCGATCCAGCCGCCGAAGAAGCCGGAGACGGCACCCACGAGCGTGCCGAGAATGACCGACGAGACGATGACCACGAACGCCACCGGCAACGACGTGCGACTGCCCCACAGCGTGCGGGTGAACACATCGCGACCCAACTGGTCGGTGCCCATCAGGTGCTTGAGGCTGGGCCCCACCAGACGATCGCCCACCGAGGCGAGTGGGTCGTACGGCGTCCACCACGGCACGGTGAGCGCCACCAGCACCCAGGCCACGATCGCGATGACGCCCACCAGCGCGGGGCCGCGCAGCCACTCGGGCCGGCCCTTGCGCAAGCGCCGGGGCGGAGCGATGACATCGGTCGCGCTGTTCACGTGGGTCATGACAGCCGGATCCGCGGGTCGGCGAACGCATACGCGATGTCGCTGAACAGGTTGGTGAGCAAGAACGCCGTGCCCCCCAGCAGCGTCACGCCGATGATGGCCGGGTAGTCGAGGTTGCGGCTGGCGTCCACGGCGTAGCTACCCACACCGGGCCACGAGAACACGGTCTCGGTGAGCACCGCGCCCGTGAGGAGGAAGGCGAACGTGAACGCCACGATGGTGATGGTGGGGAGCAGCGCATTGCGCAACGCGTGCTGGTTCACCACGGTGCGTTCGCGCAGACCCATGGCTCGGCCGACACGCACGTAGTCCATGCTGAACTCGTCGAGCAGGCTGGCGCGCACCAACCTCGACACGATGCCCACTACGCCCCACCCCAACACGGTGGCGGGCAGGATGAGATGCATCACCGAATCCTTGAACAGCGCGAAGTCGCCCTGGAGCAACGAGTCGACGGTGTAGAAGCCGGTGACCTTGTCGGGGGCCACACCACGCGGGTCGATGCGGCCCGGACCGGGCAGCCAGCCGAGCCGCGCATAGAACACGTAGAGCAGCAGCAGACCTGCCCAGAAGGCCGGTAGCGACGAACCCATCAGCGCGAAGAACCGGGCGATGTGATCGATGAACTTGTTGCGATGGCGTGCTGCCAACACGCCCAGCGTGACACCCACGATCACACCGCCGAACAACGCATAGATGGTGAGTTCCAACGTGGCCGGCAGACGCAACCACAGGTCGTGCACCACCGGTTCGCGGGTGGTGAACGACGTACCCATGTCGCCGTGCAACAGGTTCTTCATGTAGTGGCCGTACTGCGTCAACACCGATTGATCGAGGCCCCAGCGAGCCTTCGCTGCGGCCACGATCTCGGGGTTGTTCAGGTTGCGCTCGCCCACAATGGTGACCAACGGGTCGCCCGGCGTGAGGCGCGACACCAGGAAGACGATCGAGGCGATGCCGAACAGGAGAAACGGCATCACCGCGATTCGTCGAAAGAGGTAGCGCTTCAGGTCACATCACCCAGCTCTGCCTCGATACCTGATGTTTCAGACGCTGGAATCAGCCGCGACCGAGGTCCGACAGGACCAGGTTGCAGCAGGCGCTGTAGTACAGGCCCTTGATGTCCTTGCGAGCTGCGAGGAACAGGTTGGGGTTCACCACCGGGATGATCACGTTGTCGTTGATCATCGCCGTGCCCAACTCGTTGTAGAGCGCCGCACGCTTGGTGGCGTCCTGCTCGGCGAAGGCCTTGGCCAACTGGTCGGCCTCGCTGCTGTTCACTTCAGCCTTCGACCAGCCCTGCCACTGCGAACCCTCGAGCAGACCGAAGTACTGCACGTACTGGCTGCTGTCGGTGTGGTCGGGAGCGAAGTAGAGCATGGTGACCGGGATGCCGTCGGAGCCGATCTTGTCGGCCCACACGGAGATCTCCACCGGGTTGAGCTGCAGGGTGATGCCTACGGCCTTCAGGTCGGTCTGCACCTTCTGCATGGCGGTGGAGAAATCCACGCCGTACACGTTCAGCGACGGGTAGGTGGCGTCGAGGGTGAGGTCGGTGACACCCTCCTCGGCCAGCAGGCTCTTGGCCTTCTCGAGGTCTTGCGCCGGAGCGGCAAGACCGTCGGAGCCGGCGAAACCGTTGGGGATGGGCGAAGCCTGCAACTGGCCTGCGCCGCCCACGGTGGCATCGATGAGACCCTTGTAGTCGAGCGCCAGACGCATTGCCTCACGAACCTTGGCGGTGAGCTTTTCGGCACCCTTGGCACCGGGGCTGATGGCGAGGTACACGTAGTTGAAGCTCGGCACCTGGCTCACCACCACGTCGGGGTTGTTCAAACCCTTGGCGGCATCGTTCGAGATCTGCATCGCGATGTCGACCGAACCGGCCTCGAGCTGCTGACGCTGGGTAACGGCGTCGGGGGTTTCCTTGATGACCACTTCAGGGAAGTTGGCCTTGGTGCCCCAGTAGGCGTCATTACGCGCCAGGCGCAGTTCGGAGCCCGACTGGTAGTTCGTGAGCGTGAACGGACCGGAGCCGGCGGAGTTCTTCAGGAACCACTCCTCGCCCTTGTCGGTGGCCGGGTCGGCGGTGGCGCCGTTGGCCTCGGCGAGCTTGGAGTTGATGATGCCGAGGTAGCTGGCGTTCACCTGGGCCAGGAACGCCGAGTTGCTCTGGGTGAGGGTGACCTTCACCGTCTGCGCATCCGGCGTGTCGATGGTCTTGATGGTGGACACGAGGTACGACGACGAACCCTGCAGGCCGGCGAGACGCTCCCACGAGAACTTCACATCGGCGCTCGTGACGGCCGAGCCGTCGGCGAACTTCGCCTTCGGGTCGAGCGTGAAGGTGAACTCGGTCTGATCGGCGTTGCCTTCCCACTTGGTGGCGAGACGCGGGATGAGCGTCTTGTTGTCCTTGTCGAGACCGACGAGCGTTTCGTACACGGCCGTCATGAAGATCTGGCACGTGTCGCAGTACGCACGCGACGGGTCGAGCGAGTTCACGTCCATACCGCGGGC
>CAIXIJ010000051.1 GCA_903919455.1 uncultured Acidimicrobiaceae bacterium | reverse complement strand
GGCGCACGGCGTCGTCGAGGCTGTCGCACGCACTGGCATCCACCACGCCGAAGCTGGCGGTGAAGCCGGGAAGGTCGCTAGTGCTGAGGCGCACCGACAACTCCAGGCGCACACGATCGAGCACCTCGGCGGCGGCCCTGGGGCTGACGCCGACCAGTGCGAAGGCGAACTCCTCGCCACCCCAGCGCGCCATCAGGTCGCCCTGGCGCAGCATGGTTTCGGCCACCGAGCAGAACGTGGTGAGTGCACGGTCGCCCATCTCGTGGCCGTGGGTGTCGTTCAAGCGCTTGAAGTGATCCAGGTCGGCCATCACCAACGAGAACTGCACGCCGCCACGGCGCATCGCCCGGATGCGCGACTGGAACGTGCGGCGGTTCATCAGGCCAGTGAGGCCGTCGGTGCTTGCCTGCAACGAGGTGCGAGTCATGGTGCGCAACATGCCGATGCGAGCGCCGGCCTGCGCCGACAGCGACGACAGGGCATCGATCTCCACGGGCTGCGGCAGCACGTGCTCCTCACCCGTCACGTGCAACACACCCATGGCCCGACCCATGAACGTGACCGGCACGCACACCGCCGAGCACGGGTCGCCGCCACGGTCGCGCAGGTGCGGGCAGGCATCGATGGCCCGGCTGCTCTCGAAGGTGACGGCGGCGCCACCGCGAACGGCGACGCACGAGAATGGCGAATTCACCGGGCAGCCAGGGCCGTCGGGCACAGGGCCCGACACCACCGACTGCTCGAGATTCGCCTTGGAGTTGTCCGCGAGCAGTAGCTCGGCAGGTCGGTCGGGCAGAACGGCTCCCAACGTGCGGCCCACCACCTCCAGCGCCGCTTGCTCGTCGTCGGCCATCTCCAACGCTTTATAGACCTTGGTCTGCAGCTCCTGGCGACGATGGTCGCCCAGCAGCAGTTCCTCACGCTGACGCAGCTTCGCCAGCATGGTGTTGAACGCCCTCGCCAGGCGTCCGGTTTCGTCGTCGCTGTCCACATCGGCCGAGGCCGACAGGTCGCCATCGGCCGCACGCTCGGCGGCGTGCTGCACCCGGGCCAACGGATCACGGATGAGGCGAGTGATCACCAGGCTGGCCAACACCATCACGAACAACGCCAGCACGCTGAGCGCAATGCCCAGATCACGCGCATTGCGCGACGTGCGCTCGAAGTCGGCCACAGCCGCCTGGCGATCTTGGTCGGCGTGCAGTGACAGCTTCTCTGCGTCCTCGGCCATAAAGCCGAACGCCAGACTCTCGGCGCCGAGCGCCAGGTTGGTAGCCAGCGTCGGCCGACTCTGCTGCATCGCATTCCAGATCATCTGGTCGGTGGACAGGAAGGTTTGATAGCCGGTGGCGATCTTGCGCAGCAGTGTCGCCTCCACGCCATCGTCCACCATCAGACGCAGTTCGTCGAGCGTGCCTTCGAAGCGGCTCGTGGCCTCCTCGAACTGTTGCCGCGACGTGCCGCCTTCCAGCACATACGCCTGCTGGGCGCCGCGCAGATCTGCGGCGGCGAAGCGCAGGTGATCTGCCAGCTCGCTGCGCTTGGCAGCCACACCCACGATGGCGTGGTTCGCATCACCCAACGTGTTGACAGTGAAGAACAGGCAGGCGACCACGAGGCCCAACACCAGCGCCAGCGAGAGGAACCCGCTGAACAGCTTTTTGCCCACCGGCAGGTCGCGAACCCGGCGGCTCCACGAACGCTGCTGCGTCTCAATCGAGGTGGCCATCGACCGACACCTCCTCACCCTGCAGAGAGATCTTCACGCTGATATCGCTACTGGGCGCCACGTGCACGTTGTTGCCGAAGTGGAGGTCGAGCGCCCCGATGTTCACGTCGTGCATCAGCGCTGCCGGCACCTGCGTGACCTCGCCCGTGGTGCGGTTCGTGAGCTCGATGATGGGAGCCTGCTTGCTGATCGCCAACCCGGTGGCGAGGTCGTAGACGTGGGCTTCCACATGACGCACGTTGGGGCCGAGCGGCAGGCCTTCGCCATCGATCACCAGCTCACCCTCGGTGGGATGGTGCGCCTCGTGAGCGGCGTGAGAGAACATCTCCTCGCCGGGCAGCACGTTCACCACGAAGAGGTAGTGCTGCGAGGCCGCCATGCGAGTCCAACCGGCGGCTTCAGCCACCTCCGACCCACCGCCGTCGAAGTCGGTGTTGCTCACCTTCCACAGGCCGCAGCCGACGAGCAGGCCCGACGACGCGATCATCAGCAGCGCCCCAACCCAGGATCGCAGCGTGCTGCACCGTGCTTGTCCGTTTGCCTCGTTCATTCCCACATCCCTGGCTGATTCCCAGATGTGTTTCGGGACAAGGTGTCCAGAACTTGAGGAAACGTGGACAGTTTTCTTGACGATGCTCGTCGAAGTGAGAAATTCAGCCCTGGAACACTGTTTTTGGCAACGAACTGTCCCACTTCACCCCGGGCCGGCGCCGATCACCACCGTGCCGACGCGAGCGCTCATTGCAGGCTGCGCCCCACCTGGAGGTCGGCGGCCATCGCCGTTTGCATGGGCCCGAGGTCGTACCCCACAGTGATCATCCGATAGCCGAGCGCGTGACGATCTGCCGCCACCGCGGAGTTGGCATGGATGCCCGGCACCACGCCGTGGCGAATGCAGGCGTCGTACACCTTCTGCAATGCGTCCAGGAACACCGGGTCCTTCTGCTCTGCCGACGGCGGCAGGCCGTACGACAACGACAGATCGCTGGGGCCGATGTAGACCGCGTCGATGCCGGGCACGGAAAGAATCGCGTCGATGTTGTCGACGGCCTCCTTCGTCTCGATCATCACGATGCACAGCACTCGGTCGTTCGCCGTGGCCGAGTAGTTCGGTTGGCGAACGCCTACGGCGATGGGCCCGATGCTGCGGTTGCCCTGCGGTGCATACCGGCACGCCTGCGCCACCCGTTCCGCATCAGCGGCGTTGTTCACCATCGGAGCGATCACACCGGCGGCACCGGCGTCGAGCGCGCGGCCGATCATCCAATGGTCGAGCCACGGGGTACGCACCAACGGCACCGAGCCACCGGCCACCACCGCCTGCACCATCCCCTCGAGATCGCTGTAGCTGAGCAGGCCGTGCTGGAGGTCGAGGCTGACATAGTCGAAACCCGCCAGCGCTGCGCTCTCGGCGATGAGCGGCTCGCGCAGCAGCACCCACGCGCCTACCGCCGTACCGCCGCTGTTCCAGATGTCTCGAAGATCACGCATAGGCACCATGTTGCCCGCATCGGCCACGCGTCGCGCGCCTCGGGCATTCAGCACACGGCCAGGCACGCTCCCGCAAACATGCCCAGCCGTGTGTACTTCTGCGCCTGGGAGGAAACGATCAGTCGCAGGAGAAGATCGGTGGCACTGCAGCCACCATTCGCAGCGTCCACTCGTCCGTGTGCGCCACCAACCCGTCGGACGACAGATTCGGGGGGTTGAACCCGTCGTCCGACAGTTGGCTGAGCGACGAGGGGTACGCCCCGTTCATCGAATAGTGGATGGTGGCCGCCAACTCCGCCGTGCGCTTCGGACAACCGAGGCCCGAATCAATCGGAGAGGCGGTGACCACGTGGTTCATGAACAGGCTGATGGTGGTGGCACCGAGGCCCACCGCCACACCCCCTACGACACTGCTGGTCCACCAACGACGTTTCATCGACAGCATCTTCGGCACAGAGGCACAGTTACTTGACGATTTTGCGCGAACTGTCCATTGAGGGTGACCGCCCATCACCCTCCGCATGCGCCACACTGTTCCCTGTCATGCGCCGCCTTCGCTCCGCCTTTCTCGCCGTCGCGCTCCTACTGAGCGCCATCGCCGCCGTTCCGGCCGCGTCGGTAGCGGCAGCGCTTCCCGCAGGAACATCCAAGTTCGTCACCGCTACTCAGGTGCGACTGGTTGAGACACGCGCGTCGGCGGGCCGGTTCGGGTTCGTTCGCTTGGGATCGAACCACATTCGAGTGCGCGTCGCCGGAACTCGCGGCGTGCCCGCGAACGCCACTGCGGTCGTCGTGAACATCACGGCTGCGGGCGGTGCCACCGCCGGCACGATTGCCGCGATTCCCGCCGGCGGCACCGTGACTGGGCAGTCGAACGTGGTCACGGAGTCAGCGCTCATCAGCGTGGCCAACCTCACCACGGTGAAGCTCGGTGTGGCCGGTTCCATCGACCTGTTCCACACGCCGGGCATGAACATGACCATCGATCTCGTGGGCTACTACGTACCCGTCACGAACGCTGTCGCCGCCGGAAGGCTCGTGCTGGCACAGCGGCCGCTGACGGCGATGGACCGACGCCGCATCGGCGCCAAAGGCGACGTGGTGGTGAACCTGGCTGCAGGGGGCGTGCCCGCGTCGTCGTCGGCCGCCATCGTGAATGTCACGGTGCAGGACGCTGCGCCCGGCTTCGTGGCTGCGTATGCGTACGGACGGAACCGACCGAACGCCTCCACCCTGTCGATCAGCCAGCGCAACCAACCACGTTCGAACCAGACCATCGTGCCGGTCACGAGCACCAACGTGAAGATGCGCATCTACGCCTCCGATGGCGCAACCGTCACCGTGGAAGTGATCGGCTGGTTCACCGGCGCGTCGAACCAAGCTTCCACTGCCGGACTGTTCATTCCCGGCACCGCGCACCGCCGACTGATGACCAAGACCTCCCCCGTCAAGCTGGCACCGTTCGGCCCGTTCACCACCGAGTTCACCTCCGGCCTGGGTCTCCCGGTTGCAGCGGTGGCCGCGAACATCGTGTCCGCCGAAGCGTGGGATGCCGAACGCCTCGTGGCCCGACCCGCCGGCGTGCCCGGCAGTGGCGTGGCAGTGAGCACCGTGGGCGCACCGCGCTCGAAGGTGGCCGCGCACGCGCTGCTGCGCACCAGCACTCGTGGGGTGGCTCTCACCTCGGCAAGCGGGGCGCACCTCACCGTCGACGTAGTGGGCTGGTACCTGGGCACGCCGCCGCGCGCTACGAGTCTCCCGGTGAAGAACCGTGCAATCAAGCCCTCCCGCGTGGTTGCGGTGCGATGGACCGAGCTGAACCCCTCGACGGGCCGAGGCATCACCAAGATCGCACCCGTGGTGGTGCCGCGCAGCGACAACCTGGATGCTGCGGCCAACAGCGGCGGTGGCGCCGCCTACCGAAGCCACAGCACCTTGGGTGCCATGGGCAACGTGTTGGTGTTCGGCCACCGCACCGCGCACGGCGCTGTCTTCAACCAACTGAACAACATTCCCGTCGGCAGTGGCTTCTCGCTGAAGAGCGCGAACGGTCACTGGTACAACTACCGCGTGGTGGGGCGGCACATCACCCCGCCCACCTACCGAGCCATTGCGGCGATGGCCACCCTGTGGCCGCCCATCACGGCACAGTTGGTGGCGTGCTCCACCCCCGACTTTGGAACCGGCCCGGGCACCACCACGAAGTACCGCATCGTCATCACCGGCGAGCTCATCAGCGTCAACTGAGCGACCGCGGCAGGCGGGGGTTAGCCGAGGCGGGTGAGCACGTTGGCCGTGATGCGCTCGATCTGCGGGTCGCGTTCGGCCAAGCCGTGTGCCCAGTCGGTGCAGCCCGAGGTGATCACCGTGCCGCCACCGGCCGACACGTAGGTACCCAGCACGGCGTGACCATGCGCGATGCGGTCTTCGTGGCCACGCTCGCCGAACACCCGGCTGGAGATGAACTCCAACTCCGACGGGTCCTCCGGGCGAGGGGGACGAGCCGCCGTGGTGCGGGTGAAGTGGGCGGCGGGCGCGGTGCCGAGGATCTCGAAGTTCTCGGGCGTGCCGTCCGAGCCGGTGGGGTACGGCAGGCCGTCGCGGTACGTGAAGTCGCACCCGTCGCATTCGTAACCCACCACGGTGGCCGAGGCACCCAGCACGTCGCCGTAGTCGATGCCGGTGCCCTCGAAGATCCAGTGCTGCGGACGATGCACCGTGTAGCCGCCGGCACCGTTGGTGACGCGCTTGCCGATGCGGTGGTAACCACCGCGGGAGAAGCTGACGCCGGTCATGTGGTTCTCGGGTCGGCCAATGAGATGGTCGCTCCAGATGGTGGTGAGTTCACCGTTGCGAACACCGAACGCAGGGTCGCTCTTCATCTGCGCCTTGTAGCCCACCATCGTTGCAGCTGGCCCTTCGGGCGAGGCGTCTTCCATGCGAACCTGCCAGAACGCCGTGTTGCCGGAGAAGAACGCCACGTTCCCACCGCGAGCGATGAAGGCCTCCACGGTGTCGCGCATGGGGCCCGACCAGTACTCGTCATGGCCGACGGACAACAGCAGCGAGTAGCCATCCACGATGCGCGGATATTCCTCGAGATCGGCGTTCGCACACACGTCGATGCCGAAGCCCTCGCGCTCGGCCCACGCCAGGCACGGCAACTCCCAGTCGGGCCAACCAGCCGAACCGGCATACGGCGACAGGTGGTGGCGCCGCAGATAGCCCACGTGCGTGTTCATATCGGGGTCGGGCGGGTTCGTGGTGGTGACGCGACGGCCAGCGCCAGCCGGCTTGTGCAGGTAGCCGCGAGCCATCGGGCGTTGCAACGACGATCGAGTGCCACCGGTGTAGAGGTTCTGGCCGCCGAAGTCGTTGTAGGCGGCCCAGGTGTTCGTGGCCAACTGCAGCAGGATTCGGTTCGGGCTGTCGGCGGGTGGCCGCACCACGAAGAACGCGTGGTCGGTGCGCCGACGGCCATCGATGTCGATGGTGAGCACCACCTCGTAGTAGCCGCTGCACCACTCGCTGCCCGCGGTGACCGTGCAGGCGGCTGGCCAGTCGCAGCCTTCGGCCGACGCGTTGCGCGGTGTGGGGTGATCGCCAGCCGGCACGTTGTCCTGCCACACGATCTCGCGCTTCCAGCCCACTCGGGCGATCTCCACGTGCACGGGGCGACCACCCGTGGACGACAGATGCAGGGCGACCGTGCCGCCGTGCGCGATGGATTGAGGCCAGCAGTACCCGGACACCGATTCGAACGCCATCGGGCGAGCCTGCCACATCCGCCACGGTCGGGGCCGATGGGAGACGGCGACGGGCTTCGGTGAGACGACCGCTACGGGGTGTCGGTGAGCTGCCGCGCGGTGGCGACGATGTCGCCGGTGGTGGCGAAGTCGGCGGCGATGACGTTGGGTACCCGACCGCGCTTCGACACGCACTCACGCACCCGCACACCCAGCACCGCTGTGGCGTTGGCCTTCTTCGCCAACTTCGGATCAGGCGGCGAACGGCCCACCCAGTGGTTCATCAGGAACAGCGGGTTGCCCTCGGTGCCGCGGTTCGGATCGCAGTTGAACTCGCTGATCTGGTCGAACTTGTAGGGGGTCTCTTCGAACCATTCGTACGCACGCGGGTACCAATCCGGCGCGTCGCCATCGCCGCGTTCGGCGAACATCACCAACCGCTTGTCGTTGTCCACCAACTCGCCCAACGTCGGCAGGGGTTGCCCGGGCGTGAGCGTGGCCACATGGTCCAGCAGACCGGCGTCGGTGACCACCTTCACCACATCCTTCGACGACACAGCGTCCTGCACCACGATCATCACGATCTGATCCGGATTCGTCTGAAGGAACCGGCGCACCGCACTCATCTCGTCGGTCATCGTCACTGCACCCAACTCGCAGTAGTTGTGACACAGGTACACGCCACGCGGGCTGCTGCCCACCTTCGATGCATCGGCAGCCAACGCCTCGGCCTTGGCTTTCAACGCGGCATCCGGCACCTCGGCATCGGGCACGGCGAACTCGGCGGCGATGTCGGTGACGGTGAGGTTCACGTTCGAACCCGGCACCTTCACCGTGGACTGACGGCCGTAGTGCGCGTCGATGAGTAGCACGCGTACACCCTTGTTCAGCTGACCGCCGATGCTTTCGATCTGCTCGGCGAACAGCCAGCCCTTGTAGGCAGGCGACGACATGGCGTTGTGCGCGCCGGCGAGGGTGATCTGGTCGAGCCGCCGATCGCACAGCGTTTCGCTGCCCATGCAGGTGCGCGCGTACGCACCCTCGGCACTGGCCCGAGCGCTACTGACGGAGACGTAGCTGAACAGCCCAGCGATGGCCACCACACCCATCACCGCCATGCTCCATCCCCACCAACTGCGCTTCGCCGGCTGCCCATCATCGGCTGGCAAACCAACCCGTTGTGCCAAACCAACTGTCAGTCGGGCTGCGGTGAAGACCATGCCGAGGCCCAGCATCCACATCACGATCTCGCTGGTCGCCTGCGGCCACGTGATGATCATCAGCCCGACCACCACCAGTGCCATTGCAAGCCCGGCGGTGCCCCAGACCGACGCGCGAACCCGCTGATAGCGGTCGAGCGCACTCGAGCGCAGTTGTTCGGGGGCGAACCGCTCGTTCGGCGCCGCTGCGGCCGCCACCACCACACCCATCAACGCGAACGCGACGGCTCGGGCGCGTAGATCGGACGTGACCGCCCAGATGGCGTCGCCGACAGCTTGACGGAGATCGGAGTCGTTCACCATCTGCCGCGCGTAGTGCGTCACCACCAAGATGGCGAGGAACGCCAGACCACTGCCGGCCACTGCTGCCACCCCGACACGCACCACACCCTTGCGACGGTTGTACGCCACCAGAATCGAGCCGACGGCGCAGGCCAGACTCAACACCACGGCAACGCCCTCGATGTTCAAGAGCATCTGCCGCCAATCCCAGATCGGGAGGTTGGCCACCGCGCTCACGGTGTCGGCGAACGATCCGCCTTTGGGTGCCCCTGAAGTGAGCGACTTCGCCTGGCTGTTCAAGGACAGCCCGGATGCCAACAGTTCGAGCGTGTCCGACAGGTCCAGCCCCTTGGCTCCCGTGCCCGCCAACAACGACCCGTGGGTTCGCCGCACCGCAGTTGCGAACAGCGACTTGAAGGCGTCGGAGTCGACGAGGGCCTCCACGGTGAGTTGCGCCGCGGGACGGAAGGCGATGACCTGTCGATTGCCGCTCTTCACCAGCTGATCGGTGAGCTGCACCGCCACTTGATGGCGCACCGCCTCGCTGTCCAGCGCGTGCACCGAACGACGACTCAGTGCTGATGCATCGAACAGTGTGCTTTGCACCCACGCTCCGATGAGGGCGACCGACAAACTGAGCGCAACCACCACTGCGAGGACGACGGAGAGCACACGGCGAACCCGAGGCGACAGGCGATTCATGCCGGTGAACGTTACGACATCAGCGCAAAGCGCCTGAACGGGAGGGGCTTCCGCCGTCGAGTTGTTGTGCCAGGGGCGGCTTCATCAACTCGACGACAGAAGCGGAGTCAACGCCACACTCTTCCGCGGCGCCGATGCTCCATTCCCTCTTCACGATCCCGCATGAAGAACTCCCATCCCCGTTCCGGTGACTCTCGCCGTCACCGATCTGACTATGTTGCTTGATCTATTCCAGATGTACAAGAGGTAGAGGCGGATTTATTCACAAGTTTTCTGAGCATTTCGCGCAATATGTGAACCATCGGCTACGACGCGCGGTGATCTCCATCACGATGGACTGAGCCAGTCGAAACGCTCCCCCGCGAGCATCGAGCGCCGCACCTCCACCCGGCCGGCGTCGGCGGGAAACTGCAGCACGAGTTCGGCATCGCGATGCGCCAGTACCGACACCGACACCGCACAGCCTGCGGCGGCCTGCGCCGCCACCTCGAACCCGCCCGCAGCACGCAGACCCGCAAACGCCGCGTCGGGCCACGCCGACGGCAACGCAGGGAACACCGACACCACCCCATCGTGATCGTGCAGCAAGAGATCGGCGACCGCCGCGACGAAGGCGAACCCGGCCTCCAAGCTGAGGGCATCACCGCCCATTGCTGCACCGAGTTCGTTCCAGACCGTCGGCACTTCACCCCGAACGCTCGCCTGCACATGGAACGTGGATGGCCCCACCCAGCGCTCGGCATAGTCGCAGAGGTGGCCCAGCGCCACATCGCCATCGCCCGCAAGCGCAGCGATGGATGCGGCCCACGGCGCGGAGAACCCGACCCATTCGCCCGGGCCACTCAGCATCAGGGAACGCAACGAGGCAGCAGCGAGATCGCGAGTAGCCGGGTTGCTTGCCGTCACCCGACGCAAGGGGTGGATCGCCATCAGATGCGAGTGATGCCGATGGCTGCGCTCGAGGGGCGCATCCGCCCGCACCCGCAGCCCACCATCCCGACCGGTGAGCACACCGGCCATCACCCCGAACGACACATCGGCGGGAAGCGGTGCCAGCAACGCCGACGCCTCGCGCCATCGAGTGGCGTCGTGGCCTTCCAGTTCCTCCAACTCCACCAGCGCGTCGAAGAGCCATCCGAGCAGCGCGAGGTCGATGTTGGGGTCGCGACCCCACGCCTGCCCGTTCGGCACCAACTCCGGCGAGTAGCCGAACGGCACGTGCAGGCGGCCGTCGTCGCCCAACTCCAAACGGTCGAGCAATGGTGCTGCGAGGCCGCGCATGAACGGCGCCAACACACCCACACGGAATGCGTCGTCGCCGCTGTGTCGCCAACCGGTGTGCAGTACCTGCGCCAACCACGGGCCCGAGGAGAAGGCGAGGTTCACCATCGCCCACTCGTAGCGACAACGACCCTCGTCGTCGGTGGCCGACGGCACGAAGAAGCCGTCCACGCCGAACAACGCGTTCGACAGCATCGACCACTCCGGCAAGGCGGTCGACACGTAGTGCTGCAACGATTCCAACAGCTCGCCATGGTTCGTGACCGCGCAAGGGGCATAGGAGAACTGCACGTTCACGTTGTGATGGAGATCGCCACCCCACGGCGGCATTCGACCATCCGGCGACCACGGGCCCTGCAGACCCAGCGGAGGACCATCGGCGCGCACGGCAGAGCCGAGCTTGGCCATCTCGGCAAACCACAGTGACTCCACCGACGGCGTGGGCACCGACACCCAGGAGCGCGAATGAAACTGCTGCCAGAACGCTCGGTGGGTGGCGACAGCGCCGTCCATGTCGGCGCTCACGGACCGCAAGATTTCCTCGGCGGCGCTCGCCGCATCGGCGTCGGCGCCGTTTCGCAACGATGCCAACGACACCAGCAGCGTCCAACCATCCTCGCCGTCGTCCAGACTCCACGCTGCGCCGACGGCACTGCCGTCGGGCACCGAGTGGCCAACGCACTCACCGTCATCGGACTGCACGCGCAGCGGCGCAGGATGGTCGGCGAAGAGCGCGGAGGGGTGCGGCGCGAAACCCGGCTGGCCACCAACGCGGCTCTCCCACGTGATCGGGTCGCTGAGCCAGTGCAGTTCCACCTGCGGCACCGCACCCGAGCCGCGCACCAGCACCACGTCGTGCTCGGCGAGCACCGACACGGTGCACGACCCCGCGCTGCAACGCACCTCCACAGCGGCGGACGCGAGGTCGTGGGTCA
Source organism: uncultured Acidimicrobiaceae bacterium (assembly GCA_903919455.1). Classification (GTDB taxonomy): domain Bacteria; phylum Actinomycetota; class Acidimicrobiia; order Acidimicrobiales; family Ilumatobacteraceae; genus UBA668. Next base: position 32,693 of record CAIXIJ010000051.1, on the reverse strand, counting down.
TGCCCTCCACGGCGCCGAGGCCATGCAACAGCAGTCGACTCGGCGGCAGCCGAGTGGGCGTGACGATGTCGAACCGAGGCATGTGCACCGGCCACGACGCAGGCCACGACGACGGACGGCCGGCGAGAGCTTCGAGGAACTGATCGAGCGGGGCGATCTCCGGGGTGTCACCCCGACGATCCCAGTTGCCGGTGTGGTCGAGGGTGAGCACGAGTGGCGAACCGTTGCCCCACACGACTGCGCCCACCCGACCATTTCCCAGCGGCACACCGTCGGCCCAACGCGTGGCCGGGCTGGTGCGTTCACGCGCGTGACGGGCCAACAGGTTGGCCGCGTGCTGCGGATCGACCAGGCCAGTCACACCGGCCACAGCAACGGGTTGCGCTCGCCACCAACCAACGAGCCCGGCTCTGCGCCACCCAGCCAAATCTGCTGATCGAACGCGCGATACGGCGAGTCGATGGGCCCCACACGCGTACCGTCGGCCACGTAGATCACCGTCATCACACCGCGCAGCAGCGAGGTGTTGTTCGCCGGCGCGCTGTGCAGTGTCCAGCCCGTATGAAAGGTGGCGTCGCCGGCGCGCATGGCCCCGTGGGTGCTGGTGGCCATGCCCCGCGACTGCACCATCGCCGCGAACTGCTCCTGCGACTCGTCGCCGATCACCCAACCGCCCAGGCTGCCCTCACGATGGCTGCCATCCACGAACGTCATGCTGCCCACGTCTGCCGGCACGTCGACCAACGGCATCCACATGGTGACGGTGCGATCGGTGTCGAGCGGCCAGTAGGTCTGGTCCTGGTGCCACGGTGTGTGCCCACCACCCGGCTCCTTGAACAGCGCTTGGTCGTGATACATCCGCACGCCGTCCACACCCAGCAGATCGGCGGCCGCCTTGGCGAACCTGGGAGCGAACGAGAACGGACGCACCGCATCGTCGAAGAAGCACAGGTTCGGCACCTGGAGGAACGCCTTGCCGTAGGTGTCGCGATCTTCCAACGCAGCCTGGTTCGCCGTGAACCGGCGTACCCCGGCTTCGATGGCCGGACGGAAGAACTCCACCTCCTCGGCGCTCGCCAACCCGCGCACCACGGCGTGGCCGCGGGCAGCGAAATCGGCGCGCTGCTCGGCGGTGATCTCGATCGTGTCGGTCAGTGTCGGTGCATCAGTCATGGTGTCCCCCACGCACAGTTGAGCATGTCGGCGTGGGTCAGGATGCGCCGGAGCCGCTGGGGCCCGGCGTGACGCCTGCCGCCTGCGCCAGCGCCGGCGGACCCACCAACCGCAACGACGCCACCGCGCGGCTGGCGCCCACGTACAACAACACGGGATCTGGCTCGCCCGACATCTCCACCAGCACCACCGCCATGCGCTCCAGCCCCTTGGCGCGCTGCACGGTCTCGCAGAGCACGGCCTCCTCGCATCGCTGTTCCCATCGCACCAGCGGGCAGTCGTCGGGTGGGTTCTCGTGCAGCGCATCACGCACGTCGGAACGCGTGGTGAGCACGGCGATCTGGCTGAAGGGCACATTGAAATCGTTCGAGAGGCGATGCACTGCGTCGCGTACACGCTTACGAATCTCGCGATGTCCACCAGCGTGGAGGTGCACGACGGCGTCGCCCAACGGAGCCGACGGCAACGGGGCTGGACCACCGAGCCGTTGCACCAACTTCGCGATCCCCCCGCAGTTGCGAAGGTTGTAGACCAACTGCATCGTGGTCATGTCGTCGGGGGCCAACCACGGCTTCACGTAGATGGCCTGCGCCGGGTCGGCCGCCATCAACAGGCGACGCGGGCCCGCGGGGTCGAGCAAGCGCTGCAACGCATCGAGCCAATGCGGGTAGAAGTCTTGCCCTTCATCCACGACGATCGAGTCGAATGGGGTGCCGACTGCGGCCGCGTGGAACTCCAGCGCATCAGTGATGGCGTCGCGCCAGTACTCCGGCGTGGGGTTGCCGCCCACGCGAAATCCGTGAGGTTCCAGCAGCTTGATGATGGCGTCGTGAAACGTGCTGACCGTGAGGTTCTCGCCCTCGAGTTGCTGCTGCAGGCCACCGGCGATGGGCTTGTTGAAGCACACCACCAGCGTGCGCTCGCCACGGCGCACGGCGCGCTTTGCCCACTTCACCACCAGCATCGTCTTGCCCGTGCCGGCACCACCCGTCACCAACACTCGACGGTTGGAGTCCAGCGCCACCACGTTGTTGAGGTGCACGCGCGTCTCATCTTCCAACCGACTCGCCGCCACCATCAGCACCCGTCCCTCGGTGCCATCGAGTTCGATGTCGGGCCGCAGCAGGAGCAGGAACTTCTCCAGCACGTCCGGAGGAATAGGTGCCTTCTCCTTCAACACCTTGTCGAGCGCCGCCGCTGGAAACGCCAGTTGTGTGCGGCTGAATACGATCTCGGCCGGTGCCTCCGCGCCGAGCCCTTCGGCCGGTGTGGTGCCCACGTGCGGCAACGCCACGATGTGGCGCAGCGGCAACAGGTTCACATCGATCTTCACCGTGCGGCACCGCTTCAGCAGATCGTGCTTGGCCTTCATCACCTGGGTCACCGGCGACTGCTTCAACTCGCGGTCGTACTGGAACCAGGTGCCGTTCTTCACGGTGACGATGCCGCCCTTCACCTCCACACACACCACGCCGTGCACTGCCGAGACCAGCACCACATCGATCTCACTGTCGCGGCCCTCGGCCGTGATGGGCACGTGCGGCACCACGTACCAGGTGTCGTCGAGCCCCTTCAGGAATGCCGCGCAGACCTGCTGCTCGCTCTCCTCCAATGAGGTGAGGTCGAACTCCGCCGGCAAGAGGATGGCCACCCGCAGATTCTGCCCTGTCACACACGACGGCGCGGCACGTTCGGAGTGTTCGGCATGTCCGGAAAACGGTGTAGCGCCATCACGTCACGCGACGGGTGGGTCGATGCGTTGGACACCTGTTCCCCCCAAACAGCCCCACAAGGAGCCGTCCATGCAGCCCATCGTCAAGTTCGACCGCACCCTCGTCACCGTGCTCGTGGACGAGGTGGTGCACGTGATGCTGGAGCTCGCCGCACCGCCCGCCAACCCGTTGGAGCGCGCCCCGCTCGACGTGGTGGTGGTGCTGGACCGCAGCGGCTCGATGGCCGGCGAGCCCTTGGCCTCGGTGCTGTCAGCCACTGCGCACCTGCTACGGCTCGCCGGGCCCGACGACCGCCTCGGTGTGGTGGCCTTCGACGACACGGTGCAGATGGTGGTGCCGCTCGCCGACACCGACGTCGACGCCGCCGTGCAACGTGTGAACACCATCCACGCCGGTGGCTCCACGAACCTCTCCGGGGGTTGGCTGAAGGCGTTGGAGATGCTGACCCTGCAGCCCCGACCCGACGCACTGCGTCGCATCATCCTGCTCACCGACGGGCACGCCAACGCCGGCCTCACTGGCATGAACCAGTTGGCGCCCCTGGTGAAGACCGGTCACACGCAGGGTGTGACCACGTCGTTCATCGGCTTCAGCGACGGCTACGACGAGGAACTGCTGGCCGCTCTCGCCGATGCCGGCATGGGCAACGACTACTGGTGCGACGGCCCCGACCAGGCGGCCAAGGTGTTCGCCGACGAGTTCGGCGGCCTTGCCTCGGTGGTGGCCCAGAACGTGTCGGTGGAGATCACACCCAGCGCCGGTGTGGCCGCCACGGCTGTGCTGAACGAGTTCCCCATCACCGAACTGCCGAACGGCGTACAGGTGATGATGGGCGATGCCTACGGCGGCGAGCGCCGCAAGCTGGTGGCCAAGTTCCACCTTCGTCCCAGCACTGCGACGGGCCGGGTCGACGTCGCCACACTCACCGTTCGGTGGGCATCGACCGGTGGCGACCTCGCCCTCCATACCGTCACCGTGCCGGTGGTGGTGCATGCCGGCGACGGCGGCCAGACCGACCCGGGCGCCAGCTCGGAGGTGACCGAAGAGGTCCTGCGTCTGGAGGTGGCCAAAGCCCGCCGGGAAGCCCGCGAGGCGGCCGAGCGCGGTGACCACGGTGAGGCCTCGACGCACTTCATCCGAGGCGCCCGCATGGCGAGTGTCCTGCCGATGTCGGAGGCGCTGGTCAATGAACTGCTCGCCGATGCCGACGATCTGCAGCGCGGGCACTGGGACGCCACCCAGGCCAAGCGCAACTTCAGTCGCAGCCGCAGCACCAGCAAGGGCCGCCGCACCGACTACACGGCGATGCCCGAGCAGACCGAGCCGCCGGCGGGGGCCCAGGGCCCGCAGGACTCGCAGGACCCGCCGGACTCGCAGGACCCGCCGGACTCGCAGGACCCGCAGGGCCCGCAGGTCTGACGCACTCCGGGCGCCCGTTTCCCGGGCGCCCGGAAACTGTGTCACACCCCTTCGTCATACTCACCCTCGACAACCCGCCCGGGCAGCCGGGCCTACGAACGGAGCCTCCCGCCAACACCAATCAGCACCCCACCACCCCCTCATCGCCCAACGACAGGAGCATGCCGATGACCGACATCCAGCCCACCGCCCGCCTCGATCTCTCCCTCGAGGAGTACATCCAGCGGGTGATGCGAGAGGTCATGCGCATCATCGGCGCCGTCCACGGGAAGTTCGATGCCGACGACATTGCGCAGACCATCGGCATGCACGTAGTCCGCAACTGCGTCACGATCATGGCGAAGTACCCCGACCCGGCGGTTTACGCCCGGCGCCGCACCAAACATGCGGCCATCTCGCACGATCGCACCCAGCGGTCACAGCGGGGCGAAGGTGTCCGCCTGTTCGACCAGGGCGACGGCACCAAACGCCCGGGCAGGCAGTTCGTATCGGGCGACGCCCCCGGCCGCGATGGCAGCCCCGCTCTGTTCGACAACGCCAAGGGCCGCACGAACGGCTTCGAGGCCGACATCGACGAATGGATCCAGGCGTCGGAAACCCTGCAGCGCTGCTGCACGGGCATCCCGAAGGCCCACCTCGAAGAGGTGATGCTCGTGGACGGCTGCGGCTACACCGTCCTGGAGGTCGCCATCATGCGGGGCCAGGCCCGCGAGACCGTCAGCCGCCGGCTGAATGCAACCCGCCGTCGCATCAGCAAGAATCGGGATGCGATGCCCAACGAAGAGGAGTTCCCCGCATGAGCAGCACCACTGCTCGGGTCACCCTGCGCTATCGGCCTGCTGCCGACGTGCTGAGTGGCCTCATTCATCTGGGCGACGTCGGGGTCACCCGCACCGACACGCCCGACGCCGACACCTCCGTGGTGTGGGCACAGGTCACCGACGGCCAGTTCGTCGGCGACCACCTCGTGAGTTTCCAGATCGTCTTCGCAGCAGCCCGGCTCGAGCAAGGCTCGCTCCCGCTGCCGCCCGCATTGTTCCCCACCATCCAGTCGCTCATCGCCACCGCACAGCACGCCCTCCACGGCATCGACGACCCGGTGGCATCGCTCCGCGCCAAGGCCGAAGCCACTACCGAGCTACCGCTGCACAGCCTGCGCCTCGAGTCGCTGCACGAGCTCGCCGGCACCGGCGAACGCGGCGACCGACGGCATGCGGCCCAGCTGTCGCATGCGCTCTCGCGTCTCGCCGATGCAGTCCACCTCAGAGTGCCGATCGACGAAGCGCCCGCCGCCCTGGAGACCGATCACCTCTCTCGAATGCTGAACGAGCTCTCCAGCTCCATACGGCACGATCATGGTCGCACCGCCCCCGGCACCACGGCCGCCACACGCCAGGCAGTACAGCGCACGAGCACGCTCACGCTGCACGAGCGGGCCGTGCTGGAGACCGCGATGACCGAACTCGACCACCGCGGCAGCTGGGCCGACGCCAGCGACACCCTGCAACAACTACTGGTCGAGATCGAACGACCTCAACACCAGCCGTAGAACGAACGCCCCGCTGCAGCACGAGCAGCCGACGGTCTGCAACCGGGCGGGCGCTATCGCGGTCGGTAGACGTCGGAGCGATGGTCAATCCGCAGCACGGTGATGATGCGAGCCGCGTCGTCGATCTCGTAGACCACCCGGTAGGCACCGCGTCTCGCTGACCACAGCCCGGCAAGCTCGCGCTGCAAGGGATGGCCGACCCGGCGAGGGTTCTGACACAAGGGGCCGACCATGAACTCCACCACGGCGGCAGCGACGCGTTCAGGAAGGCGAGAGAGCTGTCGTTCGGCCGAGGCCGCGATCCGCAACGCCAGTTCGGTCATCGTTGGAGATACTTGGCGCGAAGCTCGTCGGCGGAGACGGTGTGGCCCGCTTCCACCTCAAGCCGGGCCTGTTCGATCTCTGCCATCGCTGTCGGATCGGAGAGCAAGTCGAGTGTGTCCTCCAGCGCGGCGAGGTCGTCGGCGCTCATCAGCACCGCCGCCGGCCGACCATTGCGGGTGACAGTGATGCGGTCGTGCTGCTGCTCTACGCGATCCACCATCTCAGAGAACTTGGCTTTCACTTCGGCGAGGGGCAACACGTCAGACATGACCAGAATCATAGTCACCTGAGTACGGCGGTCGACACGGGGCAACGTCACGCGATCGGGGCGTCGTTGCGTTCGGCATTCCACACCGCAACATCAAAATGTCACAGGAGGTCAGCCGATGATCCAGCTCCACCACCGCGCCATGGGCGCACTCGTAGGTTCCGCCGTGGGCGACGCACTGGGCGCGCCCTTCGAGTTCGGCCCCGCAGGCCGCTACACCCAGCGCTTCCCCCAGCCCGTGCTCAGCGGTATCGGCGAGATGGTGGGCGGCGGCCCGTGGGCTCCCGGCGAGTTCACCGACGACACCCAGATGGCGCTGGCATTGGCCGAGAGCCTGCTGGCACATGGTCGCGTCGACACCGACGACCTGTGGGTGCGTTGGCGTGCGTGGGCTGCAGATGCCGCCGACGTGGGCAACATCACCCGAGCCGCGCTGCATCCCGCCGAGTGGCGGGGTGCGGCCGAGGCTGCCCACCTGCGACTCGGCCGCAGCGCTGGTAACGGCACGTTGATGCGCGTCACGCCCATCGCCTTGGCCTTCCATAGCGCTGGCACCGAGGCCACGATGCAGGCGGCCATCGAGCAGTCGGAACTCACCCACCACGACCCGGCCGCCGGATGGGGCGCCGCCATCGGCGCCGAGCTCATTCGGCGCGCGCTGCTGGGCCTCGACCCCATTGCCGAGATCGACGATGTGCTCGGCCACGTACCCGCCGAGCACCACGACCGCTACGCCACCATGCTCGATGCCGATTGGCAGCCGAACACCCACACCAACGAACCCGGCAACGGCACAGTGTGGACATGCCTCGCCCAGGCTGTGTGGGCGGTGCGCCACCACCCCACGTTCGCCGCCGCTGTCACGGCCGCTATCGACCTCGGCGACGACACCGACACCGTGGCCTGCGTCGCAGGGGCACTGGCCGGCGCCCGCTACGGCATCCAGGCCATCCCGTGCCGTTGGACCACCTACGTGCACGGACGGGTGCGCACCGTCGATGGCGACCGGCACTACGACAACGCCGCACTGCAGAAAGTGGCGCGGCGTCTGGTGGGTACGCCTGAACCCGGGCCAAAGAGCGACGAAACGACGGTGGGGCCCACCGAGATCGCACCATCGCTGTGGGCTGCCGACCTCAGCGGAGCCCGTGATGCTGCCGACCGCGGTTTCGCCGTGCTGTCGCTGTGCCAGGTGGGCGACTCGTTCGCGAACGTTCCGAACCGCCGCGAGGTGTACCTCATCGACCAGAAGGGCAACACCGTCAACCCGTCGCTGGGTGAGGCCCTCACCGACGCCGTCGACACCGTGGATGCATGGCTCGATGAAGGCCGGCAGGTGCTCGTGCATTGCCATGGCGGTCGCAGCCGTACCGCACTGGTGTTGAAGGCATGGGCGATGCGGCACCACGGATGGGATGAGGCACAGGCACACGCCTGGATGACCGACGTCTGGCCGCGCTACGCAGCGCACAATCCCACCTTCATCGAGCTCCTGCGCGAGTCCTGGCCGGCCTGACGCCGCCGGGTATCTCGCGGTCGCTACCGTCGCGCTCACATGGCGAAGAAGTTCATCCCCAAACCCACCGTGCTTGGCGCCATTGCTGTGGTGCAGCACATCCTCGCCAACGAAGAGGTGCGCAAGCGCCTCCTCGCTGCACCAGCATCCGTGATGGATTGGGCGGCGGCACAGCGCACGCAGCACGGCCACAAGTTCGACCCCACGCAACGCTTCGGGCACAAGAGCCTCGAGCGTCGCGTTGCGGCACTGTCGGAGGTGACCGACCGAGCCTTTCCCGACCCGATGAGCCCAGGCCGCACCGAACTGACGCAGGCCCTCGAGGGCCTACGGGTCGCACTCGTGGTCGCCAAACCGATGCCGATGATCCAACGCAAGAAGGCCCACCGACGCATCGATCAGCAACTCGATCAGCTTGAAGCAGCGATGGTCGACGCGGTGCTGACTCCCGGCGCCGAACGACCGCCGAAGAAAGTTCGCGAACTCCCCCACTGACCCGTCACGCGACGACCGACTCGTTGCGTTTCCTCTGCGTACCCCTACCCGCACGAGAGGATCGTCATGGACGAGCACGCCGAACACCCCGAACTGATCGATGAGATGGACGAGTTGCTCGCCCAGACCTACGAGCGAATGATGCGCATCGAGCCGCAGCTGCGCCGTTTCGAACGGGCCCTCGGCGACCTGGGCATGCCCGTGCCCGCCGATTGGGCCACACAGGACGACCTCGAGACGGTCGGCTTCAAGTCGATCACGGCCCGACAGTTCGACCGGCTGATCTGCTTGATGGAAGACCTGGCCGCGCGCCGAGAGGTGCGAGTCACCATCGTTCGGGGCGGACCCACCCTGTTCGACCCGGGCGCCCCCGCCGGGCCCGTGGCACCAGCAACTCCGTCGAGCGTCCACATGGTGGTGCCGCGATGAACGGCGTCGCCCTCGGCACGATCAGCGTGCCCGAGATCCGGGTGCTCGGTGCCGCAGTGAACTCGATCGACGTGAACGAGCGCGAGGGAGAGGCGCTGCATCTGCGGGTCTACCCCACCGGCCGCCAGTGGATCGTGGAGAGCTCGGCTGGCCAACTGGTGCTCGATGTCGACGACCCCGAAGCACAGACCGACGACATGCCATGGCTACCGGTCTCGGAACGGATCCGCCGGTTCGCCGATTGCTTCGACAGCGACCCTGTGCAGCTGTCGTTGGTCGACGACACCACCGTGGTGGCCACCGCCGGAAACGTGAGCGCTGCCATCGACCTCGTTCACCCTCAGTCCCCCACTCCCGAGCCGTGGGAGCTGCACCGGTCGGCCTCGGTGGTGGTGCCACTGGCCGAGTTCATCGGCTTGCTGTGGTCGGCGCGCAACATGCCCAGCGGCGGGATGGGCGACACCAAGTACCCGGCCCCCACCATGTGGCTGCAGTTCGGTGCGGGCTGGCTGGGTCTGCACGTGGACTGGAGCGACTTCCTTCCCAGCCGCTCGACCTACCGGATGAAGGTCACCCGCCAAGACGGCCACACCACCGCCGCCGTGCCCCACAACACGCTGGAGAACTTCCTTCGTCACGTGCGGGCATACGACGACACCGATGAGGAACTCAACGTGACCATCAGCGTCGGCGCCGTTCACCACAACGGCACGGACCGCGACGCGCTGTGCCTGACTGCCGACGGATGGCGGCTCACCCTGTGGTTGGTGGACCCGTTGACCGAGCGCTGGGCCAAGGACGTGGAGAAGGCGCTCGAGGATGCCGACCTCAAGGTCGCTCAGGCCAATGGCGACGACTGGTTGGTGGCCATCGACGGCCCCGATGTGCGCATCAAACTGCACCACGGCGCCCCCGACGTTGCCAGGGTCACCGCACTCTTGGTGACCCACGTGGAGGAAACCATCGAGTTGCTCCGCGAGCTGGGGGCCCTCAACGCGGCCAGCAGCGGCGTGCGCTACTGGCTGGAAGATGGTGTGGTTCGTTCCGCCACCGACGTGCCGTGCACGGCGCTGAACACCTTGGGTGGTGTGGTGCGCGAGGTGTCGCGGTGCGCCGCCAACTACACGCCGATGCTCGCAGCGCTCGGCGCCATCGGCTGAGCATCGGGCGTTGAGCGTTGAGCGTCAGAGCAGTTCGTAGTTCGCGATCGGTGCCGGCACCGGGTTGGGAAGGTCCCACCGCAAGGTGCCGTCATCGGCGCGGATGAAGTCGTCGACGCCGAGTTCGACGAAACGAGCGTGGATCTCATCCTCGTAACGCACTGCGAACGCATGCACCAAGCGCTGGATCTCCTTGTTGCGCACGCGCTGCGTGTTCGCCCCTTCGCGACTGAGGTATTGCTTGTAGCCGAAGCGGCGCACGTGCACCATGCGCGTGGCGAGAAACGTTCGGATGCACAGCTCGTAATCGTCGGCCACGTGGATCTCCGAGCCGTGGCCACCGATGGCGTGGTACACGTCGGCACGCCACGCTCGCACGTGGTTCGGCATCCCCACGATGTGTCGCACTGTCTTGGAGTTGATCGAGGGGTAGTTCGTCGCTGCGTACTGATGACCGTCGAGTACTTCGGTGCGATAGCTGCCGAACCCGAACGCATACGACTCGCCATAGGTGGCGCTCTGCCCGTCCTCGAACATTTCCACACAGTCCGTGTAGACGAACCCTGCGTCGGGGAAGGCCTGGAAACCCTCCACCACCGATGCCAAACAGATCGGCGTCAGCTCATCATCATGATCGAGTTCGACGAGTATCGAGCCACGAGCAAGACCGCACAACCGGCGCTTGATCTCGCCGATCACACCCAAATTGCGGTCGCTGCGAAACACCTGCACGCGATGATCCGAGGCAGCGATGTCGCGCAACACCTGCCATGTCGCGTCGTCGGGTGAGTCGTCATAGATCACCCATTCCCAGTTCGCATAGGTCTGCGCTACCAGCGATGCATAGGCCCGATGAATTCGTTCACCGATGCGGTAGGTCGGCGTGAACACCGACACCAAGGGCAGTGTGGGAAAGCGATCACGCGTGGACACATCCACGAACACGCGCATGGCCGTGCGAGCTGCGTCGGGCGGGTTGCCGCCGTCGCCGAGGTGCACCCAACGGCGGCGCACATCGATCGACTGCTCGGCAAGTCGGTGGTGATCGCCTTCCTCGCCGAAGGTGAAGATGACATGCGGAAGCCGTTCGGCCAGTTGCACCGAGATCTCGCCGTCATCGACAAGATGTCGCACGCTGAAGCCGGCCGCCGCTGTCGCCGGAGTGTCCGGCAACTCAAACGCCTCTGCCCAACCCTGCGGAACCGGGCCGACCAGCAGCACATCCACGAGCCCCTTGGCGGTGGGGTTCACCGTGTCATCGGCCATGGGTCAGCCACGCAACGATGGGTCGAGCGTCACCGCCTGGTCCACCATCTTCGTGCCCGCCTCAACGTTGCCCTCCGCAATCAGCATGTTGCCGAGGTTGTAGAGCGCTGCGGCGCGCTGCGGATCGGCATCGACCACTGCCTGGAGGTCGGCGATGCCTTCCTTGCTCTGACCGGCGTCGCGATGGGCGAGACCACGGTTGTACAGCGCCGACACCATCGAACCATCGATGGCCAACGCCTTCGAGTACAGGTCGATGGCACTCGCCAAGTCGCCGTTGGTCTGCTTGATGAGACCGAGGTTGTACAGCGCGAACTGGTCGTCGGGCTTCGCGGCCAAGACCGACTGGTAGGCCTGCTCCGCAGCAGCCAGGTCGCCCGATTGGTGCAATTGCAACGCAACCGCCAGCAGCTTCGCCGGGTCGTCGGTGCCCTCCACGGGCGCCAGCCCGTTGGAGATGGCCGCCGACGCCGTCTCGGGCGCCGTGGCCCGACCGAGCAGGAAACCGCCGCCAGCGAGCACGAGCCCGATCAGCACAGCCAACACCCACCGAAGTGCCTTGCCCGACGACGCCGGCTGCGACACCTGTTGCTGGGCGACGGCCGGAGCCGGCACGTCCAACAATGCAGTGGTGGTTGCTTCGATGCCGTTGTGGTTCACATCGGTCACGGAGCCACCCCGGTCTGATCATTGAAGTTGCTGAAATCGGGCGTGGAGTAATCCACGCTGAGCCCCATTGCGCTCCGCACCACAACGCTGATGGTGGGCAGGTCTCCGCCGCCAGATGTCTGAATGACCATGCAACCGAGCGTACTCGTTTCTCCAGCCGCTACTTGGGCAGTTACGTACATCTCGGAGCCAGGCGACATGGCATTTTCATCCATGAAGACCACCGGGGAACGACTGGTCGACGACTCAGTAGCACCGAGGTCGAACGAGCATTCCACGTATCCGGCCCAGTAACCCATGCTGGATGCGGCGCGCTCGCTACTCACGTCGAGCGTGACAGCGACGAACTCAATTGACGACGACGGCTGGGTGGACAGCATCGGCTGAGCAAGGGGCGCAGTGCCCGGCGCAGCGAACTCCATCACACGACCGAAACCAAGGCCGGCCAGGGTTCCCGTGACCGCTCCGGCCGGACCCTGCGGCCCCTGCGGACCCTCAGCCCCATCGATGCCGTTCGTTCCGTTGGTGCCGTTCACGCCCGCAGGGCCCTGCAGACCTTGCGGCCCCTGGGCGCCTTGTGCTCCCTGAGCGCCATTCGAGCCATCGATACCGTCGGTCCCATCGGCACCGTTGATGCCGCCCCGGGCCAGGAGTGCCCACTTCGATTCGTCGGTACCGGGCTGCACACCTGCGTTGGCGGACAACGCGATGTAGGACGATCCGTCGAGCGCCACAGCATCACCGACTGCGTAGGTGTCCATTGCCGACCACGCCCCGAGGAACGTGACGGGCGAACCCTTCTCGCCCTGAGCACCCTGCGGACCCTCCGGTCCAGCAAGACCAGCAGCACCCTGCGCACCATGTGCACCATGTGCACCAGTTGCACCATCGGCGCCCTGAGCACCAGCTGCACCATCGGCGCCCTGCGCACCCTGTGCTCCCTGCGCACCTTGCGGACCCTGAGGGCCGGCCAGCCCGGCAGCGCCGGTCACACCGGTCGCACCGGTCGCACCGGTCGCACCATCACGACCATCCGCGCCGTTCAGACCATCAGCACCATCGGCTCCGTTGGTGCCATTTGTTCCGTTGGTGCCATTCGTTCCGTTGGTCCCATTGGTTCCGTTCGCGCCATTCAGGCCGTCGCGGCCTGCAGCACCATCGGCACCCTGCGCACCCTGCGCACCCTGCGCGCCCTGGGCGCCATCGAGACCGTTCAGACCATTGGCGCCGTCACGACCATCAGCACCATTCGCACCATTCGCACCATTCGCACCATTCGCACCATTCGTGCCATTCGTGCCATTCGTGCCATCACGACCATCGGTTCCATTCGTGCCGTTGGTTCCATTCGTGCCGTTCAGACCATTGGCGCCGTCACGACCATCAGCGCCATTCGTGCCATTCGTGCCGTTCAGACCATCACGACCATCGGTCCCATTCGTGCCATTGGTTCCATTGGTTCCATTGGTGCCATCGCGGCCATCAGCCCCACGCTGCGCCATCAATGCCCACATCGACGCATCCGAACCAGGCTCCACAGCCGAACTCGACGACAACGCCACATACGACGAACCCGCAAAGCCAACCGCATCACCGACCGAGTAGGTCACCAGATCCGACCATGCACCACGGAACACCACCGACGAACCAGCAGCACCCTGAGCACCAGTCAGACCATCACGGCCATCGGTTCCATTCGTGCCATTCGTTCCGTTCGTTCCGTTCGTGCCATCGCGGCCTGCTGCACCAGTGGCACCAGTGGCACCAGTGGCACCAGTGGCACCGGTAGCGCCATCGACACCGTTCACGCCATTTCGGCCCGCAGCACCCGTCGCGCCATTAGCACCATTGAGGCCGGCGGCACCCTGAGCACCCTGAGCACCCTGAGCACCCTGAGCACCCTGCGGGCCCTGAGGACCTGCCAGCCCAGCAGCACCCTGCGCACCAGTCGCACCATCAACACCGTTCAGACCATCACGGCCATCGGTTCCATTCGCGCCATTGGATCCATTCAGACCATCGCGACCGGCGGCACCAGTGGCACCGGTAGCGCCATCGACACCGTTCGCGCCATCTCGGCCCGCAGCACCCGTCGCGCCATCAGCACCATTGAGGCCAGCGGCACCCTGCGCGCCGGTCGCACCATCAACACCGTTCAGACCATCACGGCCGTCGGTTCCATTCGTGCCATTGGATCCATTCAGACCATCGCGGCCGGCCGCGCCCTGCGCACCGGTAGCACCATCGACACCGTTCGCACCATCTCGGCCCGCAGCACCCGTCGCGCCATCAGCACCATTGAGGCCATCGCGGCCATCGAGGCCCGCAGCGCCCTGAGCACCCTGCGGGCCCTGAGGACCTGCCAGCCCAGCAGCACCCTGCGCACCAGCCGCACCATCACGACCATTCAAGCCATTGGTGCCGTTCGTTCCATCGAGACCATCGCGGCCTGCAGCACCAGTGGCACCGGTAGCGCCATCGACACCGTTCGCACCGTCCCGGCCCGCAGCACCCGTCGCGCCATCAGCACCGTTGGTGCCGTTCACGCCATCGCGGCCATCAGCACCACGCTGCGCCATCAACGCCCACGTCGACGCATCCGAACCAGGCTCCACAGCCGAACTCGACGACAACGCCACATACGACGAACCCGCAAAGCCAACCGCATCACCGACCGAGTAGGTCACCAGACCCGACCACGCACCACGGAACACCACCGACGAACCAGCAGCACCCTGAGCACCAGTCGCACCAGTCAGACCATCACGGCCATCAGCACCGTTGGTTCCATTGGTTCCGTCAGAGCCATTGGTTCCGTTAGTTCCATTGGAGCCATTCAGACCATCGCGACCTGCAGCACCAGCGGCGCCTTGAGCACCCTGAGGGCCCTGAGGGCCCTGAGGACCTGCCAGCCCAGCAGCACCCTGCGCACCAGTCGCACCATCAACACCATCAATGCCGTTCAGACCATCACGACCCGCAGCACCATTGGCACCATCAAGACCGTTCGCACCATCACGACCAGCAGCGCCATCGGCACCCTGCGGACCGGCAAGGCCAGTAGCACCCTGCGCACCATCAATGCCATCGCGCCCGGCAGCACCGGCAGCACCCTGCGCACCGGTAGCGCCCTGCGCACCCTGCGCACCGGTAGCGCCCTGCGCACCATCAGCGCCATCGACGCCATCGGCGCCGTGCATTCCGTCGCGGCCGGCAGCACCCTTGGCGCCCTGCGGCCCTACGGGACCCGGCGTCTCGTTGGCGGTGACAGTTGAGGCGGGTGCGTAGTAGCCGAGCACGTCGACAGCGAGGTGGGTGCTGGCGCTGGTGAACAGCGAGAGCCGACCGAGCGAGTTCACCGGCACGACCACGCCGACGCTGGTGGACCTTCCAGCCTTGAACATGATCTGCGGCGCCGAAGGACGAGCGCCCACGCCCGACCACATCCTGATGGAACCGGAGTTCAGTGGATTCAGAACATGCACCATCACCACCACGGCAGTCGCCGTGCCATTGCTCGGCACGCCGGTCGCATCTGCGGCATTGATCTGCTTCGTACTGCCGATGAGCATCCGCCTGCCGGTCCGCATGTCAGCGACGCGCTTCGGAGCCACTGGAACGAACAGGCCGCCAGCAACTGCATGAGGTGCATTGATGGCGGGCGATGCAACTGCAGCCTGAGCATGTGCGGTCGTCGACATGAACGGGGCAGCCACAAACGCCGTAGCGAGGGCCGATGCACCGATACGCGCCATCCGAGACGTCGAGCGCAATGGACGCCCCACGCGCTTGCCTGAAGGGCCAGCAGCAGTTAGCGATGCCGAAAGAAGGGTTGAGTCGTTCGAGGATTGCATGTTCCCGCCTTGTTGTGCTTGCCCGCCGAGGCAAGGTGCCGAGAGAGATCCGGCGCTGGGAGAGTCTGCAAGGTTGAGATGGGTGATTTCACTACTTCTAAGGTCGTAGTCCTCTCGGATCTCACAACCCTCGAGTCTCTGTTTTCGATCTGCCTCTGCGGAACAAGGCCACAGCGACAACCGCAACGTCCTCGACTCGTTCCCGGTTACACTGCCCCTGAACTGCGATGATCTGGCTGAACAGCGCCGACTCGACCGATCATTCAGGTCGGTCGACCGGCCCTCTTCCGCCTGGCGAGAACGCCGAACACACCGATTGCCAAGGCCGCAATGGCGGCGATAGCGATAAATGGTGTACCACTTTTACCTGACGATAGGTCATTTGGCCCACTCGCAACAGTTGAGGGAATCGACGCCTCTGTACCTGCAGGGGTCGAATCGACACCGAGCGTGTTAACAGTAGAAACAGTGCTGGTAGAGGTCTCGGTACTGGTCGATGGTGGTGCCAACGACTCCGACGTTGGCACAGTCGAAACCGGTGCCGAAGGCGGTGTGGCGTACCACTGCTGCACACCGGCAGAACCATCTGCGCGATTCGGCACGTTCTCCACCGGTGTGCCGAATTGCTCCACCGTGCCCACAGCGAGAGTGAAACGTGATGGCGCGGCTGCGGTGATCGTCAGTCGGTACTCCCCCGGCTGTGCCGGCTCGTGCAACTCCAACAATCGCACGTAACTCGTCTTCGAGAATGGCTCGTCGAACCGAACGTGCTCCGTCGGAATCAGCAGGCGCGTCGCTCCATCCGGCGCCACCAACTGCAACGTGGGCAGCCCTGCATCACCAATTGCATTTTCCGGCGCAAGGTCGGGAATCAACAGCGAGATGTCGACGGAATCGCCGGCCGCGAACTGCACACGCAAGCCGCGTGTATCGCCGGTTCCGCTCACCGAGCCGTAGAGGGCGAAGGAGATGGTGCCATCGGGCAGTAGTGGCCCGGCCTCGGGCGTGGTCTGCGTGTCCGTGAGGATGATCGGATCGTGCGCGAATGCCGCGCCGACACCCAGAAAGAGCACCGCGCACATCGCGGAGAGCGAGACCAGAACATGAGATCTGCGGATCATGTGGCGACCGTAGGAGACGGTGCCGCAACGTGCACGACTGAGGTGCTCAGCATCCAGTGCATTGACGGCATAGCTGCGAGCCAGACAACGCCTGACTAGCGTCGATCGAAGTGAGCGAGTTCGACGACGCCTATTACCACCGCTTCTACGGCAAGGACGGCGCCCACGACCGCGAGCGCATCGACCACCTCGCCACGGCGGTGCACCACATGGCTGCATGGTGGGGCATCGAGATCCGCACCGTGCTCGACGTAGGGGCCGGTATGGGCTTCTGGCGCGACTGGTACCGCGACACCCATCCGGACGTACAGGTTCGTTCCACCGACTACAGCGCTTTCGCCTGCCGCACCTGGGGTCACGAACGACGCGATATCGCCACCTGGCGCCCGCCGCGCTCCTTCGATCTGGTGGTGTGCCACAGCGTGCTGCAGTACATCGACGACGAACGAGTCATCGCCGCCATCGACCACCTCGCCATCGCCACCAGGCAATTGCTGTATCTGGAACTGCCGACCAAGCACGACCTTCGGCACATCGTCGACCCCACGGGCACCGACCTCGAGGTGCACCACCGCACCGGCGCCTGGTATCGCAGGTATCTGCAGTTGCACTTTCGTCAGATCGGCGCCGGTCTCTGGGCACCGCGAGCAGGTGTCCCGATGTATGAGCTCGAGGCCGCAGGCCGCTGAGCCCGCCATCACGCAAACGCGTCGGGAATACCTTCGTCGAGCTGCACACCGGTGCTGTTCAAGAACATCGCCACCAGGTGGTAGTTGCCCACCGTCGCGATCAGGTCGAGGATCTGCTGCTCGGAGAACTCCTCGGCCAACGACGCCCACGCCTCTGCGCTGAGCGCATACCGGTCGTGCAGTTGGTCGGCTGCGCAGATCAGCTTTCGATCGTGCGCGCTCCATCCAGCATCCACACCTTGCTTCACCATCTCGATTTCGAGCTCGGTGATGCCACAGCGAATGCCGATCACCACGTGCTGCGAGAACTCGTATCGGCTCTGGCAGTTCCAGCCGGTACGCAGAATCAGGAGCTCGCGGTCGCGATCGGTGAGTGTGTTCTTCGACATCACGTGCGCTGCGAACACCATCCAGCGGCGCAGCATGTCGGGGTGGTGCGCCAACGTGCCGAAGATGTTCAGCGGCGTGCCATCCGGCCCGTTCAAGCCCTTGGAGAACAGCTCCTCCATCCGCGGGTCGTCGGTGGCGGTGAGGGGAAGGAGTCGAGGTTGTTCTCCGGGCATGCGAGGACGGTAGTCGGCGCGGTAGAACGGGTGTGTCGCCGGGGGGCGATCATGCCGGGGAGGCCGCAATGGCAATGACGGAAACGGTCCGAACGTTCTGCCGCATCTGTGAACCGAGCTGCGGTCTCGTGGCTCAGGTAGACGACGGCGTGCTGGTGAAGCTGTCGCCCGATCGCGATCATCCGGTGACGAAAGGCTTCGCCTGCCACAAGGGCCTCGCCGCAGTGGACCTCCACCACGACCCCGATCGCGCCGACCATCCGATGCTGCGTGCCATCGATGGCACCTGGGCCAACACCACATGGGACAACGCACTCGACACCACTGCCCGGAAGCTGCAGGCCATCATCGACGCGCATGGTTCCGACGCGGTGGCGGCGTACGTGGGCAACCCCACCGCGTTCAACGCGCTGGGCCAATTGCACACCACTCAGATGCTGCGCACCCTCGGTGTGCGGCGCACGTTCAGTTCCGGCACGCAGGACTGCGCCAACAAGTTCGTCGCCAGCGAAGCGGTGTTCGGTAGCAGCATGGTGCATCCGATTCCCGATCTCTCCAACACCGATCTGTGCCTCATCATCGGCGAGAACCCGCGGGCATCGCAGGCGAGCTTCTATTCGGTGCCGAACGTGTTGGGCGAGATGCGCAGGGCAACCGCACGTGGGGCCCGCTTGGTTTTCGTGAATCCCCGCCGCATCGAGACACCGGAGATGGGCGTGGGCGACACGCTGCAGATTCGCCCCGACACCGACGTGTGGTTTCTCGCCTCGCTGCTGTTGGAGATCGATTCGCTGGGCGGATTCGACTCGCGAATGCTGGCCCAACACGGTGCTCACGTGGACGAACTACGCGCCTTCATCGCCGAGTACCCGGCGGATCGAACGGAAGCCGTCACGGGCGTGCCCGCAGACGCCGTGCGCGAACTCGCGGCAGCCTGGGTGAACACACCGCGAGCCTCGGTGCATGCGAGCACGGGTATCAACATGGGCCGTCAGGGCACACTCGCCTACTGGTTGGTGCACATGCTGTCGTTCGTCACCGGCAGGCTCGACGCCGAGGGCGGCAACCTGAAGAGCGACGGCTTCTACCCAAACGCTCGCAGCGGGGCGGGCGTGCCCGAGCAGAACTACGTGGACACCGAGTTCGGCCGGCTTCGCCGAGGCTCGCTGCCCGGCACCCTGCTATCGCAGAGCATCCTCGACAGCGAGGAACCCATCCGCGCGCTCATCGTCGTGGCAGGGAACCCCTTGCTGTCCATCGCTGGCGAGGCCCGGCTGCGCAAGGCATTCGAACAGTTGGAACTGCTCGTCGTGATCGACATCTACCCCAGCGCCACCAGCGAGTTCGCTCATGTGTTGCTGCCCAGCACCGATATGTATGAGCGTGACGACCTCAACATCGTGAACATCGGCACCAGCGCCCAGCCCTTCGCCCAGTACACGCAGGCAGTGGTGGCACCGAAGGCCGAGCGTCGACCCGAATGGTGGATCGCTCACCAATTGCTGCAGCGCATGGGAAAGCCGAGCCTGTTCGACGATCTGGCCGATGGACAGGAACCCGACCCGTGGAGCAAGTGGCGCCACATGCTGGAACGCGGCAGCGGACTGCAACTCGACGAGTTGTCCGATGGCGTCGCACGCGTGCTGCCCACACCAACACCCGGCACCTTCTTCGACCAGCAGGTGCAGACAGCCGACGGTTTGGTGGACTGCTGCCCACCCGTGTTCGCCGACGCCATCGAACGTAGCCATCGTTTCTTCAATGAGGCGACGGAGCGAGGCCGCAACGGCGATCTGCTGTTGATCCACAAACGCGACGCGTGGATGCACAACTCATGGTTCGCCAACATCGAACGGATGAAGAAGCGCGGACGCACCAACAACCCACTCGGGATTGCACCAACCGACGCGACCCGGCTTGGTCTTCACGACGGCGACATGGTGAGCGTGGCGAGCGCTCACGGCGAGATCCAGGCAGTGGTGGAGATCGATGCCGATCTGATGGACGGCGTGGTGTCGATGGTGCACGGCTGGGGACACACTGTGAGCCCACGGATGCGCGTGGCATCCGCCAACCCTGGATCGAACCCGAACGTGTTGCTGCCCATCGGGCCCGACAGCTTCGAGCCACTCTCCAGCCAGGCACACATGACCGGCATCCCCGTCACCGTGCAGGCCCTCGCTCGCACCTGACCCTTCGCCGTCGGCGACGCTGGCGGTGCGCCGCTGACACGGCCGGCCGCCAGGATCAGCCGGCGACGACCACGTTCATGTCGAAGGTGGCCTGCACCAGGCCACCCAGCGCGTCCTTGCGGGCGCCCACGAAGGTGCCCTTGCCGCTGGACCCCTGATGGCCCGCAGTGCCGTCGATGACATCCAGTTTGCTGGCGAAGGTGGCGTCGGTGGTGTCGGTGGCGGCCACGGCCTTCCCGCCCACGATGCGCACGCCCAGCGTGTCGCCGTTGGCGAAGGTGAAGGTAAGCACGCCGTCGAAGGCGCCGCTTCCCTTGTTGTAGTCGACGAAGGCGAGAAACTCCACGTCCACCTTCGAACCATCGCTGTCGGTACCAGCGCCGGTGAGGTCGTTGAAGCCGTAGACCTTGGCATCGTCGGCGCCCACCTTGTGCAGCGCCTTGTTGATGGACGTGAGGTCCACCTTCACGACATGGTGCATGGACGTGCCGCTGTCGCTGCAGGCCGAGACGGAGGCGCCAAGCGCGAACACGCCAACGGCGGCGAGCAGGAAACGGGAACGTCGAGACACGGGGCCCTCCAAGGACGGCGACGAAGTGACACCTCCGCGCGCCGCCACAGTGTGCCACATTTGAGGTCGACCGCGACCACCGACCATGCTGCGTAGGTCGTAGGTCTTTGGTCGCAGAAGGGGCCGGATGGCCCATCGTCTTCCGATGCCCGCACTCGTACCGTGACCGCATGTCACAGCAACGGATTCGCATGGCGACAACCCTCGTGGTCACCGCCGCCAGCATCGCCGTCGGCATCGGCTTCGACAGCGCTCACGTGGAGGCGTCCGGCCCCCTGCGTAGCGCGAGTGGCGCCATCTGCACCATCGTCGGCACGCCCCATCGCGACACCCTCATCGGCACCAAGAAGCACGACGTGCTGTGTGGACTTGGCGGCAACGACGTCCTCATCGGCCGCGGCGGAAACGACCTACTCGACGGCGGCGCTGGCAACGACGTACTCACTGGCGGCGCCGGCAGCGACACGCTCTTCGGCGGCACCGGCAGCGACACCGCCGACTACAGCGACCACACCGGCACCGTCACGGTCTCCCTCGACGGTGTGCGCAACGACGGCAGCGCCGGCGAACTCGACCTGGTGATGTCCAGCGTGGAGAACCTCACCGGCGGCAGGGGTGCCGACCGACTGCGCGGCAATACGTCGAACAACGTGCTCGACGGCGGTGCCGGCAGCGACACGCTGCTCGGCAGCGCGGGCCTCGACACCATCATCGGTGGCACCGGCAGCGACACGCTCGACGGTGGCGCGGGCAACGACACCTTCAACGGCGGCACCGGAAGCAACACGCTCAAAGGTGGCACTGGCAACGACCTGCTGCTGGGTGGCACGGGTGCCGACACATTCCTCGGCGGCGACGACGATGACACCGTGTCGTACGCCGACCACACCGGCGGTGTCACGGTGGGCATCGATGGCATTGCCGACGACGGCATTGCTGGCGAGGGCGACAACGTGATCACCGACGTGGAGAACCTCATCGGCAGCAGCGGCCCCGACGTACTCACCGGCAGCGCCACCGACAACGTGCTCGACGGCCGCGACGGCGACGACACGCTCATCGGATTGCCCGGCTCGAACACCCTCCTCGGCGGCAATGGCAACGACATCCTCATCGGAGATGTCGGGGATGACACCTTCGATGGTGGGGCGGCCGCGAACTTCTGCGACGGCACCACGTTCGGCGCCGACACCTTCACCAACTGCGACCTGAGCGCGCCCGAGTTCACAGCACTGACGATCACGTCGCCGATCGATACCTCGACCGGCACACAGGACGTGACGATCACGGCGCACATCGTTGATGCCGAGGCCGGGCTCAACCCCGTCGACACCCTCAACTCGATGATCATCGTCAGCCCCGTCAGCAACATCGTGCTCGAGGCCAACTTCGGCCCTGCGAACCTCACATCCGGCAACGAGCACGACGGCATCTACACCGCCGTGGTGACGGTGCCGGGGTTCCGCGACCAAGGCCGCTGGCAGGTCACTTCGGCCACGCTGGTGGATGCCTTCAACAACGGCCGCACCTACGACACCGCCCAGCTGGCAGGGCTGTCCCTCGACAACGGGTTTGATCAGAATGGCGCAGCCGACGCGCTGCCGCCCACGATCACCAGCCTCTCGCTGTCGCAGAACACCGTGGGCACGGCACCCAACCTGCCGGCCGACCCGCAGCACATCGACGTCACGGTGACGTTGTCGGATGCCCAGGCCGGGGTGGCCAATGTGGGTTCGTACTTCCGGTTCGTCTCGCCGAACGGTCAGCAATCGGTGATCGGCATGCTGGACGACAGCACGCTGCAGCCCGCACCGGCGGCTCCCGGCACGTATCAGTTCTCGTTGCTCATCCCCGACTACTCCGAGACCGGCGTCTGGTCGGCTCAGGCCTACCTGGTGGACAGCGTCGGAAACGCCATCACCGTGTCGGCGGCCGACATGCAGACCGCAGGTCTCAGCGGCTACCAGTTCACCCAGGTGGACGTTGGCGGCGACAACACCGGGCCCCAATTGTCGGCCCTGGTGATCAGCGGAACACCCGTTGACGTGGCAGCGGCCAACGGCCAGGTGACCATCACGGCGACCATCACCGACGACATCGTCGGCCTTGCCGCCGATACCGCACTCTCAAGCATCGCGTTCACCAGCACGAGCGGCAACCAGACCCTGCAGGCCGACATTGCTGCCATCCATCGCATCAGCGGCACCGCGAAGAACGGCGTCTACGAGATCACTCTCACCGTGCCGCAGGGCGCCGAGCCGGGCGATTGGACCTTGAGCTCAATGATCCTTCGCGACGCTCTCGGCAACACGAACTCGATGACCATTAACGACGCCACCAACCTCGGCGTCGACACCACCTTCCGGGTGATCTAGACCGTACGATAGGGCTTGGCAATGTAGATGCAACGTCGGCTGGCACGACGATCCGCAGGCGCCGACATGCCCCAATGGGCCACATGGCCCATCCCCCAGAACAACCCTGATTCCTAGGATGGACTTGTGAATTCCTGGCGCAAATACGTCACCATCGCGGCCATCACGGCCGTCGGTTCCATTGTCGGGTTTGGTCTCGGCAGCGCATCTGCCGCAACGATCATCAAGGCCCCCAACGGGCTCAGGTGCACCATTGTGGGAACGCCCAGAAACGACGTGTTGGCAGGTGGGGCCGGCAACGACGTCATCTGCGGGCTCGGCGGCAACGACACGCTGCTGGGAAATGGCGGCAACGACACCCTGGCCGGCGGCGCCGGCAACGACCGCATCTACGGAGGCGCTGGGCGCGACTTGCTGGACGGCGAAAAAGGCAGAGACACGCTGGTGGGTGGCGCCGGCAGCGACACGATGAAGGGTGGCAGCGGACTCGATACGAGCACATACTCCGATCACACCACTCGCGTGACGATCAACCTCGATGGCCGTCGCAACGACGGATCGGCCCGCGAACTCGACCTCATCGCTAGCGACGTGGAGAACCTCACCGGCGGAACCGGTAACGACACTCTGAACGGCAGTGCTGCGGCCAACGTGCTCAATGGCGGCGACGGCAACGACACACTGCGAGGCTTTGCCGGCGGCGACACCATTCGCGGCGGAACCGGTACTGACCAAGCCACCTATAGCGACCACACCTCCGCCGTGTCGGTGAATCTCGACGGCCTCCGCAACGACGGATCCAGTGGCGAGAACGACCTCATCGCCACCGACATCGAAAACCTCACCGGTTCTCCATTCGCCGACACACTCACAGGTGGCGACTACGTCAACGTGCTGTCGGGCCTCGCTGGCGACGACATCATCAGCGGGGGCGACGGCAACGACACCCTCAACGGCGGCGCCGGAAACGACAGCCTCAACGGCTGGTTCGGCAACGACACCATCAACGGCGGCTCCGACACCGACACCGCGACGTACGCCGACGCCACCGACAACGTGACCGCTGCCATCAACGGACTACCGACCAGCGGCGTCGTCGGCGAGACCGACCTCATCGGCACCGACATTGAAAACCTCACCGGCGGTGCATTCGCCGACGCCCTCACCGGTAACGACAATGCCAACGTGCTCAACGGTGGGGCTGGCAACGACACCGTCGACGGTGGCCTGGGCATCGACACCATCAACGGCGGCGACGACACCGACACCGCCGACTACTCCAGCCACTCAACCGCAGTGACAGCGACCCTCGATGGCATTGCCAACGACGGATCCGGCGGCGAGAACGACCTCATCGCGCTCGATATCGAAAACCTCACCGGTGGCTCGGCCTCCGACGCCCTCACCGGTAACGACAACGCCAACGTGCTCAACGGTGGCGCTGGCAACGACACGCTCAACGGCGGCCTTGGGGCCGACACCCTGTACGGCGGCGCCGACACCGACACCGTCACCTACATCAACAGCGCCTCGCCAGTCACCGCGAACCTCGACGGCATTGCCAACGACGGATCCGTCGGCGAAAACGACGTCATCGGCACCGACATCGAGAACCTCACCGGCTCCGCATTCGCCGACACCCTCACCGGCGGCACCAGCGCCAACGTGCTCACCGGCCTCGCCGGCGACGACACACTCAACGGCGGCCTCGGTGCCGACAACCTCAACGGCGGCGCCGACACCGACACCGTCACCTACATCAACAGCGCCTCGCCAGTCACCGCGAACCTCGACGGCATTGCCAACGACGGATCCGTCGGCGAAAACGACGTCATCGGCACCGACGTCGAGAACTTCACCGGCTCCGCATTCGCCGACACCCTCACCGGCAACGCCGGCACCAATGTGCTGGCCGGCGGCGATGGCGACGACGCCCTCAACGGTGGCGCTGGCATCGACATCCTCAACGGTGACGCCGGCAACGACACCCTCAACGGTGGCCTGGGTACCGACACACTCAACGGCGGCGCCGACACCGACACCGTCACCTACATCAGCAGCGCCACCGCGATCACCGCGAACTTCGACGGTCTTGCCAACGACGGCGCCTTCGGCGAGAACGATGTCATCGGCACCGACATCGAGAACCTCACCGGCTCCGCATTCGCCGACATCCTCACCGGCAACAACAGCCCCAACGTGCTGTCCGGCGGAGCGGGCAACGACACCCTCAACGGCGGACTCGGAGCCGACACATTCAACGGCGGCGCCGACACCGACACCGTCACCTACATCAACAGCGCCTCGCCAGTCACGGCAAGCCTCGATGGTCTCGCCAACGACGGAGCCGTGGGCGAAAACGACCTCATCGGCACCGACATCGAGAACCTCACCGGCTCCGCATTCGCCGACACCCTCACCGGCAGCACCAACGCCAACGTGCTCACGGGTGACACCGGCGACGACACCATTCACGGTGGCGACGCTCGCGACATTCTCAACGGCGACGCCGGCAACGACATCCTCGACGGCGGACTCGGCGCCGACACCTTGAATGGTGGCACCGGCAGCGACACCGCCGATTACTCCAGTCGCTCCATCGCAGTGACGGCGACCCTCGATGGTGTGGTCAACGATGGCACCAGCGGCGAGAACGACCTCATCGCCGTCGACATCGAAAACCTCACCGGTGGCTCAGCCGCCGACAACCTCACCGGTGACGGCGCCACGAACACGTTGGACGGCGGCGACGGCGGCGACACCCTCTCGGGCGGCGACGGCGACGACCTTCTCTATGGCGGCCTCGGCGACGACAATCTCTTCGGCGGCCTTGGCGACGACATCCTCGACGCAGGCAGCAGCATCGGCGAAACCAACGTGTGCGACGGAGGTGGCCAGCCGCTCGACATCCTCGGCGCTGGTTGCGACTCCACCCTTCCGCAGTTGGTCACCGTCAGCTGGACTCCGACGTCGGTGAGCACCACCATCAGTGCGAAAAACATCACCGTCACGGCTTCCTTCACCGACACGGGTAGCGGCATTGACCAAACCGGTCAGAGCTACCTCCGATTCCGCAGCCCCCAAACGAACGGATTTGTCGACGTGTTCTTTGGTGATGTTCAGTTGACCTCGGGCGACGCGATGAGCGGCACCTACACCTCCGACCTCACGATGCCGGCACAAAGCGAAGCTGGAACATGGAACGTGGAGTACCTCCATCTCGTGGATGGTTCAGGCAACGTGAGTACGTACTCGCTCGCCGACTTCACGACACGAGGCTTGCCCACCACCTTCGAGCAGACCGGCGCAAGGTGACAACCAGTCGGCGGCGCTGATCGGGCGTGGCCTGCCCACCATGTTTACGGTGAGCTGAGCGCGTCGGCCAGACCGGTCATGCGATGTGCTGGGGTGGCCAGCGACGCCTGCAGCGACGCCACACTGCCCACCACGTGCAACGTGTTCTTCGCACGGGTGGCACCCGTGTAGACCAGTTCGCGTCCAACCAGCGGCGAGTTGGCTGGAGGAAGCACCAACACCACCGTGGGGTACTCCGAGCCCTGGCTCTTGTGGATGGTCATCGCGTACGCGGTCTCCACACCCTCGAGCTGCACGAGTTCGAACGTGCGCATACCCATGCCGGTCTGGAACACCGCCACCAATCGCCCCTGGTCGCGAATGACCACACCCGTGTCGCCGTTGGCCACACCGAGTCGTGCGTCGTTGCGAGTGGCCAAGAGCGGTCGGCCGGCGAACCACATCGAGCCTGCACCTGCGGCGCCATACATCCATCGCTCGGCAAGGCGGTTCCAGTCGGCGGCCCCGAACGGTCCGGAACGGTGCGCACACAGCACCCGCACTTGGGCTGCGGCGGCCAACGCTGCGGCGCCGTCACCAGCTTCGGCAGCCGAACGCAACTGCAGCAGCGACGGCGACACCACGTGCTCTACTGCAGCGACCACGTCGGGGCGCATCGGATCGTTGGTCTCGTGCAGATGAATGGAGGATCCGTCCACCTCCGCATTGCTCCGAAGATGCCCCAGTGCCTCAGTGGCGTCGCCGCGGCGGATGGCATCTGCGAACAACGCGATCGGCGTGTCGCCGCCGTAACGATGGCCGCGAACCAACCGCTGACCGCGACCAGCAAGCGGGCCAGATGGCACGGTGACCGCCACCTGCACCAGATCGGCCAGCACCGCTCCCAACTCGACGCTCTCGAGCTGATCGGGATCGCCGATGAGCACCAGGCGCGCATCGGGTCGAACTGATTCCAACAGGCGAGCGAGCAGCGGCAACGACACCATCGAGGTCTCGTCGATGACCACCACATCGTGCGGCAATGGGTTGTCTGCGTCGTGCCGGAAGCGCTGCCCTGTGCTGCCGAGCGGGCCGAGGAGCCGGTGAATGGTGGTGGGCATCACCGCTGCGAGCGTGGAGTGCACCTCTGCAGAGATGCGGGCCATCACGTCGGGCTGGCCCAGCGCCGCAGCGATGGACTCCTGCAGCCGCGCCGCCGCCTTGCCAGTGGGCGCGGCGAGCGCAATGCGCAGGTGAGGATCCTGCTGGAGCAGCACGGCGAGCAGGCGAGAGACCGAGTAGGTCTTGCCCGTGCCAGGGCCACCGACCATCATCGACACGCGATTACGCAGCACCACCTCGGCCGCTTCGCGCTGCAGATTCGGTTCGCCGTCATCGAGCGCTGGCAGGAGCGCTTCCAGCGTTGCGGCCGTATCGGACGACAACGACACCGCGACGTCGGCGGCACGCTGACGCAACGACACCGCCACCGCACATTCGTCGGTCCAGTAGCGCTGCAGATACAGGCGATGCCCGTGCAGCACGAGCGGGCGGGCATCCGTGACCGGCACCGCGTCGAGCGCGTCGACGGTGCGCACCGTCGCGGCGGCCGCCTGAAGGGTGGCGAGCCAGGGCTGCAGTTCGGGCCAGGTGAACGGCAGCGGTTCGGTTTCGTCGTGCCGCAGCGCGTGCTCTGCCGACACCACCTCGGCCAATTCGTCGAGGTCGGCGCAGGCATGGCCGTGCTGGGCGGCCCACGCTGCCATGGCCAAGCCGAGGCTCACCAGCGGATCAGCGCCGTGGGCAGCGCGGGTGAGCCAATCGGCGAGATGCACCTCTGCCGCCCCCAGCACGCCAGCTTCTACGAAAGGAGTGAGGTGCGCCACCGAGGAGGGGATGCGAACGTAGTTGGCGCTCACAAGCCACCTCCCGCGAGCAACTGATCCAGTGCCACGACGGTGGCCGCAGGCGGCCGCCACGCGAACACACCGTGTGGTGCGCCATCCACCAGCGGAGTGCCGGCCCCCACCATGCCACGCACGAAGAGATAGGCGATGCCGCCAAGGTGCTGCTCCGGCTGGTAGCCGGGCAGGCGCCAGCGGAGGTATCGGTGCAACGCCACGCTGTAAAGGATCGACTGCAACGGATAGTCGCTGTGCGCCATGGCCTCGGGCAGCAGCGACGGGTGGTACGCCGCCATTGGGTCGGCGGCACCACGCTGGTGGAGCCGGTTGGTCTTGTAGTCGACGACGATGTAGCGGTGCCCACATTGCGGGTCGGGCACGCGCAGCACGGCGTCGATGGAGCCCTGCAGGAAGCCGCCGAGGTCGACCTCGAAACGGCCATCGGCAAGCTGCTGCGCGTATGGGCGCTGCGGGTCGTCGGCCGGCAGCGTGGCCAGCAGCACCTCGCCGACCTGCGCCGCGGTGACATGCGGCTGCACCGCGCCGAGCGGCATGTCGAATTCGAGTTCGGCCAATCGGTCGGATGCGGGGATGTCGACCAAACGCAGGCCGTCAGCCAGCGGACCGAGCGTGGTGCGCAGGGCTGCCGACAGCCCATCCACCAGCACCGAAGCGTCAACGTCGAGACGGTCGCGCTGCAGTTGCTGGCGCACCTCGGCGAGCAGCACCGTGTCGAGTTCGTTGGAAGCCGGGTCGATGCGTTCGAGCACGGAGTGCACCAGGGTGCCGAACGCCGCGCCCGCCAGCACGTCGGCAAGTGGCATGCCGACAGAAGGACCCGACGTTGCAGTGGCATCGTCGGTGTTGGCGGTGTTGTCGGGATCGTCGAGGGGTTCGTCGAGACCACCGGCGATGACAGGGTTGGGTACCCACACGTGGTCGCGGGTCTTGGTGATGGAGGTAAACGACCATCGACGCCACGAGCGATCGGCGACGACCCGCCCCTGATGGTCGGCCACCATCAGTTCGGGAACGTCCTCATCGTCGGTGTCGGGAATCCATCGCACGCGGGGCGGCTCGAGCGGCACCACGGAGTGACCAATGGCGCCACCGGCGCGTTGCGAGAGTGCGTCGAGCAACCCAGGGACATCGGCGTCGGCAGGGTTCGGCACATCAGCCATCGAGTTCTTGAAGCCACCCTTCGGGCCCAGCCAGAGAGCCGGCTCCGTGTGCAGCGGATTGCCGTCGGCATCGCGGTCCCACAGCACCAGGTTCACGGCCGACTTCGTGGCTTCCAGCGCCGGAGCCCACCACATGATGGTGCGGTGTTCCGCACGGGTGAGCCCCACGTAGAGCAGTCGCAGACGGTCGCCACGGTCGCCCTCCGCTGCATAGTGCTTCCGACCCTTCTCCCACGAGTGTTCGTCGGGTCCGTCCCAACCCTGGCCGGTGGCGATGTCGACCATGCGCACGCCGGTGTGGTGGTCGTTGTAGATGGTGGTGCCGCGCGCGTTGGTGGTCTGCCAACTGAGCGGCAGCAGCACCACCGGATACTCCAGACCCTTGCTGCCGTGCAGCGTGGTGATCTGCACAGCCTGTGCATCGCTGTCGATGCGCCGCATCTGGGCTTCCAGTTCCCCGCCCTGCTCGGCCTCGCTGCGCAGGCGTTCGAGCGTGCGCAGCGCCGTGGCGGCAGTGGTGCCATTGCCCGACAGCTCGGTGGCCAGCAGTTCGGCGATGTGGTCGATGTCGGTGAGGTGCCGTTCGCCGCCCTGTGCGGCCAGCAGCGTGACCACGAGCGAACTGTCGGCACGCACCCGGTCGTACCAGGCAAGGAATGGCTTGCTGGAGAGCAGGTCGGCCCATTCGGCGCACTGCCGCTGCAGGTCGGCGATGCGAACATCGGCACCGTCCTGGAGGGGGTCGAGATCGGCGGCGCTGCTGTGCAGGAAGGCGCTGAGGCCGGCGGCGCGCACCGTGGGGGCATGAGCCGGGCGTTCCATGGCCGCCAACAACAGGGCCCACTGAGTGGCAGCCGGCGTGTCGAGCACCGAACCGGTACGCGTGCGCACCGAGGGCACCCGCGCCTGGTCGAGCGCTCGCACCACTTGGGTGGCACCGGAATGCGATGGCACCAGGACAGCGATATCGCCGGGCCGCACGCGACGAGCTTCGGCGCCTTCGCCGATTCGGTGCACGGTGAGCAACTCCACCACCTGGTGCACCAGGTCGGCCACCACGGTTCGGCGTCCGAGCGGCGCCGAGAACCCCTTGGAGTTCTTGAACATCTCGTGGTTGGGCACTGTGCGGATCTCCAGCGCAGCGCCGGGATGCAGCACGCCCACCTTGTCGCTGGCCGCCGCCACCGCTGCACCCACGATGCGTTGGTCGCCCAGATGCACATCGTCGATGAGCGCGTTGGTGGCACGCACCAGGTCGGCGTCGCTGCGGAAGTTCTTCGCCAGATGCACCGTCGGCGCACCCTCGGTGGCAGCCAGATAGGCCTGCACGTCGGCTCCGCGGAAACGGTAAATCGCCTGCTTCGGGTCGCCCACGGTCACAAGGTTGCGGGTGAATGCGGTCTCGAAGATCTGCCACTGCACCGGGTCGGTGTCTTGGAACTCATCGACGAGCACCAGTTCGTAGCGGTCGTTCAGCGAGGCGGCCACCTCGGGGTTGAGTACTGCGTCGCGCAGCCCGGTGATGAGGTCGTCGTAGCCGAGTTCTTGGCGAGCACGGCGGCGCACGCCCACCTCCGCAGCCGCAGCGTGTACGAGCTCCACCCAGCGCTCCAGACGGCCGGGAGTGTCGTTCTTCTTCGGCTTGCCAGTGCCCGGTTGCGGCACCGCGACGGCACCCGGGTTGCCCAACAGCGCCTTCACCGCCTGCTGCAGATCGGCCAGCACCTTCTTCGGCCCCACTTCGTCGCGTGAGGGCCACTGCAGCGCCGTTGGCAGATCGATGAGTTCGGTGACCACGAGGTCGCGGCACACCTCGTCGATGAGTTGCGCGGTGCTGTCGCCCAGTTCAGCGTCGAGGCCGGTGCCGGCACGCAGGCCGAGTTGCCGCAACGCCTGCTGGCAGAAGCCGTGGATGGTGGTGACGGTGGCGTCGTCGAACGTGGCAATGGCGTCGCGAAGGTGGCGCTCGCGCTCGTCGCGTTGGTCGGCCGGCTCGAACAGCACCGTCATCCAGGGCTGGTCGGGCGGGGCCTGCACCGCAGCGATGGCGTCGGCGGCCTGCACGAGCGCGGCCCGCGTGCGATCGCGGAGTTCGGCTGCGGCGGCGCGGGTGAACGTGACCACCAGCAGCGACGATGCAGGAATGCCTCGCTCTGCCACATGGCGCACCACGAGCGCGCTGAGCGAGTAGGTCTTGCCGGTGCCGGCGCTGGCTTCCACCACCAGGCGGCCCATCGGCAGCGAGCCTTCGAGGTCGAGTACGTCGCTCATTCGTCGTCACCTGCCTCGTCGGCCACCAGTTCGAGCGGGGCGCCGTGCTGGTCGATGAGCTCGATGTGCTCCTTGAAGGTGCCCCACACATAGGTGGCCAACGTGCCGACCCGACTGCGGAGATCGGTGGCCTGCACGAATGGCGGATCGGTGTCGAGTGCCGGGTCGTAGAGCATCGCCTCGGCCGAGTACTCGGACCACAGCAGCGCCATGTGGCGGTTCTTCAGATCGTCGGGCAGCACGTTGAACGCTGTGCCGATGTTCCCCTGGGACAGCGCATACGACGCCTTGTCGAACAGCGGCACGGCGTCGCGAGTGGCCCACTCGAAGAGTTGCACGCACATCGCCAGGAATCGCTGCGCATGCAGGTCGCGAGCAAGTCCGTCGCGGCGAACCCGCATGCCGGTAGCGAGGGCACCTCCATGCGATTCGGCACGGGTGAGCAACACGCCCACGTAGTCGGTATCGGAGTCTTGGAACTGTGCGGCCGCCACCCGCATGGCCAAGGCCAACTGAAGGCTGGGCTTCGGGCGGCTGAAGCGGATGTCGGTGATGGTGCGACCGAGCGGACCGTTTGCGATGCCGTTGATCTTTCCGACGATGGGCACCTCCACCCGCTGCGAACCGATGACCGCCACGATCTCTTGGTCGATGAGCAGATCGTCGGATGCCGTGAG
>CAIXIJ010000050.1 GCA_903919455.1 uncultured Acidimicrobiaceae bacterium | reverse complement strand
GGCATCGGCAAGGCCGGGGTGATGTACGTACTGGCTGTTGTCGCGCAGTACCTCGCGGAACTGCAGCGCGTCGTCGGTGGAGCGATCGGTCACCGCCAGCACCTCGTGGCGGAGGCCCAGTCGTGCGGCGATCGTGGTGGCCACCTCCACGTCCACATCGTGCGCGGGGCCTGCGTGGTAGGTGAAGAACTCAATGTCCTGCGTCATCGACAGCAACGCAGCGAGGGTCGCTCGGCTGTCGAGGCCAGCGGTGAGGGAGACAGAGATCGGTTGTCGCCCCACCAACGCCTTCCCATGCCGTTCGAGATCGTTCATCACGACCCGTCGTGCAACCTCGACCGACAGTTGCGTCGGCCCGGTGCGTGGATGGAAGCGGCGTACCTTGCCGGTGGTCACATCGAGTTCCGTGTTCGGGGTGAGCACCTGCACCCCGGTCCAGGCGGTGCTGCGCCCGGGCCAGCCGTACTTGAGGAGTTCTCGAGTGCCGGGCAGCGATGCCGGCGACGGTTCGCAGCGGCGGCTGTGGTGCGCCACGAGCTTGGCGTGCGACCCCGCGACGTTGGCACCGGGAGCGAAGTGGACCGCACGCATCCCGGTGGCGTCATTCAGCACGTGTGTGCCGGCTGTATCGCCGTGCACGATGGCATGCCGACCTGCGAGTCGGTCGATGGTGGTGAGGAATTCGTCGCGGCTGTGCCGCAATGCCGCTGCGAGTCGTGTGGCCACCTCGATGGTGTCAGCGGTGCCGGCATCGAGGTCGACGGCGTGACCGATCAAGGCCAGCCACTGATCGCCATCGACCATGGCCACGGAAAGACTGCGGTCGCTCCACAACGACCAACCATTGGGTAGCGAACGCTGCAGCCAGTGCTGCGGCACATCGTCGTGCGCGTGGTCGCGGGTGAGCAACCATCCGCGTGCGTATCGCAATGTCGTCGCGTCGATCTGGCCGGTGTGCATCATGGTGTTTGGTCGGGGGCTATCGCTGGGTTGACGCTGCAGTAGGAGCGTCAGCCGACGGCGACCTCGCATGCCACTTCCATCATCCGGTCGACGCCCACCTTGAGGTCGGCATCGCTGATGCGCTCGGCATTCTGTTCGTCGGTGATGAGATCGCTGATGGTGCACAGGCACAGCGTCTCGATCTGGTGGATGGCGCCGAGTGTGTACAGCATGGCCGCCTCCATCTCGACGGCGAGATGGCCTCGATCGGCCCAGCGCTGCATGATGCCCTGGCGTGGGTCGTAGAACAGCCCGCTCGACACGATGGGCCCCACATGCACGCGGGCACCTTTGTCGCGTGACAGCTGAACAGCGCGTTCCACCAACGGGTAGCTGGCGGTGGGCGTGTGCGCCTCACCATTCACCAGTTGGCTCACCACGGGGTCGTCGGCGGTGGCGCTGATGGCAACGACGGTGTCGGCCATACGCAGACCCTTTGCCAGCCCGCCTGCCGTGCCAACCCGGATGATGCGGGTGGCGCCGAGTTGAATGAGTTCGTTGTAGTAGATGCCAGCGCTCGCGCAGCCCATGCCCACCGACTGCACGCTGATGGGCGTGCCGCGGTACGTGCCGGTGAACCCCAGGGC
>CAIXIJ010000049.1 GCA_903919455.1 uncultured Acidimicrobiaceae bacterium | reverse complement strand
CTGCGTACACCAAGGGCGCCACGATCAAGGTCTACGTGGCCGGCACGCTGATCGCCCAGGGCATGGTTCGCTGAACCAATGCGAGTGCTGCGAGCCACACGTTCGCTGGTCTGCCGAGTCGTTCTCCCCATCTCGGTACTCTCCCTCGCCGCCTGCTCGTCAGGCGGCGAGGGCGGCTCGCCCGGTTACTCGGCGATCCCCAACACTGCCGGCGCCCAAGTGGTAGCCGATGGCGACTGCAGCGCCGCCCGCGAGGTGGCAGCGGCCCTCACGGCAATCAACCCCTCCGACAAGGCAGGCCTCACGGCCCTGCCCGACAGCATCAAGGCCCTCCACGATGTGGTGCCCGATGAACTGAAGAGCGAGATCGACCTGCTCGGTGACACCATCGGTTCGTTCGTCGGTGTGCTCGAACGTTTCGACTTCGACGCCGCCAAGGTGGAAGCCGATGCATCTGCCAAGGCCGAGCTCGATGCGCTCGACACACCCGACGTCCGTACCGCCGTCGCCGACCTGCAGCGTTGGCTCGACGACAGCTGCGCCTGAATCTCGACAGCGAAGAGCACCCATGACCAACTTCTTGCGAACCTCCCGACGTCTCGCGATCTGCGCGAGCGCTCTGCTCGGCCTCGCGGCATGCAGCAGCGACGGCACCGCCAGCGTCGTGGGCGCCACCACACCCGACGGCGCCCCCGCGACCAGCGCCACTACTCACACCGGCAACACCGACACCATCGACACCCAGACCATCGGCACGGGGACGACCGACGCCACCGCAGCCGAAGTGCCCAATTCCATCGGCACATCTGACACTGCGGTGGTCGAGACCACCGCTTCGCCGGTCGGCTCGATGCAGCCAGGCGATACGTCGGCAGTCACCGCCACCACGAGCACCCCGACCAACACCACCACCCTCACCACCGCCACGCCCACGACGGCGAAACAGTCCACAGCCACCAGCGCGACACCCACCACTCGCCCGGCACCGTCCACCACGCGGCCGCCAGTAACCACACGACCCACCACGACCACCGCGCCCTCTGCGCCCGGCTCACGTAGCTTTTCGGTCGCTGCTGAAGACACGTCACCGCCCGTGTACAACGTGGCACTGGGCACCGACGTGGTGTTGTCGGTCACCTCGATCATCGATCAGGAGTT
Source organism: uncultured Acidimicrobiaceae bacterium (assembly GCA_903919455.1). Taxonomy (GTDB): domain Bacteria; phylum Actinomycetota; class Acidimicrobiia; order Acidimicrobiales; family Ilumatobacteraceae; genus UBA668. The sequence goes on along the minus strand of CAIXIJ010000049.1, from coordinate 54,035 downwards.
CCATCTCCACGACATCGACATCACGCTGTCGGGCACGCGCGTCACGTTCAGATTCACCGCCGACCTGCCTGGCAGCCACATCGTGGAGAGCCACGACACCGGCAAAGTGATCTGCACCTTCGTCATCAGCTGACGGTCATCGCCTGACCGCGTGCCGCTTGGCACATCAGGCCATTCCCACGGCCTCTGTCCGTGCGATAGCAACAGAACGGCAATAGCGTCGTTTCGACACCCCGACTTCGCTCGAACGGACTCCCCCATGATCGCTCGACTCGGACGCTGGTGCTTTGTGCACCGTCGCGCCACCCTGCTCACCTGGATCGCCATCCTCATCGGCGTCGGGGCGCTCGGCAACACCATCGTCGGCCCCGATTTCTCCAGCAAACTCGAGATTCCGGCCTCCGAGAGTGCCACCGGCTTCAAGGTGTTGAACGAGAGCTTCCCCGGCCAAGGTTCGGCAGGAAGGTCCAGCGGGTCCATCGTGTTCAAGGCCGATCAGGGTGTCACCGACCGGGCCGTGCAAGCAGCAATGACGACGATGTTCGAACAGGTTGATGCCATCGAGGGCGTCACCGTGATCAGCCCCTACGACCCCAGCCAGCAGGTGCAGCGCATCAGCCCGGATGGCACCATCGCCTACGCGACGGTGAACCTCGACGAGGCGTTGGGCCAGCAGGGCATGGCCGATGCCGGTGCCCAGATCCAGCAACTCGAGCCGACGCTCGACGGGCTCACGGTGGAAGTCGGCGGCCAAATGCTCGCCAAGTTCAAGCCGCCGGAGAGCGAGCTCATCGGTCTCGGCTTCGCCATCATCGTGCTCATTCTCGCCTTCGGCTCGGTGCTGGCCATGGGTCTGCCCATCGGCATTGCGCTGTTCGGCGTTGGCGTGGGCACCAGCCTCGTGGCGCTGTTCAGCAACTGGATCGTGATCCCCGACTTCGCCACGCAGCTCGGCTCGATGCTGGGCATTGCCGTGGGCATCGACTACGCGCTCTTCATCGTCACCCGGTACCGCGAGAACCTGCGGCTCGGAAAGTCGTTCGAGGACGCCACGGTCAGCGCCATGGACACGGCTGGGCGAGCCGTGGTGTTCGCCGGTATGACCGTCGTGGTCTCGCTGCTCGGCATGTTGCTGATCGGCCTCCAGTTCGTGTCGGGCCTCGGCATCGGCGCAGCCACCACCGTGGCCGTCACCATGACGGCGTCCATCACCCTGCTGCCCGCACTGCTCGGCTTCGCGCAACACCGTGTGGAGATGACCCGTTGGCGCGGCATCATCGCCGCCGGCTTCCTCGCCATTGCACTGTTCGGTGCCGGTCTGAAGATCTCCGGATTGCTGGTGGGCATTCCACTCGCCATCGTCACACTCATCGCCGGCCTGGCGTGGGCGCCGCTCAAGAAGGAGCTGCCGCCGCGCCAGCACAAGCCCGCACGAGAGACGCTGCCCTACAAGTGGAGCCGTGTAGTGCAACACCATCCGTGGCGTTCGCTCGCCGGTGGTGCCGGAGTGTTGTTGCTCTTGGCTGCCCCGGTGCTGTCGCTGCGCCTCGGGTTCGCCGATGAAGGCAACTTCGCCAAGGAGACCACCACCCGCCGCGCGTACGACCTGTTGTCGGAAGGGTTCGGGCCCGGCTTCAACGGACCCCTCATCGGCGTGGTCAGCATTGGCAACCCCGCCGATGCCGCCAAGCTCCCGGCGCTGTCGGCGGCCATCGCTGCCGACCCCGGCGTGGCGTTCGCTTCGCCCCCGGTTCCCAACGACCCGGCGGCACCCACAGCGGCGCTCATCCAGATCGTGCCCAAGACCTCCCCGCAGGACAAGGCCACCGCCGACACCATCGATCGACTGCGCAACGACGTCGTGCCCAGCGTCACCGCAGGAACGAGCCTGCAGGCATACATCACCGGCACCACCGCCGCTTCGATGGACTTCACGAGCTACCTCGGCGAGCGGTTGGTGATCTTCATCGGCGTCGTGCTGCTGTTGTCGTTCGTGCTGCTGATGATGGTGTTCCGCTCGCTGCTCGTGCCGCTGAAGGCCGTCATCATGAACGTGCTCTCCATCGCTGCCGCCTACGGCGTGGTGGTCGCCATCTTCCAGTGGGGTTGGCTGCACTCGGTGTTCAATGTGGAACCGTCGCCCATCGAACCGTTCCTGCCGATGATGATGTTCGCCATCGTGTTCGGCCTATCGATGGACTACGAGGTCTTCCTGCTGTCGCGTGTGAAGGAGGAGTACGACCGCACCGGCAATGCGAAGGACTCCGTGGCCGATGGCCTCGCCGCCACCGCGCACGTCATCACCGCCGCTGCCGCCATCATGATCGTGGTGTTCGGCGCGTTCCTGTTGGAAGACTCACGTGTCCTCAAGCTCTTCGGTGTGGGCCTTGCTGTCGCCGTGCTGCTCGATGCCACGCTCGTGCGACTGCTGCTCGTGCCGGCCACGATGGAATTGCTGGGCGAGAAGAACTGGTGGCTGCCGGGATGGCTCGATCGCATCCTGCCGCACCTCAACGTGGAGGGCCCGGCCGAGCAGGCCGACCCCGACAGCGGTGCACCCGCCGACGAACTGGTCGACGACGACCGGCTCACACCGACTCACTGACCCTGCGGCGACTGATGCGCTTCGCTGTCGCATCAGCCAGCAGCACCGCGGGAATCGTGGCAACAGCCACAGCGCCGCCGGCGAAGCCAGGCCACGTCTGTCCGAGCAGCCGCGCAACCGGCCCGATGCCGAGGAACCCAAAGAGCAACGCGAACTCCACCACCGTCGCCCCGATCAGCGCGGTGTTGCGAGGCGCATCCACCCGCCACGCCGGCGAACGGTCGCTGCGGCATGCGAACGCATTGGCCAACTGACCCAACACCACGGCGCTGAACGCCGCACCCGATGCAACCGTGAGCGCGTGGCCCGTGGGGAACGACATACCCGGCCGCCAGCCGGCAGCCATCAGCGCCACGAAGAACGCCGACATCTCCATCAATGCTTCCGTGGGGCCCAACCAACCGAACGCGCGGGCGAGCACCTTGCGGTCGAGCAGCCGACCTTCGGCGATGGGCTGCGCACCCCGGTGTGGCGGTTCGATACCCAACGCCAATGCGGGCAGTAGGTCGGTGCCGATGTCGAGGCTCAGCACCTGCAACACGCTGATGGCCAGCGGAATCCTTCCGCCCGAGAGCGCCCACACCAGAAACGGCGTGAGCTCCGCCACGTTGTCCGTGAGGTGATACGTGAGGAAGCGGCGGATGTTGCCGTAGACCGTGCGGCCCTGCTCGATGGCCATCACGATCGTGGAGAAGTCGTCGTCGAGCAGCACCACGTCGGCGGCCTCGCGCGCCACGTCGGTGCCGCTGCGCCCCATCGCCACGCCGACATCGGCCGTCTGCAATGCCGGGCCGTCGTTCACCCCGTCGCCCGTCATCGCCACCACGTGTCCTCTGGCTTGCAGAGCCAAGGCGATCTGCAGCTTCTGCTCGGGGCTGACCCGAGAGATCACCAACCCGTCGTGATCGATGAGGGCTCCCAATTCACCGACGTCGTCGGGTAGGTCGTCGCCCGTGAGCACCGTCGCCGCGTCCTGTGCCAGCCCGATCTTCACCGCGATCGCCTGCGCCGTGATGGGGTGATCACCCGTGATCATGATGATCCCCACCCCGAGTTCGCGACACCGCGCGATGGCCGCCGGAATGCCGTCGCGAGGCGGGTCCTCGAAGGCCATCAGGCCGAGCAGGTCCATGCCCTCCTCCAACGAAGTGCCGTGGTCGGCGTGCACCTCGGCCAGCTCCTCCTCGGTAATCGAACGGCGAGCGATGGCCAGCACGCGCAGGCCACGTGCCGCCAGCGCTTCCGCTTCTTTGAAGGCGGCATCGTTCGCCGCGCAGATGCCCAGCACGGCCTCAGCACCGCCCTTTGTGCACAACTGCAAACCATCGTCGCGGCGCACCACGGTGGACATGCGTCGGCGGTGGCTGTCGAACGCCAGCGCCGCCAGCACCTCCACGTCTTCGGCCACATGGCATCGGTGAGCAAATGCATCGATGGCAGCCTCCATCGGGTCCCCAACGGCACGCCACAGTTCGTCGTCGAAACGAATGCGGCCGTCGGAGCAGGCGCGAGCAGCAGCGGCCAGGTCCGCCACCGACTGGCCAGCGCCCTGGCGAAGCGTCACTGCGCCCGAGGGCTCGTAACCGGCGCCGTGCACGGTGGCACCGCCCCGCGGAGTCCAGACCTCCACCACCGACATCTCATTGCGGGTCAAGGTGCCCGTCTTGTCGGAGCAGATGATGGTGGTGGACCCCAGTGTCTCCACCGCATCGAGTCGGCGCACCAGCGCATGGTGAGCCGCCATTCGCTGCGCGCCCACTGCCAATGAGAGCGTGATCGTGGGCAATAGGCCCTCGGGCACCAGTGCCACGGTGACCCCGACGGCGAAGAGAAAGCCCGACCGCGGCGAAGTGCCCAGCAGCAGCGCTATCCCGAAGAAGGCCACGCCCGTCACCACCGCGATTGCCCCGATCCGGCGCACGACTCGATCCAGTTCCAAGGCCAATGGCGTGCGCGGATGCGGTCGCTGCTGAGTGAGCGCGGCGATGCTGGCAAGGCGGGTGTTCGCGCCGATGGCCGTCACCTCGCCGGTGCCGCTTCCGCTCACCACGAACGAGCCGGCCGGGGCCGCGTCGCTCTCATCGAGCGAACCCGGCACGGTCTCTCCGGTGAGCATCGAGGTGTCCAGCAGAAGGCCATCGGAGTGCCGCACCTCGAGGTCGGCGCTCACCCGCACACCGGCCGCCAGTCGCACCAGGTCGCCACGCACCAACTCCGTGGCATCGATCTCCCGATCGCGGCCACCACGCACCACCACGACTCGGCGCGGCAGCAACTGACCCAACGCTGCTGCAGTTCGCTCGGCACGGGCCTGCTGCGCGAAGGCAAAGCCGCCGTTCACCACGACGACGATCGCGATGGCCACACCGAGCTGCACCATGCCGGCCACCACCGCCAGCAACGCCGCGAACCACAGGAGCAGCGCGAAGAAGTTCACGAACTGCGCCAACAACTGCCGCGGCCATGCGCCTCTGGATGAAGTAGCCGGGAGCGCATTCGGTCCATCCGCACGCTGGCGGGATGCCGCTTCGCCCTCGGTGAGTCCGAGCACTGGATCGTTCAGAGCAGATCACCGCCCTTCGAAACATCCGTTGGTACAGGCCACCGTACCCCTGCACGCAACCGCCCCCGACCGGCCGCTGGCGTTCATGTCATGCCACCACCGGGGAATCGCGGAAAATCGCCCGACACGAAGGCGGTGTATGGCGGAGGTGGACGGGAATCGAACCCGCATCCGGGGGGTGTTGCCCTGTGTTGCCCTGTATTGATGAATGCCGATACATCCAGGTCAGAGGCCATATTCTAACCGGAGGAAGTCCCAATAGTGTTGCCCAGTTCTGCCCTGTCGTGGACTTTCCGTGACCAATCCGTGACCAATCCGTGCCCGGGCCGCCGTTGACGGCCAGTTGATCTCCGCCCCGCCAGCAAGCACCTTCATGCTGCCTCCGTGCGGAAGCGCCAGCGTCGCACGGCTGCCGGATCCTTCCCGTGAAGGGGCAGATCGTTACGCCAGGTCAGCCACGTGCCGCGTTCGGGCACGACTGCGTGGACGACGACCCGAGTGGTGCTCGAGTTTGGAAATTGGGACGCGAACGCTCACTGCGTCAATTCGTAGCGTGCCGTTGACTTTCACGTCAACCCAGATCACAATCTCACAATGAGAATGCATGGACGACTGCTCGTTTCGGTCTGTTTGCTCTTTGTGATGAGCAACCTGTCCGTGGACGCCCACCAAGCGGCCGCCTTCGGGGGAGATGGGTCGAACCCTGCGAGCTGCTCGGGAACCACGGTCATAACTAGTCCAATCTTGAGCAACAACCAGGTCACGATTGGCCAGACGCAACTCAGATGGGGGTCCTGTTTCTTCGGTTCAGCATGGTCCCGCACCTGCGCAAAGGCAGGATACTACAGCTCATCGTTCGTTGCACGAGTCTACTATCCCGTGCAGGTTGGGTACGGTCAAGCAACTAACCTTGTCAGCAAGCAGCTGGCGTCGTCCACGACATGTAGTGGTTATGCGAACTATTCCTACTCCGGTACGGTGTTTGATAACTGCAGCGCTGCCGGGTATGCACCATGCTTAGCTCGCGCGACGGGTCAGATCTTTGGAAATCAATCGAACACCTTCTATGGCGATAGCATCGCGGGAGACTACTGAAGATGAGATCCCCTTGGCCATTCGGTCTGATTGGTTGCGCCAGCGTATTGGTGGGATGCGGGGCTCCAACAATTGTCTCGGGATCCCCCACATCGAGTCCCGTGCTAGCGCCGTCGACGACGACGTCGGCCAATTCAACTAGCGTCTCCGAATGGGACTCATACCCAGCGGGCTCGATTATCGATCGCGTGTTACTGAAGGGCGACACCTTCACCCAGGTCGAAGGAATGGTCCAGGTGGCTATCGGCGAGTGCATGTCTGCCGCGGGATTCACACCGCCGCCCGCGCCGACGCCACACGTCGGAGGGGAAGACCTGACCCGTAGCCTCGCGGAGATCGCCCAGGATCGGTCCAAGCATGGATACGGTATTTCGACACTGAATCCGGAAGCGAATACTGGACCTCGAGAACAAGCATCCAAGCTGTATTTGGAGGCACTCGGCGACGAATCTGGCGGATGCACCCGAGAGGCGCAACAGAAGATCTTCCCAGCTTTCCCATTCTATCAAGGACAGTTCGATTGGGTCTCGGCGGCCTTCGATCAGGCGCTCTCGGCAGACTCCAGATTGGCCGCTGCATGGGGAGATTGGGCGAAATGTATGCGCCGTGATGGCTACAACGTCAGCTATTCGAACGACGCTAAAGCAGCAGTCGAGAAGGCGTTCGATGACGCACTCCGGAACGGCCAGTCCTCCACATCGGTTCAGGCCTTCGAGATTGCGGTGGCCACAAGCGACACATCGTGCTACCGGGGGGCAGTTCAGCCCGTGAAGATCAGAGTGGAGAAAGAGATTCTAGACTCGTGGGTTGCGGATGGAAAGCTTCCAGCAGAGTTGTGGCCATTGCCTGCACAGCAGGGCTAGGTGCCGCGTCGAGCTGAGCGGACAGAATTGTTGATTGGTGGGTGCCAACCTCGGGTTCGCTGTGCGACAATATCGCGTCCCTTGGAGCGGCCGCTCCACGGGTACTCATGTGTGTCGGTGTCCGTGGCCAAACCGTGCACCTGATATTGGTCTCGACGGCGGACCCGCCTTGCTCAGAAGTGCTCGGACGGTGTGTTGGCACTCGGTGAGGACGTCGAGGTGCCCCTCAACGGATGTGTCAGATGTTGCGATCTAGCGGCGAGTGATCCATCGATGCATCTCCCCCCACGCTGCCCGTCGCGCAACGGTGGCGTCATTCGGTGTGGCGGAGGTGATGAAGACGATCGCCACCCGCCGAACATCGGCGGTGTCGCCCGCGGGCACCTGTCTGTCACTCACCGGTTGTGTGTCACTCACCGGTTGTGTCCTTCGGGGGGCCGACATCGCGAGCGCCTCAGGTGGACTCGAGAGACTCGACCGCGAGCGACAACTGGGCGGTCGAACGCGACTCGACCGTGCGCTTCAAGCGCTTGGTCGGACGCGACTGCGGCACGATCTCAGGTTCGGTCGCGGACGCGATCGTCGTCGGCCACGTCATAGGCCACCGTGCTGCTCCTCGAGCCGGCAGCGCGGTATCCGGAACTGCTTGCCATGCCGAACCCACCGGGATGCCGGTAAGGCCGCCAGAGTGCTCGAACGCGTGCGCGTTCGATACGCCGTGCTCCGTCCCATCCCCACCACCGTCGCCCCCTTCCACCAACGTGAGGAAGTCCGGAGGTCCAGCCGGCGCAGGCCCTGAGGTGTCAGGAATCTGGCTCATGGAACTCGGCCTCCCGAGCCACGCGCTTCGCACACCACTCGCACACCACTCGCGAAGCACGGGGTTGCAGCACGGCGAAGTGGCGGGCGGCGGCGGACCTCACATCCCTCACAGAGGCGAAACTCAGCCGGGCGCTGCACGATCCTCGTAGGAACCAGGCGGGCAAAGGACACATCTCGATCGGCCTCGCCAGGTCGCAACCACTCGACGCATTCCCACGAACGGACACAGAGTCGGCTCGCGGTGACTGAATCGGCTTGGCTCCGTTGCAGCCTGTCCTTCCGTGGCCTCTTGCGCTCGGGCTTACAATCACGAGATGGCGAGCGACTCGATGCCCGCTGCAGCCCTGGCCCGGCGACTCCGTCACGCGGCAGGCTGCCGTCCGTCGCCACTCGTCCTCAGCCCCGTCTGCGTACCCGCTACCACGAGTGATCACCAACGATCACAGGACAACACGACGAGCGGCAAGACCGATGGGGCCGGCGGCTCGGAGATGCCGACTTCCGACGCTCTGCCGGCGTCAGCGGAGGCGGAAGGATGAGCACTCAGGGGTCGATTCGCAGGGACGAGTCCGGCATGTGGTTCTTCGTGGTCGACATCGCCGGCGCCGACGGAAAGCGCCGGCAGCTGTAGCGGCGGGGATTCGAGACGAAGAAGGCTGCGCAAGCGGCGCTGACAGAGCTGCAGGCTGACAAGCAGCGCGGCATGTTCGTGGTTCCTCACAAAACGACGCTCGGTCAGTTCTTGCTCGAGAATTGGCTTCCGGCGCGACGAGTGGCCCTTCGCCCTTCGACCGCGGCGAGCTACGAGCAGTTGATTCGAAACTACGTGCTGCCGACGATCGGCGGGATCCGCCTGCAGGCCCTCGACGGTTCGACCTTGAACCGGCTCTATGCCGAACTGCTCACCAGCGGGCGGACGGCGACACGGCGCAATGAGGGGCCGGGCCTTTCAGTCAAGACTGTCCGCAACCTTCACGGTGTCCTTGCTCGCGCCTGCCGCGACGGCGTCCGGTGGGGGCATCTGCAACGGAATCCTTGTGATGCTGCCGATCCGCCAAAGGGCGCTAGTCCTGAGATGAGTGTGTGGTCGGCCGACCAGTTGCGCGCCTTCTCGGCGTCGGTCGCATCTCATCGCTGGGCCGGCGTGTGGTCGCTCATGACCACCACCGGCATGCGTCGTGGCGAAGTGCTCGGTCTGCGATGGTCGGACGTCGATCTCGACGCAGCCACGGTGACGATTCGCTCCACCCGAGTTCGATTCGGGACAACCATCGCGACCTCGACTCCGAAGACGGTCCGCGGCAACCGAACAATCGCCATCGGCCCCGCAACCGCTGCCGCGCTCCGCGCGTGGAAGCGCCAGCAGAGCGCCGATCACCTACTGGCCGGCGCCTCATGGGCTGATCGCGCTGGCCTTGTAGTGACGAACCTCAACGGCTCGCCACCGAACCCGGAGGCCTTCTCCAACCTCTTCGTCGAGCTCGCCCGGCGAGCCGGGTTGCCATCGATCCGTCTGCATGATCTGCGGCACAGCTACGCAACCGCTGCACTCGCGAGCGGCGTGCCTGTAAAGGTCGTGTCGCAGAGGATCGGCCACGCCGACGTGGGCGTCACGCTCAAGGTCTATGCGCACGTGCTGCCCGGCGATGACGAGGACGCTGCGCTGCGAGCCGATTCGTTGCTGGCACCCTGACGTCGTATGGTTCGGCGACCCGGGTGTTGGGCGCCCGTGGGTGGGGAATTGCGGCGTGTTCGTTGACTCAGAGCGCCATCCGTGGAAGGCTGACGACGATGATGCGACGTGGCTGCTGCATTGCTGCGCTCCTTACATTGCTGATCTCATTGATGGGAGCGGGGGACGCGCGGCGTGTCGACGCACATCCCTACGATTCGACCAATCACGGGGGAATTCTTTATCCATCGTTCTTTGGTCAATACATCGCCAACTCGCTTGGCGTCAAAATGACGATAAACATTCCACCGATGCCGGCCTGGACAAGCTGTCAGGTCGCCGCGTCCGAGTTCCTGAGTTGCTACCCAAATGCAGATGCCAACGTGCTGCCGGTTCAACAGGGAATCAGCTACCCGACCACTGCAAACAGTGACTTCCACGCGATCGGTGTCTTTCTTGGCTGCGGCCAGATCTGCTCGGGTGTAGGGCCAACTGGTCGCGCCTACAAGCGCGCGTTCATGGATGGACGGTGCAATGGCGTGTATTACGCTAACTCCCTTAGTCAGACGTTTGTTTCAGGCGAGGTCGCCACATTCGACGTTCGCAGGGTCGGCAGCAGTTCATGGAATCGATACATCAACGGAACTCTAAGGGGCGCCAAGACCTGCGCTGGTGGTCAATACGGGATTTCGGCAGTCGGGCATGAGCTGGCATATGGCGATGGCGCACCAGCAACTCCGCTCACGCTCAGCTATCCATACATCGGATCGGCGTGGTATCGGCGCGACCAATCCAACGTCGAATACTTGGTGTCAGAAGTCGTCAACGTATCACCGCACGAGCCAGGCTGTGGCGTATATTTCAGTTTCGGTGGCTACGGACCAATCGTTTCAGATCATGGTTCGTGCTGATGAACGATGATATGGGACGACCCCAGCACGTCACGCGAAATTTGGTAGCTCTCCTGTTGGGATTGTCGACAATCCTCAGTCTCAATGCTTGTTCGCGAGATACAGAGTCAGGCGGGAAGGTGGGACCAACAGAGGCGCCTACGCCGTCGACGAAGAAGTCCGAGCAGCAGATAATCCTCACGAATCCACGAACATTCTCGGCTCCAATACCTCAACCGACCATTCGGGAGGCGTTCAGAGCGCTTGACTGCTCGCTTATTGAATCTTTCTTGGGTGCTTCACTTCCGCGATCCTCAGCGACGTTCATGGACAGCGACTTGACGTGTGCACTGAATCTTGTTCCCGACCCTACGTTCACAAAGTCTCGTGATCCGCTTCGGACCGAAGTGGTTTCTGTTCTGCTTCTGCCTGGAGTACAGCCCGCCGGACTGTTACCAGACGCGTCGATCGGCGACTTCGTCAGCAAGAGCAGTGGGGTGGCATTGTCAATCATCTCTGATCCGTCCGGTTCGCTCCCGTCGTACCCCGAAGTGTCCGATCCTGCAAATGGGTACTCGTTGCTGCGCGTCGACGGCAATGAAGGTGTTCTCGCTCGAGTCTCTCCCGAACTGGTGACCGCGACTTGGACCGGAGGATTGTCAAAGAGCGGCACCTCAATTCAGTTCGTCGCCGCCGGCGTCGACGAGAAGGCTGCCTTGGCGCTGGTGACTGCGTTCGCCGGCGCGGACCCTGTGCTGAATTAGGCTCCGTTAGTGAGGGGCTCGTGTTCGCCGGGTTAACCGACGGCCGCGACCGAACGAGGGGGCGCTCTAGCCTTGCCGGGCTCAGCAGGCAATAGCGATAGGCAAGACCGGGCCAGGCAGACCCTTGTCGACGGGCAACGCTGGTCTCGTGACCGACGATTCACGTCTCAACGGGATGACGAGGCAGCCACGAACGCAGAAGCCGCAGACTTCGCTCTTCCCGGCTGCTTCAATAGTCCTCCGTGGTGCCGCCTCCTACGACGGCCCGGCGCACGAACACACACACACACACACACATACGAACGCACCCTCGCGACGGGATTGGTTGTGACCATTCTGTGACCAGTACATGGACATCCTCGACAGGGAACCAGGCTGACCTGCGGCGTGTTGGCGGAGGTGGACGGGAATCGAACCCGCCGGACGAGGATCGCTCGTCCCAACCGCTTTGAAGGCGGCGGAGTCCACCAGGTACCCGGACACCTCCGCCAGTGAGACTAGAGGCGCTCGGTGGATTCGGCGAGTTGCGCTGCCACACCAATGTCGCCGCGCCAGATGTACAGCGCCAGCAACGGCCTACTGCCGCTCCGCATGGCATGCATCACGCCGCTCGGGTGCAGCACCCGGTCACCAGGCGCGCGCAGCGCCGAAGCGTCTGCAGCACTGCTCGCCGACGCAGCGCCGGCCAACTCGCCCTGCCACCACTCGCTCGCGCCCGCCAGCACGTGGTACGCCTCCTCTGCGGGGTGGGCGTGCGCCGGGTAGAAGGTTCCCGGTGCGAGGTACAGCAAGCCGATGGCATATGTGTCGTGGCGGGCGTGCCCCGATGGCCCCACCAATTCCGCGTAGGCGTAGCTACGCAGGAAGGCAGTATCCGTGTAGCTCTGGTTCTGTCGCCAGCGCAGCGCACGCGCTGCGTCGCGCACCGCAGCCACGATGGCAGCAGACCCATCGAGCGCGTCCAGGTGCAACGCAATCGGCGGCGCTTCGTCGCCCGGATCGAACCCGCTCGCTTCGGCCAGTGCCGTCAGGGCGTCCGTCCAGGGCTCACGCCCATCGAGGTACGCCGCGAGTTCGGCGCAGAGCGCGGCAAGTGAAGCACCACCGTTCATGGCGGCAGTGTAGGAAGCCGCCATCGGCAGCAGCCGCAATGACCGCCTCGGATAACCTTCACCACGTGCAGCGCTGGATCATGCTCGTGGCCTTCATCACGCTGTTGGTCATCGCCGTCAACAAGGTGCGGTCGTCCTGAACAGAACACTGCTCTGCAGCGACGCCGCCCTCGCGCGTTACGGCCATGCGTGGCGTCGCATCGACCCGACGCTGCGATATCTCGAATTGCCACGCGACCGCCGGATGACCGCCGAAGAGATCGACCGCATCGACCTCGCCGTATTCAGCGCCGACCTCTGGCAGGAGCAGCGCGGAGGCTCGTTCATGAAGGTGCTGCTCCAGGCGCCGAACGCGAAGTGGCTGCACATGTTCTCGGCCGGCCTCGACGACCCGGTGTTCGCGGCATTGACCCAACGGGGAATGACGGTGACCCACTCGGCCGGATCATCGGCGGTACCGATCGCTCACACGGTGATCATGCACGTGATTTCCCTGTGTCGTGAAGCGCGCGCATTTGCCGTGGCCCAGACCGAGCAGCGTTGGGACAATCGCGACACGATTGATGTGGAAGGCCGCCGAATGGGCATCGTCGGCCTCGGCTCCATTGGCACAGAGGTCGCACGGCTGGCAACACACTTCGGCGTCTCGGTCACCGGTCTGCGCCGCACCCCCACCGGCGACGAACCCTGCCTCACGTGGCCCATCCAACGGCTGCACGAACTGCTGCCGAACATCGACGATCTCGTGCTGACGGCGCCGCACAACGAGCAGACCCGCGGCATCATCGGTGCAGCGGAACTGGCCCTTCTGCCCCGCGGCGCGCACATCGTGAACGTCGGCCGCGGTGAACTGATCGACGAGCACGCCTTGGTCGCAGCGCTGCAGTCGGGCCACATCGGCGGCGCCGCATTGGACGTCTTCAGCGTGGAGCCCCTGCCGCCAACGAGTCCACTGTGGGGGCTGCCCAACGTGATCATCACCCCGCACAGTGCCGGCACCACTCCGTTGGCCGCACACCGCGCCGCAGAGGTGTTCCTCGACAACCTCCGCCGCTTCACAGAGGGCTCGCCACTGCGCAACATCGGCCCGTGACCAGCCCGCGTACAGAGTGAACACTGAGCAAACTCCTTGCGACCTGTCAACGACACCGATATGAATATACGGTGCCTTCCACCGTCGATTCCTCCGGCGCGGACCCGTTGCACCGCCATGAGATCGAACTGAAGCTGCACGTGCCCGTGGCGCGGGCCAGTGCGGTGCAGGCGGCTGTGCGCGGACCGCAGCCGTCACGACGGCAGCATCTGCAGGCGGCCTACATCGACACACCGGCGCACGAACTGGCTGCGAAAGGAATCGGCTGGCGCATCCGTAAGGAAGGACGCCGCTGGGTGCAAACCCTCAAGGCGACGCCCCGCGGGGCAGATGCAATGACGCGCGAAGAAGACAACGTGGTGCTCCCCGGCACCGGTCGTCCGCAGCCAGATGCGACGCTGCACGCCGGCACTCCCGTAGGCGATCGTTTCCTCAAGCTGCTGCAACGCCTCAAGGAAGAACCCACCGAACGATTTCACACCGATGTGTGGCGCACCGCGCGCACATTACGGGTGCCCGGCGGCACGGTGGAATTGGCATTCGACGACGGCATCGTCGCCGCGGAGGGCGGCTCGCTTGCCATCTGCGAACTCGAGGTCGAGCTGAAGAGCGGCCACCCGCGCGCAGTGATCACCGCATCACGCCGCTGGGCAACTCGACATGGCCTCTGGCTCGACACCGCCACCAAGTCGCAGCGCGGCGTAATGCTGTCGAAGGGCCTCACCACCCTCCCGGTTGCCAAGGCACCCACGCCCCAGCTCGACGCATCGATGAGCATGGACGCCGCCCTTCGGGAGATGACGCGGGCGTGTTTGGTGCAGGTGCTCGGCAACACCAGCGCCGTCGCCGCCGGCCTGGCCGGCCACGAACACGTGCACCAAGCCAGGGTGGGAATCCGCAAGCTGCGCACCGTGCTGCGCGAGTTCGGGCCGCTGTGCCCCGAGGTGGAGCCCGCTTGGGGTGAACAACTCGCTGCCGTGTTCAACGTGCTCGGCGCAGCCCGCGACCGCGAGGTCGTGCTCGGCGACTGGTTGGCCCGGTTGGAGAAGGTCGGGGCACCGAAGCTCCATGTGCCCGCCCCCGCGCCCGAGGTGGACCCAGCCGAGGTGCTGCGCAGCATCGACTTCACCACGCTGGCACTCGACCTGCTCGCCTACGCGCACGGCGATCCGAAGGCCGACGGGCTCGATGTGAAGCACGAGGTGGCGAAGCGCCTTCGGCAACTGCGCAAGGCGAGCGTGGAGCAACACGAGGCCTTCGAGGGCCTGCCGGTGGAGGCCCAGCACGACGTGCGCAAGGAACTCAAGCGCATGCGGTACGTGGCTGAACTCACTGCCACGCTGTTTCCAGCGAAGAAGGTCGCCCGATTCGTGGCCACCCTGGAGCCTGCCCAAAACACGCTCGGTGAACTGAACGATCTCATCGTGGCCACCGAGTTGTTCCGCGGCATGGCCGAGGTGGAGTCCGCGGCCTGGTTTGCCGTCGGCTGGTTGTCATCGCGGCACGAACGCACCGTGCGCCGTTGCATCAAGCCACTCAAAAACGCCGAACTCCACGCTCCCTACTGGAAGCACTGACGCTCGCCACACGCCGACCCGACAACGGGTTGGGATGAGCACACCATAGGGATAGGTTCGGCAACGACTTCCTCCCGTCGTTCTCCCGCTGCATTGGGGGTTGGTCATGTACGTCTGCTGGTCCGTGAAGGGCGGCAGCGGCACCACCGTGGTGGCTGCCGCTCTGTCGTTGTTGTTGTCCCGCACTCATCCCACTGTGCTCGTCGACCTGTGCGGCGACGCGCCGGCCGCGCTCGGCTTACCCGAGCCTTCCGGCCCCGGGGTGCTCGACTGGATGTCGTCGTCCACCTCAGGCGCCGACGCACTCTGGCGACTTGCCGTACCGGCTCGCGACGCAATGCGGGTACTGCCCGCCGGCACCTCTGCCGGGCACACACCAGCGCATCGATGGTCGGCGCTGGGCGACGCGTTGTCCACGCACTCCGACAGCGTGGTCGTCGATGCGGGAGTTGGCAGCCCACCAGACGGTCTGCTTCCCGAGTTCGCCACCAGCTTGCTCGTCGTGCGGCCCTGCTATCTCTCCGTCCGGCGTGCCGTCGCCACGATGGCGCGGCCCACCGGCATCGTGCTGGTCACCGAACCGGGCCGAGCACTCGGCGCCCGCGATGTGGAGCGAGCCATCGGCGCACCGGTGGTAGCGGAGGTGCCATACGACCCTGCAGTGGCCCGCTCCGTCGACGCCGGACTGCTGGCCACGCGATTGCCGGGGTCCATCGCTCGCCCTCTGCGGGGCGCAGCATGATCGATCTCGTCGCCGAACAGTCGCCCCTCGGTGGGCTCGAGCGCTGGCTGCACGACCCGCGAGTCACCGAGGTGATGGTCAACGCCGGACGCGACATCTGGGTGGAACGCGACGGCTCACTGCACCACGTGGGGCAGATGCGCACGGCAACCCTCCTCGCCACCATCGAGCATCTACTGGCTCCGCTGGGTCGACGTCTCGACCGCTCGCACCCCACCGTGGATGCCCGCCTGCCGGACGGAGCGCGCCTGTGCGCCACCATCGAGCCGGTCGCCATCGATGGGCCGAGCCTTACCATCCGGCGTTTCCCCGAGCGGCACATTCCTCTCGACGCCTTCGCCGCGGCGCCAGTGCTCGCCCTGCTGCGGCAACTCGTTCAGCGGCGGTGCAACGTGGTGGTCAGCGGCGCCACCTCATCGGGCAAGACCACGCTGCTGAACGCGCTGGCGCACGAGGTGGAAGCAGGCAGTCGCATCATCACGTTGGAAGACGTGGCCGAACTGCGTCTCGCCCATCCACATGTGGTGCGGCTGGAAACCCGCGAGGCCACCCCCGATGGCGTAGGTGCCATCACGCTGGCCCACCTGCTGCGCACGGCGCTGCGCATGCGACCCGACCGCCTGGTGGTGGGGGAGGTACGAGGCCCCGAAGCCATCCATCTCCTGCATGCGCTGAACACCGGACACGACGGTTCGCTCAGCACCGTCCATGCGAACAGCGCGGCCGACGCACTCGACCGGCTCGCCGGGCTGGTGGCTCAGGAGGCCAACGGATGGCCGATGTCGGCTGCACAACATCACGTGGCGCGCGCCATCGACATGGTGGTGCACGTCGAGCGGGTGGCCGACGGCACCCGGCGAGTCGCCGAAGTAGCGGAGGTGCTTCCTGCCGCGCACGGCAGCACGTGCGGGGTACGCCTCCTTGCCGACCGTAGCAGCGTGGTCGCCATCGCCGAGCGGGTCCGCCGATGACGGCGCTCGCATTGGCTGTCGCCGTGTGGGCGTGGGGCATGGCGCATCGCCCACCGCGCCGAACGCCAGCACCGTCATCCGCTGTCGACACCCCACATCGTCGTCGCCACGCCGAGAACATCGACTGGGCGCGTTTCCTCGATGCGGTCGCCGCCAGGGTTCGAGGCGGCACCCACCTCCGGATCGCTTTCGCCGAAGCACAGCGGGAGCTGCCTCACACGGCTTCGGCGCTCGGGCCGCACCACCGATTCGACGA
This sequence comes from uncultured Acidimicrobiaceae bacterium, assembly GCA_903919455.1. Classification (GTDB taxonomy): domain Bacteria; phylum Actinomycetota; class Acidimicrobiia; order Acidimicrobiales; family Ilumatobacteraceae; genus UBA668. The sequence continues at coordinate 37,010 of CAIXIJ010000049.1, read as the reverse complement.
CCTCGAACGCCTCTCACCCAGCGATCCCGACGAAGCAGTGGTGGTACAGGTCGTCACCGCTGCGTCGCGGTGGGGTGGGTCCACCGCAGCCACCGTGCAGTCGGGGGCCTCGATGCTTCGAGAGAGAGCTGCAGCCCGACACGAAGCCGCTGCGCACAGCGCACAGGCGAGGCTGAGCGCCCGGGTACTCACGCTCGTTCCACTGGTGTTCGCCACGTGGAGTTTCGCTGCCAGCGCTGCCTTCCGGCATGCCGTTGGCACCCCCGCGGGGTTGGTGGCCATCACCACCGGATTGGTGTGCAACCTCCTCGGCTGGTGGTGGATGCGCCACATTGTTCGGTCCGCAACCCCATGAGGGCCGCAGCACGACGCAAGGGCGTAGAGGCAGCCCTCCCCGACGCCATCGACCTCGTGGTGCTCGCGGTTCGGGCGGGCCTGTTGCCAGCCGCAGCGTTACGCGAGGTGCATCGCTACTTCGCGCCGGTGTTGCGCCACGCCGTGAGCGACGTGATCGCGGAGATGGATACCGGCACGCGATTCGCCGACGCGTTGCCGGCACTGGTGAGCGACCTCGGGCCAGCCGTGGCATCGCTGGTCGATGGCTTCGCTGCCGCCGACCGCGACGGCCTGCCGCTGGGTCCGGTGCTCGAACGTCTCGCGGCCGATGCTCGTGCTCAGCGGCGGCGCAACCTCGACGCTGCCGCCCGACAGTTGCCCGTGCGTCTGTCGGTGCCCCTCGTGCTGTTCACCCTGCCGTCCTTCGTACTCACGGCGGTCGTTCCCTTGCTGCTTGCAGCCCTTTCCTCGCTCAGCCGCTGAGCCTCACCCTGCGTTCCATCCTGAGGAGGAATCCCATGAACCAACAATTCGCTCGCCTGCACGCCTGGTACCTCTGGCGCACGGCACCACTCCACGACGAATCCGGCCAGGCCACCACCGAGTACGCGCTCGTGATGCTCGCTGCGGCGCTGGTGGCGCTGATGGTGGTGGCTTGGGCCACCGCCGGCGGCGGAGCCGGCAAAGTGGGCCGCCTCTTCGATCGCGTCATCGACGCTGTCACCTCCAAGCTATGACGCGCGACCGCGGGCAGGCCACGGTCGAGCTTGCGTTGGGTCTTCCGTTCCTCTGTGTACTGCTGATGGGGGTGGTGCAGGTGGCGGTGATCACCCGTGATCGACTTGCCGTTCAGTTGGCAGCACGAGAAGGAGCCCGCGCTGCGGCCGTGTCGGCCGATCCAGCAGCTGCCGAAAAGGCGGCCCACAGTGCCGTTTCACTCACTCCGCTGGCCATCCGAACCGAACAATCCGGTGGGGCCGTGCATGTGAGTGTTCGGTACACCGACCACACCGATGTGCCATTGATTGGAGCAATGCTTCCTGATGTGGTGGTCGAGGCCACGGTGTCGATGGCAGCCGAGCCTCCATAGACCGGCCGCTAGCGTGGCGGTGCCATGGAACTCCACTGCCGACTCAGCACCATCGGGTCCAGCCCAGTGCTACAGGTGAGCGGAGAGATCGACCTCGCCACGCTCCCGGTGCTGCAAGACCAATTCAGCCGAGCCGTGGGGTTGCACCGGGGCACCACGCTCTTCGTCGATCTCGACGGCGTGACGGCGCTCGACGACGCTGGCCTCGGCGCCATCCTCGGCGCCGCCGCCCGCGCTCGCGAAGGTCTGGGCGATCTCGTCGTGGTGTGCTCAAGCCACCGGCTGTTGCAGCGGTTCGCTCTCACGGGCCTCGACCGGGCCGTTGCCGTACAGAGCCACCTGCACAGCTGACACCCTCAGGGCTTTGGTCGCACCTTGCGCACACCGCGCCGGTCTTGCGCCTTCTCCTGCGCCCGCTGCTCTTCCTCCAGCACGGCTTCCTCGGCCACGAGACGTTTCATGCTCTCGAGCCGCTTGGGGTCCAATGCGCCGGCCTCGATGGCGGCACTCACCGCGCACTCGGGCTCCTGTTCGTGCTTGCAGTCGCGGAAGCGGCAATGGTCCATCAGTTCGAACACGTCGGCGAACGCTCGCTCGATGCCGCGCCCGCTGCTCCACAGGCTGACCGCCCGCACACCTGGTGTGTCGATGAGCCAACCGTTACCGGGCAGGCGAACCAACTCCGAGGCGGTGGTGGTGTGCCGACCGCGTTGGTCGGCCTCGCGTACAACGGCCGTCACCTGCCGCTGATGGCCCACCAATGAGTTCAGCAGGGTGCTCTTGCCCACGCCGCTGGCGCCCAGCAGGGCAATGGTGGCATTGCCGTCGGCGTACTGACGCAAGGCCTCGACTCCCTCGCCGGTGATCCCGCTGGCCACCCGCACGTCCACGCCGGGGGCAACGTCTTGCAGCGAGGCCACAGCCGGTTCGGGATCGTCCACCAGGTCGGTCTTGGTGAGCACCACCACGGGTCGGGCTCCGCTGTCCCATGCCAGCACCAGTTCGCGTTCGAGACGGCGCTGGTTCGGAGGTGAGGTGAGCGCGTGCAGCAGCATCACGACGTCGATGTTGGCGGCGATGGTGTGCGCCTCGGCCCGGTTCCCTTCGAACGAGGCCCGACGCACGAAGGCGCTGCGTCGCGGCAACACCTCCTGCACCTTCTCACCGTCGTCGGTGACCACCACGAAGTCGCCCACCGCTACGTCGGCGCCGATGTTGCGCATCCGCAGCAGCGGCTCGTCCATCGACACCATCACGGTGCTCCAGCCCCGATCGAGGCGGCTCACTCGACCAGCCGCACTGGGCGAACCAAGTTCGCGCCAGCGCGTCAACGCCGCGTGGGTCCACCCGAGGCGGAGATCGCGTTCGTTCACAACGTCGTCAGCAATACGCGCAACGGTAGCGGCCCCACGCGGCGGAATGTCCCGCTTGCCCTCGTCGCAAATCACACCGATGTTCTTTCAAGAACGTCGCAACATCTGCTCATGAGCGTGGAAACTTTGCCGATGAACGTTCACTTCACTTTGTGAAAGGTGATCTTCAGATGGACAACGAACTGGAACTCGTCCGGCGCGGCTTCGACCCTGCCCAAGTACAGCAACTCGTCGGCCAGCTGTCGACCGAGCTCAAGTCGATGGCTACCGAGAACGAGCGGCTGCGCGCTCGCGTCAGCGAGCTCGAGCGCGCTCCTGAGGCCCCGGGTGCCTCGACGGCTCCCGACGACGTGTTCTCACACTGGGGCAAGGAGACCAACGATCTGCTCGCTGCTGCTCGCTCCAGCATCGCCAACGTCACCGAGAAGGCGACGGCCGACGCCGCAGCTGCCATCGCTGCTGGCGAGACGGCCGGTGCGTGCATTCGCCAACGCGCTCAGCTCGATGCTGAGGGTGTGGTGTCGGAAGCCCGTCATCAGGCGGCCGGCATCGTGGCCGACGCAGAGACCGCCAAGGCGGCCATCGAGGCCGACGCACAGGCCACCTTGGATCTCACTAACGAAGAGCTCGCCAAGCTGGAGGCCAAGCTCGAAGAACTCCGCGGCCACCGCTCGGCGATGAGCACGCAGTTGGCCACCGCAAAGAGTCACCTGCTGAATCTGATGGCGATGGTCGATGAGCCGGAGGGTCAGTCTCAGGCCGACGCCGCAGGCCCGGAACGAGACAGCACGGAAGCAACCGCTACGGATGAGCAGTCCTGATCCGGATCGCGCTCGAGTCGAGCGGCTGATCGCTGCCGCCGACCGAGTAGCGACGCAACCGGTCCCTCCACCACCAGATCGATCGCGCAACGCCACGATGGTGTCGCTGGCGGTCATTGGCGTTGGTGTGCTGATCCTCGGCCTCGCGATGTGCTCGGGCGACGACGCCATGACGAGCAACTCCACGCCACTCAGCACGGTCATACCAACCGTACTACCGACGTCGCCGACCACGACGGGGCTACCCGCTGGCTCCACCACGTCCATTCCGACGGTGATCACCCTGCCCCCGACAGCCAGCACCACGGGCGCCACCGCCAGCACGACGCCGGGGCCAAGCACCACGTTCGTGCCCACGCCCGGGCAACCCGTCCGGTCCGCCAACTACGCCGACGGCCGACTACGCCTCACCGGCGCCGTGCCCGACAGCCGAACCGCAGCGTCGCTCATGTCGAAGTGGAAGGCGGCATTCGGCAACACCAACGTCAGCCAGGAACTCGTGATCGCCATCGGCGTGCCGCCCACCGATACCGAGCCATTGCTCGCTCCGGCAACGATGCAGTTCCCCACTGCGTCGGCCGAACTCCAGCCGCCCGCGCTGGCACTGCTCGACAGTCTGGCGGCTCTCCTCACGCAGAACCCGGCCGTCACACTCGACATCGATGGCTACATCGACAGCAGCGACAACCCCGACGACGACCAGCAACTCACCGGCTTCCGCGTGGGTGCCGTGGTGATCTATCTCGCTGGCCAGGGCATCGACCCAGCCCGCCTCCGCGCCACTGGTCACGGGTCCACGACACCCGTTGCCGACGAGGCCACGGAAGCGGGTCGGTTACAGAACCGGCGCATCGAATTCACGGTGCACAACCTGCTTCCGTGACCGTGCGGCGGCCAGTGTGCTTGACAACACGGGTCGCCATCACCTAGCGATACCTTCCGATGCCCAGACCCCTTGTCATCGTGGAATCGCCTGCCAAGGCGAAAACCATCTCCAAGTTCCTCGGGAACGCGTTCGATGTGCGTGCCTCGGTGGGCCACGTTGCCGACCTTCCCAGCAAGGGTCTGCAGATCGATGTGGACAACGGTTTCAAGCCCACGTACGAACTCACCGTGCGGGGCAAGGACGTCGTCAAAGACCTGCGTGCCGCGATGAAGGACGCCAGCGAGCTCTATCTCGCGACCGACGAAGACCGCGAGGGTGAGGCCATCTCCTGGCATCTACTGGAGTACCTCAAGCCGAAGATCCCGGTGAAGCGAATGGTCTTCCACGAGATCACCAAGAGCGCCATCGATCAGGCCGTCGCCAACCCGCGCGGCATCGACTACGGGCTGGTGGATGCAGCCGAGACCCGACGCCTACTCGACCGCCTCTACGGTTACGAGGTGTCGCCGGTGCTGTGGCGCCGCGTTAACAGAGGCCTCAGCGCCGGACGCGTGCAGAGCCCGTCGGTGCGGCTCATCGTGGAACGCGAACGCGAACGCATTGCATTCGTCACCGCCGGCTACTGGGACATCGAACTGCTCACCGGCACCAGCCCGGCGTTCAACGCCACCCTGGTGGCACTCGATGGCACCAAGGTGGCCACCGGCAAGGACTTCACCTCCGACGGTCAGCCGAAGAAGAACGTCATCGTGGTCGCCGAGGGTCGCGCCCGTGCTCTGGCTTCGGCGCTCGACACCTCGACGTTTACGGTCCGCTCGGTAGAGGAGAAGCCCTACCGCAGCAGCCCCAAGGCTCCGTTCATGACCAGCACGCTGCAGCAGGAGGGTGGTCGCAAGCTGCGCCTCGGTGCTGCGCAAGTGATGCGCATCGCGCAGGGTCTGTACGAGCGTGGCTACATCACCTACATGCGTACCGACAACGTGGTGCTCAGCGCTGAAGCGCTCGCCGCAGTGCGCAGCGAGGTGCAGCGCAGCTACGGCGCGAACTTCCTGTCGCCCTCGCCGCGCCAATTCAGCACCAAGGTGAAGAACGCACAGGAAGCCCACGAGGCCATCCGCCCCACTACACCGCTGCGCTCGCCCGACTCTCTGGCCGGCGAGCTGAACGGCCAGGAACTGTCGCTCTACCGCCTCGTTTGGCAGCGCACATTGGCATCGCAGATGGCCGATGCGAACGGCACCACGGTCAGCGTGCGACTCGCTGCACCCGCTGCCGAACCCGCTGCTGCCGCCGCCACCGACTGCGAGTTCGCCGCCAGCGGCACCACCATCACGTTCCCCGGCTATCGCCAGGTCTATGTGGAGAGCACCGACGAGGCAGAGGCCGACGACGACAAGGAAGCGCTGCTGCCACCGCTCACCGTTGGCCAGACCGTCGTGGTGAGCGAGCTCACCCCGAACGGACACGCCACCGTGCCGCCCGCCCGCTTCACCGAAGCGTCGCTGGTGAAGAAGCTCGAAGAACTCGGCATCGGCCGACCCAGCACGTGGGCGTCGATCATCCAGACCGTGCAGGACCGCGGCTACGTGTGGAAGAAGGGGCAGGCACTCGTGCCCACCTGGACCGCCTTCGCCGTCGTGGGCCTGATGGAAAAGCACTTCGACGGGCTGGTGGACTACGCGTTCACCGCTCGTATCGAGGAAGACCTCGACTCCATCGCTCGCAACGAGCGCCAGAAGCAAGACTGGCTGCAGCACTTCTACTTCGGCTCGGAGGAAGAGCAACTCCCCGGCCTGAAGCGACTGGTGGAGGAGAACCTCGACCACATCGACGCCGCAGAAATCAACACGTTCCCCATCGGCCTCGACCCCGATGGCAACGAAGTGGTGGTGAAGCCCGGCAAGTACGGCCCGTACGTGAAGCGCGGCGACGACACCGCCAGCGTGCCCGACGACCTCACCCCCGACGAACTCACCATCGAGATGGCACTGAAGTTGCTGGCCGCCCCGAAGAGCGACGAACCGATCGGCGAGCTCGATGGCTACCCGGTGTTCGCCAAGAACGGGCGCTACGGCCCCTACGTGCAGTGGGGTGCACCCGACAACCTGCCGCCCGGGCTGGAGAAGCCGAAGATGGCCAGCCTCTTCAAGACCATGGTCTTCGAGCGCGTCACGGTTGAGGAAGCACGCGAGTTGCTCCTGTTGCCGCGATCGCTGGGCACCGACCCCGCTGATGGGCAGGAGATCCTGGCGAACAACGGCCGCTACGGCCCGTATGTGCAGAAGGGCAAGGATTTCCGCAACATCGCGAACGAGGAGCAACTCCTCACCATCTCGCTCGAGGAAGCCGTTGCCATCTTCAGCCAGCCGAAGGTGTTCCGTCGCGGTGGCGGCGCCAACCTGGCAGCGAAGGGTCCGCTGCGCGAGTTCGGTACCGACCCGGTGAGTGGCAAGGCCGTGGTGGCCAAGGACGGAAAGTTCGGTGTGTACGTCACCGACGGCGAGACCAACGCCTCCCTGTCGAAGGGCGATCGACTCGAGGCCATGGAGCCCGAGCGGGCATACGAACTGCTCGCCGTGCGCCGAGAAGCCATCATCGAAAAGGGTGGCGCTCCGGCGAAGAAGGCCGCTGCCACCAAGCGCGCAGCCGCGAAGAAGGCCGCTCCAGCGAAGAAGGCCGCCGCCAAGAAGGCACCGGCGAAGAAGGCCGCACCGAAGAAGTGACGGCGCATCAGCCGTCGAGGCCACGCGCAACCCCGTTGCAGTCGATATGGTCGGCGTCCGTATGACGACCGGCTGGTACATCGCCTTCGAGGGAGCCGAGGGGTGCGGCAAGAGCACGCACGCTGCTCGCCTGGCAGCGACACTCGATGCCGTGCTCACCCGCGAGACCGGCGGCACCGCCATCGGCGCCCGCATCCGCGAGATTCTCCACGACACCTCGGTCACGAACCTGTCGCACCGGGCCGAGGCATTGATGGCGGCCGCCGACAGGGCGCAGCACATCGAGCAAGTCGTGGCCCCGGCCCTCGCAGCGGGCAGGCACGTGGTGAGCGACCGCACCGTGTACTCCACGCTCGCCTACCAGGGCTACGGCCGCGGCCTTCCCCTGCAGGACATCCGCTCCATCAACGAGTGGGCTGTGGATGGCCACTGGCCCGAACTGGTGCTGTTGCTGGTGGCACCACCGGAGATGGTCGAGCGACGCATGCGCAAGCGGCAGCTCGATCGCTTCGAACAGGAAGATGCCGGATTCCACCAGCGCGTGCTCGCCGGTTTCTTGGAGATGGCCGCCAACGACCCCCACCACTGGGTGGTCATCGATGCCGGACTCGATGTGGACACCGTCGGCGCCACCATCCGTCAGGCCGTCACTGATCGGCTGGGTCTGTAGGTGTTCGCCGAGTATGTGCGCTCCGTGTGGGATGGAGTCGTTGGGCAACCGAGGGCTGTCGCTGCCCTCACTCGTGCTGCTGTCTCACCCGTGCACGCCTACCTGTTCGTCGGCCCGAACGGCTGCACCAAAGATGAAGCCGCTCGGGCGTTCGCTGCGCTGCTACTGAGCGGCGTCGACGATGCCGACCAGCGAGATGCTCGCCTTGCGTTGGCTGGCGAGCACCCCGACGTCAGCGAGGTACGCCGCGCCGGGGCCACCATCAGCAAAGACCAGGTGAGCGACGTCATCCGTTCGGCCTCGCTGGCGCCGGTGGAGGGCAGCCGCAAGGTGATGATCCTCCACGAGTTCCACCTGCTCGACGCCAATGCCGCTGCTCGCCTCCTGAAGACGCTCGAAGAGCCACCCTCCAGCGCCGTGTTCATCGTGCTGGCAGATCAGGTACCACCGGAGTTGGTCACCATTGCGTCGCGCTGCGTGCGCATCGAGTTCAGCGCCATCGCCGACACCGCCGTTCGCGACGTGCTGATGACCGAAGGCATCGAGCCCGAGGTGGCGGAGTTGGCGGCGCACGCCGCAGAGGGCAACCTCACCCGCGCTCGCGTATTGGCCGTGGACCCCGGCCTGAGGGAACGGCGGGCCGTGTTCGCCGCCATCCCCCAACGCCTCGACGGCACCGGATCCACCGTGGTGCAGCTCTGTGCGGAATTGAACGGCCTCATCGAGGCGGCTGCCGCCCCATTGGCCGAGCGCCAGTTGGTGGAGGTCGCCGAACTCGAAGCCCGGGTGGCGGCAGCGGGCGAGCGCGGCAGCGGCCGCAAGGCACTTGAGGACCGCCACAAGCGCGAGCTCCGACGCCACCGCACCGACGAGCTACGCACCGGACTGGCCGTGGTGGCCGGCACCTATCGCGACGCGCTCGTGCAGAACCATCTGAACCGCTCCGACAGCGTGGTGAAGGCGGTGCACCGCATTCACTCGGCGCTCGACGCCCTGGAGCGCAACCCGAACGAGACGCTGCTCCTGCAGGCGCTGCTGCTCGATCTCCCATCGCTACCCGACCACTGAGCCGTCGCCCGAATCGGGTGGGCGCAGTCGGGACCTACCGCTAGCATTGCTTTCCGCGCCCAGGTAGCTCAGTCGGTAGAGCAACGCACTCGTAATGCGTAGGTCAGGAGTTCGATTCTCCTCTTGGGCTCCAGTTGGAGCGGGGTTCTCTGTGACCTCCGACCCTGCACAAGGTGCCCTTTGGCCCGGACACCACCCCCAGGGGGTGGGACTACGGTCCAAGAACACAGAGTGATGCAGGGGGTAGCCCGTGACGACCTTCCCGACCGATCGGATTCACAATGTGGTCCTGGTGGGCCACGCAGGTGTCGGCAAGACCACGCTGGCAGAGGCGCTCCTGGCTCATACCGGTGCCGTACCGCGGGCCGGCAGGGTGGACGACGGCACCAGTGTGCTCGACACCGAACCCGAAAGCGTGAAGGCCCGCATGTCGATGTCGCTGGCGGTCGCCCCGTTCGAGTGGACCGCCACCGACGGCAACTCCTACAAGCTGAACCTGCTCGACACTCCCGGGTTCATCGACTTCGCCGGTGAAGTGGATGCTGCGTTGTCGGTGGCAGACCTCGCCGTGTTCGTCGTCAGCGCCGTCGAAGGAGTGGAGCCTCAGACCGAGGTGCTGTGGCACCGGGCCAGCGCGATGCGGTTGCCACGAATGGTCTTCGTGAACAAGGACGACAAGGACCGAGCCGACTTCCAATCGGTCCTCGACCAACTGAAGGTGGCCTTCGGGAGCGGCATCACCGCGTTGGAACTGCCCGTCGGCGAAGCAGGCTCCCTGCGCGGCGTGGTGGATGTTCTCGCAGAGGACGCACCGGGCCACGACGCGCTCGTCGAAGAGATCGTGTCGGGCGATGACGACCAACTGGAGCGCTACCTCTCGGGCGACACGCTGTCGGTGAGAGAACTCGAACGCACACTCGCTCGGGAGGTGTTGGCCTGTGATGCCTTTCCGGTGATGTTGGGCTCGGCCACGACTGGTGTGGGCGTGGATCGTCTCGCCGACCTGCTCTGCGAACTCAGCCCCACCTCCTCGGATCGCGCCACCTCGGTGCTGGCCGGCGATGCGGTGGTGGAGGTGGCCGCCGATGCCGCGGGCCAACCCCTGCTGCATGTGTTCAAGACCATCGCCGACCCGTACATCGGGCAGCTGTCGGTGTTCAAGGTGCTCTCCGGCACCGTGCGAGCCGACGACCACTTGGTGAACAGCACCAACGGCACCGACGAGCGGCTGCACGGCCTGTTCCTCCTGCGCGGCAAGGAGCAGACACCCGTCAGCGAGGTGGTGGCCGGCGACATTGCCGCCGTCGCCAAGCTGTCGAACACCCATACCGGCGACACGCTCGCACCGAAGGGCTCACCGGTGAGGGTGGCCAGCGTGCCGCGACGCTCGCCGCAGTACGGGGTGGCCATCGTGCCGCGCACGCAGGCCGACGACGACAAGCTCGGCAACGCCCTCACCCGCATTCAGGCTGAGGACCCATCGTTGTATGTGGACCGCGTGGAGGAGACCCGTCAGACCGTGTTGCGCGGTCTGGGCGACACCCACATCCAGGTCACCATCGACCGCATCGCACGCAAGTTTGGCGTGAACGTGGACATCGCTCCATTGCGCGTGGCGTACCGCGAAACGGTGGCCGGGAGGGCGGAGGCCGAAGGCAAGCTCAAGAAGCAGAGCGGCGGCCACGGGCAGTTCGCCGTGGTGAGCCTCCGCATCGATGCGATGCCACGAGGCGAGGGCTTTCTTTTCAAGGACGTCACCGTCGGCGGATCCATCCCCCGCAACTACATCCCGGCCATTCACGCCGGAATCGAAGACTTCATGGCACGCGGCGGCGTACACGGGTTTCCCGTCGTCGACGTGTTGGTGGAGTGCTTCGATGGCAAGTTCCACGCCGTGGACTCGAGCGAAATGGCGTTCAAGACCGCTGCAGCGCAGGGCTTCAAAGAGGCCATGGAGGCGGCCGGCGTGGTGGTGCTCGAGCCCATCTCGCTGCTGACGGTCACCGTTCCTTCCACACTCCAGGGCGACGTGATGAGCGACGTCACCACCCGCCGCGGCAGGGTGCAGGGCAGCAGCACGAACGAGCACGGCGAGCAGGTGATCGAGGCGCTCGTGCCAGCGGCGGAACTCACCCGATACGCCATCGAGCTCCGCTCGTTGACCGGCGGCCGCGGCCAGTTCGAGGCGCAACACCACCATTACGACGTGTTGCCGGCGCACCTCGTCGACAAGGCGAAACACACACTGCCGAAGCAGCACTGACCTCGCCCGAGCGAGCTAGGTGTTCAGCACCAACGGCGGCAGGAATTCCTCCAGCCGTTCCCAGATCGCATCATCGCTCTTCGCCAGCAGGTGCCCGTCGCCAGGAAGGCGCACCACCTCACCGCACCCGGCGATCATCTGCACCATCTCGCTGGCCTGGATGGGAAGGATCTCGTCGCGCTCGCCGTGGAACAGCAGGAACGGCAGGTCGCGCAGACCCGCAGCAAGCTCGCAGCCAGCCGATTGGGTGGCGAACGTAGCCACGCCCGACACCATGTCGCGCAGGCCCACGCCCACCCGCACCGCCACGGCGCCGCCGAAGCTGTGACCCATCAGCACCACCTGGTCGGCACCGGCGCCACCAATGGCGAGTTGCGCTGCTGCGGCAACGTCGAGGCAGCACTGATCGAGGTCGTTCGGTCGGCGGTAGCTCACGCGCAGCACGGGCACACCGCGCGCCGACCACTCCACGCCGAGGCGGTGATAGAGGGCCTCGCCCGGTCCGAGCAACCCGCCCATGGCACCGCCGCAGAGCACCAGCGCACCCGGCTGGCGGGCCACACCGTCGGCGGGTTCGTGCCACAGAATGCTGAGTAATCCGCGCATCGTGTAGATCTCCACGTGCCGCAGTGAGGGAGTGATCATCACGTCGCTCGATGCCATCACCTGCAACGCATCGAGGGGTGTGGCGGGCGGTTCGTCGCCGAGGGGCGCTGCGGTACCGATGGGCTCGTCCATCGTGGTTACCCTAACGCCCACCCATGAGCGACGCTTCGTCCGACCCCCGCTACCGCGAGCTCTACGACCTCGCCGTCCGCATCGGTCTCGCGTGGCGCGAGATTCGACGTGGCGCATCCACGGCCGGCCTTCGGGAGTACCTCTACGGCAGCGGCGACGATGCCATCGAGCAGGGCCAAATGGACTCGCTCGATCTGTTGGCCACTCAGCCGTCGTGGCGGATGAGCGAGTTGGCGGAGGCCTTGCGCGTCGACCCCTCCACCGCAACCCGCGCCATCCAACGTCTGGAGAAGGCGGGCCTCGCCGAACGCACTCCGAGCCGCGAAGATGGCCGTGTGGTGGAGGTGTGCATCACCGAAGCCGGGCGCGAACGCCATCAGGACGTGGCCGAACGCCGGTCGGTGCTGATGACCTCCATTCTCAGCAAGTACCGGTACAGCGAACTTCCGATCCTCGCCGACATGCTCGAGCGCTTCGTGCTCGGTGTCGACGAGTTCGTCACCATCGACGACACCGATCCCCCGACCCCCGACTCCCCCTGACCCGGAGCTTGCCGCATTCATGTCATGCCCCGACCGGGAAATCCGATCGAAACGGATGGCAGGAAACCCTGCGGCGGGAAGTTCTGCCGATTGGACCCTCTCACCGTACCCAGTGAGGCATGCGGTACGAATTGGAGCTCATCGAGAGGGCGGCGGAGAGGTTTGGCTTGCTGGACCTCCGAGCCGTCGCGGCAGTCGGTCTCAGCGAAGCGCAATGGGCGCGGCTGCGACGCGACGACATCTGGCTGCCGGTCGTGCCGGGCCTATGGCGTCACGCCGCCACCCCGCTCAATTGGACGATGCAGGTACGAGCTGGTGCGGTGTGGCTCGGTCGCGACGCTGCACTCCACGGTGAATGTGCAGGGGCGTGGCTGGGGCTCGACGGATGCAGCGCATCAACGGCGGCGTTTCTCCTACCGCGAACACGACGGAATCTCGCGCCGTGGCTGGAGTTGCACACCACCAAGCAGTGGCATCGCGGCGACTTCGTCGTTCGAGATGGGGTTCGAACCAGCACCGCCACCCGAGCCATCATCGACATGGCAGCGCGAGTCACCCCTCGCCAATTGGAGGCCGCCATCGACGATGCGATGCGTCGACGATTGACATCGGTACCTACTCTCACCCGCCGATCGCGCGAACTCGCGGGCTCGGGGCGACCGGGCACGCAGATGCTGCGGGCGGTACTGCTGGACTCCGGTGGCGAAAGCGTGCTGGAGCGGGCCTTTCTTCGCCTCGTCCGGCAGCGACGTCTGCCGCGACCGTCATCGCAGGTCGTGTATCGGCGGGAAGGGGGCTCGGCCATCCGTGTGGACTTCGAGTACATCGGGCGCAACGTCGTGGTCGAAGTGACCGGTCGCCTCGGGCACGCCTCGGACCGCGAGCGTCAGCGCGACGCCCGACGGCGCAACGAACTGCAACGCAGCGGAAAGGTCGTCGTGGAGTTCACCACTGCCGACGTGTTGCAGGACCCCGATTACGTCGAGCGGACCCTCATTCAGCACCTTCACGTCGGCCGCTTCCCGTGAAATCCTCGGTCGCGGCATGACATGAACGCCGGAGGCGGACCTAGTTCGGCCCGGGGCAAGCCGCGGGTAGGGTGCCTTCGATGGCGGACCGGGCGACCTTCACACAGGAAGCGATGCAGCACGCCGGCCAGTTGTACTCGGCAGCGCTGCGTATGACCCGCAACAAGAGCGATGCCGAAGACCTCGTGCAGGAGACCTATCTGCGGGCCTACCGCGGTTTCCACGGCTACGAGGACGGTACGAACTTGCGGGCTTGGTTGTTCCGCATTCTCACCAACACGTACATCAATACGTACCGCTCGAAGCAGCGACGGGTGCAGGAGACCAACCTCAACGACGTCGAAGACCTCTACCTGTACCGACGCCTGCCCGACATCGCGCAGGCCAGTCGCAGTGCGGAGGACACCCTGTTCGATCTCTTCACCGACGACGAGGTGAAGGCGGCGCTCGAAGACCTTCCCGAGACCTTCCGCATGCCGGTGCTGCTGGCCGACGTGGAGGAGTTCTCGTACAAGGAGATTGCCGAGATGCTCGACATTCCGATCGGCACCGTGATGTCGCGCCTTCATCGGGGAAGAAAAGCGATGCAGAAGGCGTTGGCCGACTTTGCACTGGAACGGGGACTGCTCACGCGCACCCCCACCTCGGACATGGATGAACCGACTGATGGCTGACTGCAACGACACGCTCCGCGAACTCGAGGCCATTCTCGATCGCGCCGTCGACGATGAACTCACTGCCGGCATCCATGAACATCTCGAAGGCTGCACCGACTGCATGCAGGCGCTCGACTTCCACGCCGAATTGCGCGCAGTGGTGCGCACGAAGTGCCTGAACGACGAGATTCCCGCCGACCTGGTGGCTCGTCTGGAGCAATGCTTTCAGGAAGACTTCGACGGCGACGGCCAGATCGGCTGAGGCCATCTGCGCTGCGGATTGGCCCCGCCACCCGTTCAGGTCGCTAACCTGCTCTCATGCTCGCAGTGATCTTCCATTTCTGGCTGGGCCTTCTCCTGGCGATCGTCGGTGGCCTGGCAGTGGTTGGCGTCATCCTCGGGTACGTGAAGAAGGTCGTGGCCCCGCAGTATCCCAGCGGTCGCGCACGTCGCGACGACTGAGCCGCCGCAGATGAACACGGCGCCCAGCCCCATCGATTGGGACCGCGCCGAACGAGTGGCCATCGCCATCGCATCGCGGCGCCGCAGCGCCGGCACGCAACCACCAGCAGTCTTCCGACCGGTCGACTTGCCACCGTCGGAACAGATCGAGGACGCCATTGAGGCAGTCACCGGTCTGCGGCCTGCCTACGGCACCGCCCGTATCCAGTTCGTCGATCGCTCCGACTGGATCCGCGCCAACATCGCCTCGTTCCGGGCACTGCTGGCCCCGCTGCTCGACCGATGGAACGAGTCCACTGCCGGCTTCGGCAGGCAGATGGCGGGTGCCGAAGTGGGGGCACTGCTCGGCTGGATGAGCACCCGGGTGCTCGGGCAGTACGACCTGCTGGTGGGCCGCGCTCCGGAGGACGACGCCGTCTACCTCGTGGGCCAGAACCTGGCCGCCATCGAGCAGCGGTACGGCTTCGACCCTGCCGAGTTCCGCACGTGGGTACTGGTGCACGAGCTCACCCACCGCGCCCAGTTCACCGGCGTGCCCTGGATGCGCGACCACTTCGCTGGGTTGATCGACCAGAGCCTGTCGTTCGCCAACCCCGACCTGGCCGCCTTCAACGAAGCCTTGAAGGGTGCCCTCCGCAACCGCCGCGAAGCCAGCGCTCAGGTCCGCGATGCGGGCGTGCTGGGTCTGATCGCCTCACCCGAGCAGAAGGCGGTGATGTCGAAGATCGGCGGGCTGATGTCGTTGCTCGAAGGCCACGGCGACGTCACCATGACCCGGGCAGCCGGGTCCTTGGTGCCCAGTGCACCGCGGTTCGAACGGATCCTGCGCGAGCGACGCCGCAACGCCAATCCGATCAGCCGCACGGTCATGCGGCTGGCAGGTGTGGAAGCCAAGCTCAATCAGTACGCCGCTGGCGCAAGGTTCATCGCTGCCATCGAAGACGTCGGTGGGCCTCGCGCCGTGGATCCGTGTTGGCGCAGCGTCGAGCACCTGCCGTCGCTGGAGGAAGTGCGTGCCCCTGCCGCATGGCTGGCACGCATGGAGACCATTGGCTCCTGAACTCGGGCCCACCGCCACACATCCGGTGGTGGCGCCACTGCTGGCGCGTTGCACCTTCCCGGCTGCAGGCACCGAGGTCACCTGTGCGGTGTCGGGTGGCGCGGATTCCACCGCGCTCCTCGTTCTGGCCGTGGCTGCCGGATGCACGGCAACTGCGGTGCACGTGGACCATGGGCTACGCGCCGGGTCCGCGAACGAAGCCGAGGTGGTGCGACGACTGGCAGCCACGCTCGGAGTGGCGTTCCGCTCGGTCACCGTGCACGTGGGCGATGGCCCCAACCTGGAAGCGCGTGCACGGAAGGCACGGTACGACGCACTGCCCAGCGACGTCTTCACCGGCCACACCGCCGACGACCAGGCCGAGACCATGCTGGTGAACCTGCTACGCGGGGCCGGCCGCAGCGGGTTATCGGCCATGCGGCCCGGTCCACGGCGGCCGATACTGGCGCTGCGCCGCACCGACACCGACATGCTGTGCGCATCATTCGGGCTGGAAGTGGTGCACGACCCGTCGAACTCCGATCCGCGGCACCTCCGAAATCGAGTGCGCCACGAGTTGCTGCCCACGATGCAGCAGCTCGCCCAACGCGACCTGGTGCCCGTGCTGACGCGTCAGGCAGATCTCGCTCGCGACGAATCCGACCTGCTGGACGAACTTGCGGCTGCCCTCGACCCCACCGATGCGAAGGCGCTGGCAGCAGCGCCGACAGCCCTCGCTCGGCGCGCGGTACGGCACTGGATCAGCGGCGAACACCCGCCCGATGCCGCCACCGTGGAGCGGGTTCTCGCCGTTGCCCGAGGTGACGCGACCGGCACCGATCTGGGAGGCGGGCGGCGGGTGACGCGGCAGCATCAACGACTCTTCTTGAACCACCTTGCGCAACCTTCGGCAAGTTCGGATCCGAACGAGTAACCTGAGCGAACATTCACTGCACAGACGTGGAGGAGGGCTGGCATGCCCCCGAGACTGCGCGGGAAGTGGGCGCTCGGCATCACGCCGCGCAACTTCACGTGGTTCATGAAAGACAAACTTGCGGTTTGCGAGCGGCCTGGTGGCTACGGCGACAACCATCGTCGTGTTCGACGCCAGGAAGAGATCATCTGGCTGCGTGAAAACGGCTTCGGCTGCGTGGTGAGCATCATCCCCGCTCCTCACAACCTGCACAACTACGACGAGCTGGGTTTGCCATATCTGCACCGCCCCTTCACGGGTGTGGACGATCTCGGCGTGTGGCTGAAGGCGTTCTACACCGAGCTGAATGGCCTGCTTGAGGGCAGCACCAAGGTGATGGTGCACAGCGAGAGCGTCGACGACCGTGTGATCGGCATCCTCGGCGGCTACATCCGCTGGAGCGGCATGGTCGACGATCCCAACACGGCCATCAACCTCACCGAGCGGATCGCCAAGCGTCAGCTCGACCCGTTCGCACGTGAGGTCATCCTCATGTCGCACAATCTCCGCTGACCATCAGCCCGCTGCAGCGAGGTCCACGACCACCCGTGCGGGCGACGAAGCCGACATGCACACCGAGCCTCCGCTCGTCTTCATGCCCGCACTGACGGTCATCCAGGTGTTGGCCGCCGCATAGACCACCGCTCCACTCGGGCGGCGGTCGGCGCAGTTCCACACCGTCAGGCTGGTCGCCTTGCTGCCCGCACGCAGCGAGATCTGCAACTGGGCACCAGCCGCTGCGCCGGGCACAGCGAGACGGACCGTTGTGGGTGCAACGCCGATGGAGTTCGACGCCGAGTCGAACAGTCGCGACGGCGCAGTCGCCCTCATTGCGGCACTGCCCGTCCATGCACCGGTGACGTCGATGACGGCGTGCACGTCGACGCTCGACGAGATGCACACGCCGGCTGCGTTGGTACGCACGACAGCGGAGAACGTCTGCGAAGCCGCCTTGGTGAACGACACGATCCAGGGCGTGCCACCGCACGCCCCGATACCGAAACCGCCGTCGCCAGCCGGAGCCAACAACGAGACCGTGACCGTCACTGCCTTCGCCGTGGACGACACGCCGAGCTGCGCCGGTGTGAGCGACTGGCTGGTTCCTGCCGCCAACGGTGCGTCGAGGGCTCGGCGAGCCCCGACCGGCAACATGCCCACACCGGTCGCCGCCTGTTGGGCCACCACAGCGATCCGCACATCGACACCCGCACTCGCGGTCACGCAGAACGCGCCACCCTGCACCGGCGCCACCGCCACGGTGGCCGCCAGGTTGCCGGGAGAGAACGACAGCGATGCGGCCGTGCCACTGGATGCCCCGCAGCGATGCAACGTGAGATGGCCTGCCGTCGAACTGCGGCGAGCAACCACCCGCACGAGCACGCCGGTGGTGCCGGGGCTGACACCCGCCAGGCTGCCCACTTCCACCCGAGTGGGCGCGGCTGCCACGAGAGGACGCGACAGGGCCCCGGTGTCGAGCGCCATCACCGGAGCGATGAACTGCCATTGCGAGGCTCCGCGGGTGGTGGGCACCGTGGTCGTGGGCGGGGTCGTGGGCGGCGTGGTCGTCGGCGTTGTGGTCGGCGGATGGGTGGTGGTCGGCGGACGGGTCGTGGTCGGCGGACGGGTTGTTGTGGTTGCGCTGCCGGCCGGCATCGCGCCGGGCTGCGCCGGCACTTTCGTCGTGTCGCACCCATCGACCTTGCTGACGAACGACGTGGGGTTCACCGCTGCGCCGCCGCCGGGATGCACTTCGAAATGGAGGTGAGGCGCACCTGCGTTGCCGGTCTCGCCCACGTAACCGATGATCTGCCCCGCCTGCACTTTCGAGCCCACCTTCAGGCCGGAGGCAAAGGCACTGAGGTGCGCGTAGAAGAAGTAGGTGCCGTCGGCCGTAGTGAGCCGCCAGCCGTTACCCGCCAGTGCGGCAGGGCTATCCACGTACTGACGCGTCAGCGTGCCGTCGTTCACTGCGTAGACGTTCTTGCCTTCGGCAGCCAGCACGTCGACACCCTCGTGATGCCGTCCACCCGAGCGAGGGTCGCCCCAGGTGTCGGTGAACCAGCAGATGCCCTGAACCGGAAACTGTTCGATCGTCACGGTGCCGGTGAACTTCACCGTGGTGGTGGGTGCCACGGTGGTGGCAGGCGATGTGGTGATGGGTTTCGCGGTGGTCGCCGGGTCGGCGCCACCGGGCACGCACAGCACCTCACCGGCGAACAGCCAGGTTGCAACGGTGGCGCTGTTCGCTGCCAACAACGCCGACACCGACACGCCCAACTTCCCGGCGATTCGGTACCAGCCGTCGCCCGACACGACCACATAGGTGCCGCCATCGCACGCCACAGTCTTCAGGCGAGCGGTCTGGGGCACCGCATCGGCGGTGCTCGACACCACGATCGGCACTGCCACCATCGCCAGCACCGAAGCCACGAGCACGACAATTCGACGACGCGCGCGGGCACCACTCAACGCGGCCTCGCTGCTCTCGATGTCGTGTGCCATGGGGTCCACGGCGCTCCTCACTGCCACGGTGTTGTATCGGCCCCTAGCGGACAGGTCTTGAGCCACGCGAGAATGTTCCCCATGTCGTCCATCGTCGTCCGCGGCACGTCTGCCGCCTCCGTCACCCCCGATCGCGCCGAACTTTCCCTGGAGGTGTCGCAACGCGCCACCGATGCCGCTGGGGCACTCGACAGCGCAGCCGCCGCTTCCCAGCGCCTGGTGGAGGTACTCGAGCGCCATGGCGTCGACCGCAGCGCCTGGGCAACCGACGGAATCCACGTGGGCGAGGACTACGAGTGGCGAGATAACCAGCAGGTCATGGTGGGTTTTCGAGCCAGCACCGGCGTCACCGTCACGGTCCGTGGTGCCGATCTGGTGGGCACATTGGTGCGAGACGCTGTCGGTGATGCTGGCGCCGCAGTGCGAAATCTGGTCTGGAAGGTCGACCGCGACAACCCCGCTCGGCGGCAACTGCTGGCCGATGCTGCCGTCGACGCACGGGTGCGGGCAACTGCCTATGCCGAGGCTCTGGGCCTCCGGTTGGGCGAGGTCGAACTCATCAGCGAGACCCCGATTGCACCCGACAACCCGCCCGGGCACCTGATGATGGCCGCCATGGCATCGCCGAAGATGAGCGACGCCGAGATGGCCGTCAGCGGTGGCCTGGTGGAGCTCACGGCCGATGTGCACGTGCGGTTCGCCCTGCTGCGCTGAGCGCAGAACTCATACTGGCCCTTCGGTTTACCGATGGGTAACCTGCACCCGTGAGAGGTCAGCGTGTCCTGGTGAGCGGAATGGGCGGAGAGCTCGGTTCGCTCGTGGCCGCGCAGCTCGAAGCCGAACCGTGGGTCGGCGCCCTGGTGGGCATCGATGTCGACCCGCCGCGTCGCCGCCTGCGCACCGCCGAGTTCCATCTGCTCCAGCCATCACAGCGCGAGCGCATCGTCGACGTGGTCACCAACTTCAACCCGCACGTGCTGATCAACCTCAGCGTGTGGGAGCCCGATGCACGCACCGGCCTCACCCACGCCCGGCAATTCACCGCGGATGCCACCACGGCCATCGTGGGTGCCGCAGCCGAATGCCCGGCGCTGGAGAGCATGGTGGTGCGCAGCGGTATCGAGGTGTATGGCCGAGCGCGCAACACCCCGACACGTCCGACGGAGCTCACACCGGTCGACCCCACCACCGAGTACGGACGCATGCTCGCCAACATCGAACGCTCGGCCAGAGAAGTCGGCAAGCGAGTGGGCATCGCCGTTGGCAAGCTGCGGCTGGCACCCGTGCTCGGCAAGCACGTGCCCAGTCCCCTCGGTCGGCTTCTGCGCCAACCGGTGGTGCCATTCAGCCTGTTCGCGGATTCACCGTTCGCCGTGGTGGAAGACGGCGACGCCGCCCGCGCCTTCGTGGCTGCCGCCGTGAATCGACTGGATGAGCCCTTGAACATCGTGGCGCCAGGCGCCATCACGGCATCGCAGGCGATCGTGCGCGGCAAGCGGATTCCGATGCCACTGGTGGGTCCGGAATGGGCCATCGCTCGGCAACTCAGTCACCTGGCCGGCGCGCCGATTCCCGAGCACGTGGTGGAGTTGATGCACCGCGGTCGCTTGGCGGATGGCTCGAGGGCGCTTGAGTTGCTGGGGTTCCAACCGCGTCTCACCACCCCCGACGTCATCGATCATCTCTATGCGTGGGAGAGCGTCGTCCGTGTGGGCCGCATCCGGGAGGTCGCGTGATGGCCGAGATCCTGCAGTTCCCGCGCCGCGCCGCCGGCAAGGCCGTCACCGCAGCCAACACGGTGCTCACCGAACCGTTGCGCCACTGGCCGGCGCACTCCGTCGACGACTACGGACGCGACCCTCATCTCGTGCAAGCCCTGTCGCCATTGGCTCACCTTCGTTGGAACGTGAGTGTCGGCGGCACACAGCACCTACCCGTTAAGGGTGGCGCCCTTCTGGTGTGCAACACGCGGCGCTGGGCGCTCAGCAACATCTTTGCCGCGTGGGCGCTCAGCGAAGCCACCGATCGACCGGTTCGATTCGTCGGCCGCCCCGACTTCGTCCCGATCGGGCCCATGCTGCGACGCATCGGGGGGCTACTCGCCAGGCCCGACGAAGTGCTCGGTGCGTTGCGCAACCACGAACTGGTTCTCGTCTCGTGCGCCATGAGCAACCACTCGCGTCATGCCGGTGAGGTCGACCACTCGCTCATCGGCGCCGCAGTGGTGGCCGGCGTGCCGGTGTTCCCCGTTGCCACGATGAGCAGCGCCATGAGCCGCACCGCTCGGGCCGAAGTTGGGCCGCAGGTGCGCCCCCGCCGCAAGCGCAAGGGCCCGCTCGCCGAGGTAGAACTGGCCGAGCAGGTACAGCACCACGTGCAGCGGATGCTCGACGGCTTCGGTGGTCTGCAGACCGGCGTCGCTCCCCTCGACTGGCTGGCGGAGGGCTGATGCCGTACGCACGCGCATCCGACGGCATCCGTCTCCACTACGAGGTGATCGGCCGACACAGCGCGCCTGCGGTGCTGCTGATTCAGGGCCTCGGCGCCGACAAGCACGGCTGGGATATGCAGCGCCTGGCACTGGCGCTGCAGTACCGAGTGATTGCGCTCGATAACCGCGGCGCCGGCCGCAGCGACAAGCCGTTCGGTCACTACAACCTCGAGCAGATGGCCAACGACGCCATCGCCGTGCTCGACGATGCCGGCATCGAGACCGCCCACGTCGTGGGGGCATCGATGGGTGGTGCCATCTCGCAGATCATCGGGCTGCGCCATCCGGAGCGCGTGAACTCACTCACGCTCGCCTGCACTGCGTGCCGCAACCACCCTTGGCGACGCGAGTTGCTGAACAGTTGGGCCACCACGGCAACCGAGCGGGGCATGGGCGCAATGGCCGGCGAGGCCGCCCGGTGGGTCATCGGCCCGCGGTCGTTTCGTCGTCTCCTTCCTGCATTCGGCTGGCTCGGACCGCTTGCGATGGGCCGTACCTCACACGCCTTCGTCGCACAGGTGAAGGCCATCCTCGAGGTCGACGAATCCGTTTCGGAGCAACTCGAGCAGGTCGACATTCCCACGCTGGTGATGGTGGGCAACCAAGACATCCTCACGCCTCGCGGCGACAGCGAAGAGATCGCCGACCGGATGCCGAACGCCGAGTTGGTGGTCATCTCCGGGGCCGCCCACGGGTTCATGGTGGAGCACGCCAGCACCTTCAACAAGGTGCTGCTGGAGTTCCTCGGTCGTGTCACCGCGGCGCAACGCGTCGCCAGCGACACCACCGCTGCCGCAGCCAGTTAGGCCGCTGCCACCTCGGGGTCGCGACGCTGTCCCTTCGCCCGCCATGCTGGCGAGGTACAGCGGGCTGCACCTAGTCGGCAGCGGGCTGCGTAGGGTGCAGGTCGTGAGCCCCGACCACGTGATCCCGCACGACGATGCGTTGCGCGACCGCATGCGCCGCAACCTGGCTGCGCACGAGCTGCACGTGGCATCGCCCGACGCCCACAAGCGCGCCGCTGTTGCCATCGTGGTCACCCAGAGCGAGCCCGGAACCGACACCGTCGACCCGTTCTCGTTCACGCCGGAGGAGATGAGCGTGGTGCCCGGCGACATCACCGGGTTCGACGGATCCGTCAGCGGAGTGGCCGGAGGGGCATCGTTCCTGCTGTGCCGTCGCGCTGCAACATTGAACGGCCACGGGGGTCAGTGGGCACTGCCGGGTGGGCGTATGGATCCCGGTGAAACGGCCGAGGAGACCGCCCTGCGCGAACTCGAGGAAGAGCTCGGGCTTCGGCTCGGATCCGACGCCGTGCTGGGTCGGCTCGACGACTACATCACTCGATCGGGATACGTGATGACGCCCGTGGTGCTGTGGGCGCAGGGCGATGTGGAACTGCGCCCCAACCCGGCCGAGGTGGCCCACGCCTATCGCATCGGTTTGCACGAACTCTGCCGACCCGACTCACCGCGATTCGTCACCATTCCAGAGAGCGACCGCCCGGTGGTGCAGGTGCCGCTGGGCAAGGACCTCATCCACGCCCCCACCGGCGCCGTGCTGGTGCAGTTCCGCTGGGTTGCGCTGGATGGCGTGTCGGCGGCCGACGCACGCGTGCACGGTTTCGAGCAGCCCGTTTTCGCCTGGAAGTGACGGGGCTGGCCGGTCAGTGCTTACCGGTGTGGCCGAAGCCGCCGCCGCGATCGTCGCCATCGAGTTCGTCGACCTCGTACCACTGCGCTTCTTCGACGCGCTGCAGCACCAACTGCGCGATTCGATCGCCACGGTGCACGTGGAACGGCTGATGCGGATCCGTGTTCAGCAGGATCACCTTGATCTCGCCGCGATAGGCCGCATCGATGAGGCCCGGCGCATTGGCCACGGTGAGGCCATGGTTCAACGCATTGCCGCTACGTGGCAGCACGAACCCCGCGTGGCCCGGCGGAATCGCGATGGCAATACCGGTGGGCATCAGCAGTCGGCCGCCACCTGCCGGCACGGCGCCGTCCTCGCGAGCACGTAGATCCAGACCGGCATCGCCGGGGTGGGCATACGCGGGCAACGGCAGTTCAGGGTCGAGACGAACGATGGGCACGGGCAGCATCGACCCGAGTGTAGGCACCCCCACCCCACCACCCGTTGGGCGCGCAACCCACCACCCTCGGGTCACTACGCGCCCGCGGGCGTACACACCCCCAAATGCGGGATGCGTCGCGCCCGTGGGCGCGAAACGTCGCGGGCGGGTACTCTGCGCCCGATGAGCACGACGCCCCGACCGCCGAGCGTGGATCGATTGGCGCGCGCCATGGCGGAGGTGGACCTGCCCCACGCCGTGCTGGTGGACCTGGCTCGGGCCGCCATCGCCGAGGGTCCCGACGCCTGGAGCACCGAGGCCGCCATCGAGCGGGCCGAGCAGTTCCGTTTGCGCCTGCTCTCGCCGGTCGTGAACGCAACGGGTGTGCTGCTGCACACCAACCTCGGCCGAGCTCCCTACCCGTTCGCGCACGCCGAGCGGGCCATCAACGTGGAGTTCGATCTCACCACCGGAGAGCGCGGATCGCGACAGGCGGCAGTGGGCGGCCTGTTCGCCAGCCTGTGCGGTGCCGAGGCTGCCATGGTGGTGAACAACAACGCTGCAGCCGTGATGCTGGTGCTCGCCGCACTCGCCAGCGATCGGCAAGTGCTGGTGAGCCGCGGTGAGAGCGTGGAAATCGGCGGCGGCTTCCGCGTGCCCGACGTGATGGAGCAATCGGGCGCGCATCTGGTGGATGTGGGCACCACCAATCGCACGCGACTGAGCGACTACTCGAAGGCCCTGGGTCGCAAGAATGCCGACGTGGCACTGGTGCTGAAGGTGCACCCCAGCAACTACCGCGTCGAAGGCTTCGTGGAGGACACGCCAGTCGAGCAGTTGGCCACGTTGCCGGTACCCGTGGTGGCCGACATCGGTAGCGGGCTCATCGACGCGAACACGCCGTGGCTCGGTGGGCCACCTCCGGCGTGGCTCGCCGGCGAACCCGCCGCGAAACAGACACTCGCCGCGGGCGCCACGCTCATCACCTTCAGCGGCGACAAGCTGCTCGGCGGTCCGCAGAGCGGCATCATCGCTGGCGACGCCGCGCTCGTCGCGGCGTGCATCCGTCACCCGCTGGCGCGAGCGCTTCGACCCGGTGCCCACGTGTTGTTGATGCTGCAACAGGTGGCGATGTCGTACCTCGATCGCACGGCTGCCCTGTCGATTCCGTTCTGGCGGATGGTTGCGACCACCAACCAGGAACTCCGTACCCGGGCCGACGCAATCATCCACGCGGCAGGCGTCGGCGACGTCGTCGACAGCGACGCCATTCCTGGGGCTGGCAGCGCGCCCGGTACCACCATTGCTTCGGTGGCGGTGCGTGTGCGCGGCGACCACCTTGCAGCGCTGCGCGCCAACCCGACCATGCCCATCGTCGCCCGCGCCCGCGACGGGCACACGTTTCTCGATCTCCGCTCCGTGCGCGCCGACGACGACGCGTTGTTGGCGAGCGCGCTCCGCGCATGCGCGTCGTAGCCACTGCCGGGCACGTCGACCACGGCAAGTCGTCGCTGGTGCAGGCGCTCACCGGCACCAACCCCGACCGGTGGGACGAAGAGCAGCGCCGCGGGCTCACCATCGACCTCGGTTTCGCTCACGCCACGCTGCCAAGTGGCGAAGGGGTGAGCTTCATCGATGTACCCGGGCACGTGCGGTTCCTGCGCAACATGCTCGCCGGCGTCGGTGGGGTCGACGCATGCATCTTCGTAGTGGCAGCTACCGAAGGTTGGAAGCCCCAGAGCGAAGAGCACCTTCGCATCCTGCAGTTGGTCGGTCTTCGCCACGGCATCGTTGCACTCACCAAGGTCGACGCGGTTGATGACGACTGGCGTGAACTGCAAGAGATGGAAGTTCGCGACCGACTGGTCGGCACGTTCTTGGAGGATGCTGCGATCGTCGGGGTCAGCGCCGTCAGCGGCGCGGGGATGGACGCGTTGCGCGCTGCGCTGGCAATGCTGGTGGAGTCCACACCATCTTCGCTGGATCGCAGTCGCCCCAGGTTGTGGGTCGACCGCGTGTTTGCAGCGAAGGGCAGCGGCACCGTGGTCACCGGCACCCTCACGGGTGGTGCGGTGCACACCGACGATCAGTTGCACGCCGGTGGCCGACCCGTGCGCGTGCGCAGCATCCAGTCGCACGGCGAACGTCACGACACCATCGGACCCGGAAACCGCGTTGCACTCAATCTGGTCGGGGTGGATCACACCGACCTCCAACGCGGCGACGCCGTGGTGCTGCCCGCGCAATGGCGGCCCACGCATCGCTTCGACGCCACGCTCAATGTGTTGCCCTCGCTCACCCACGACGTATCGCGGCGAGGCGCATTCTTCGCCTACATCGGTGCCGGCGAGTTCCCGGTACGGCTTCGGGTGCTGGGCTCGGAAAAGATTCCGCCCGGTGGACACGGATTGGTGCGACTGCATCTCGCCACCGACCTTCCACTGGTCGCCGGCGACCGCTTCGTGCTCCGTGAGAGCGGACGCGACGAGACCGTCGGCGGCGGAGAGGTGCTGGATGTAGCCCCAGTGCTACCGGCATCGAAGGCGCGCCCCGATCGGGATATCGATCGTGTCATCGCCGAGCACGGCTGGATCCACGTCGACGAACTGGAGGCACTCACCGGCGAGCAGCGATCCACCACCCTTGGCACGTGGGTGGTGGCACCCGCTGCGCTGGAAGCGGTACGCAACGACGTGAAGGCACGCGTGCTCGCTGCCGGCGAACTGGGGCTCGACGTGGCCTCACTCGACGACCGCGGGCGAGCGGCCTTGGGCACGCTCGACGACGTGACCGTCGATGCGGGCCGCGCCCGTCAGGCCGAAGCACGCGACCCACTGGCCGACCATCCGTTCGTCGCCGCGCTCCTCGCCGGCGGTGCTGCTCCGCCCGAGCCCGGCAGCATCGACAAGATGCAGTTGC
This sequence comes from uncultured Acidimicrobiaceae bacterium, assembly GCA_903919455.1. Taxonomy (GTDB): domain Bacteria; phylum Actinomycetota; class Acidimicrobiia; order Acidimicrobiales; family Ilumatobacteraceae; genus UBA668. Next base: position 10,356 of record CAIXIJ010000049.1, on the reverse strand, counting down.
GAGAACTCGTGCGCCGCAAGCTCGTGGTGGAGCGAGAGGGCCTCTACTTCCACCCCGACGCCATCGAACTTGCGGCGCGAACTGCGGCGACATTGCTCCACGACCACCCGGGCGGGTTCACCGTCAGCCAGTTTCGCGAAGCGTTGTCCATCACTCGCAAACACGCCGTGCCCCTGGCTGCGGAACTGGACAGCCGCGGCATCACCCGTCGACGCGACGACGTTCGCATCGGCGGTCCGCGTCTACCCGACGTCTGAGCGAGGTCAGCCCGAACGACGAGTGTCGAGGCTCTGCACGCGGCGCAGGCCCTTACGCTTGCCCTTCGGGGCCCTGAGCTCCAGCTCACGCGCCGCCTGAGCCACCTTCACGTCGTTGGTGATGATCTCACCGAACTGTCGAGGATCGGCGAGCAACCAGCTGTGCGAGCCCTCCACTACGGTGCCCTGCACCCCCGACGCGACGCACAGCGCCTCGAACGACTCACGTGGAATGATCCCGTCGCGGGTGCCCCAGATGATGCTGATGCTCAGGCCGCTGTCGCGGAGCGTTTCGAGTTCGGTGCGCAGGTCGGCGCGGCGAGCCAGGTTGGCCACCTTCACGATGGCTCGCGGATTGCGCATCAGATTCGGCACGAGATCTTCCACCACGACGGGCAACACACGTGTGGCCTGCCGCAGCGGCCACACGTCGCTGGGGAAGTGCAGCCCCCAGTCCCACAGCGGTCGTTCGGTGATGCTGCGCAACGTGCGGCCGCTTCGCCACGACGAACCACCGATCGAGTTCACCAGCACCAAGCTGCGCACCTTGGCGCGATGGTCGTGCGTAAACCGCACCGCCACACCACCGCCGAACGAGTGGCCCACCACCACCGCCGGTTCCTCGATGTCGAGCGCATCCAGTAGGTCGGCCACCCACTGGGCGTACCCGCGCATCGAGAACTGCTCGCCGGGGAGTTCGGGTGTGCCGCCGAAGCCTGGCATGGCCGGGGCGATGACACGGCAGCCCTGCCTGGCGATCTCCTCGATGACGTTGCGATACGTGTGTTGCGCCAACGCCCAACCGTGCAGCATCACCACGGGCAGGCCCTCACCCGCGGTGCTGTACCCCGCAGGACGCCCCTGCACGAACGTGCGCTTGTCGACGACGATCACGACGCCGGTTTATCGCGCTTCGGCGTCGTCGGCGGCGATCTCGGCGACGTCGGTCTTCGGACGACGCTCGCGGTAGTCGCGGGCCCCACCCTCGGCGGGCTCCACCTCGAGCGTGACGCCATCGATGGCCACCACGCGCAGTTCGCCACCGGCCTCGATGGGCGTGGCTCGGTTGGTGCGAGCACGCCACTTGGCCTCGCCCACCTGCGCCACACCCTCGGGACTGATGGCGCCCACCGCCGAGCCCATGCTGCCGATCATCCATTCACGACCGATGGTGGGCGTGGAGAAACGGGTGCGCACCATCGAGGGCATGCCAACGATGAAGGTGAGCAGCACGCCGGCGATGACGAAGAACAGCGTGACCCAACTCATGCGCAGGTCGTTACCGGGGACGGGTTCGTAGAGGAACCAGGCGGACAGCACGAACATCACGGTGCCCACACCGGTCCAGAAGCGCGGGATGCCCACCTGCACATCGACTGCGTAGGCCACCATCGCGAGCACCAGCAGCACCAGTGCACCTGTGCGGGTGGGCAGGGCGTTCAGTCCGTAGCAGCCCAACACGGTGAGCACTGCGCCGACCAAGCCCGCCACGCCCACGCCAGCGGTGAAGAACTCGAAGATCAGCAGGCACACGCCGATGACGAAGAAGAGGAAGGCAATCGGCGGGCTGGCCACCGTGTGGAACAGTTCCTCGAACAGGCCGAGGCCGTTGAAGCGAACGAGAGTGGCCACGTTCTGGGAGTTGCCCTTGTCGTCGAGTTCCTGCGACACGGTGTCGAGCACGGTGCCGTCGTCGAGCGTTACGCCGTCCATCGCCAGCACCATGGCACGCACGGTGGGCACGCCGAGGTCCTTCGTGTCGAGCTTCAGCACGCTGGCGTCGCGTGCCTCGGCGAAGCTCATCGAATCGTTGCGAAGTTGGTCGCCGTTGGGGCCGAGGTCCACCTGGTGGTCGCCCTGGAGCTTCAGCAGTTCGCCGGTGTAGCCGATTCGACTTCCGGCCACCATTGCCGTGACATCGGCGACGCCGAACAGTTGCGCCGGCAGCCCGTAGGCGCGGGCGCCGCGCGACGGACCCACCCAGATGCCGATGGCCACCTTGGTGTCGGCCACCTGCTGCAAGAGCGAGCGCATCACGTCGGGGGTGACGATGGCACCACTGGAGTTCATCTGCAGGATGAGCGCCTGAGAGCCATTGTCCTCGGCCCGAGCGATGGCGTCCTGCACCGACTGCACCTGAACATCGTCGAACAGACCCGACACCTGCAGCACATCCACCGGAGCAAGTTCCGTGGCCACCTGGTCGCCGCTGGAGGTTGCCGTGATGGCCTGGGTGTCGGGGGGAACGGTGCTGGCATGCGCGAGAGGGGCGAGCAACGACAGCCCTGCCAGCCCCGCGAGCGGGGTAAGGAGAAGGGTGATCGCTAGTCTGCGCACAAGTGCCTCCGAGAAAGAGCGTGGATCCGCTGCAGTTCGTCTCCACCGCCCGTGTGGCCATCGTGGCCGGCAAGGGTGGGGTTGGAAAGACAACGGTAACTGCCGTTGTGGCGCGTGCGGCAATCCGTCTGGGTCTACGAGTGCTCGTGATCGAACTCGACGGCAAGCCAACCCTCGAGGATCTGCTGCCCGACGTGGAGGTGCAGCACATTTCGGCGTCGGCGGCGTTAGGTGAATACCTCGACGGGCACGGCCTGTCGCGAGTGGCGAAACGCCTCACCAGCACCGGGATCATCGACGTGGTGGCCACCGCCAGCCCCGGCATCGACGACATCGTGGTACTCGGCAAGATCAAGCAACTCGAACGCGGCGGTCGCTACGACCTCATCGTGGTCGACGGGCCGGCGGCCGGGCATGCCATCACGTTTCTCCTGGCAGCCAAAGGTTTGCTTGCCACCGTGCGGGGCGGGCCCATCGCCACCCAAGCCAACGAGGTGGCCGAAATGCTGGCCGACCCGGCTCGCTGCCAGGTGCTGCTGGTCACACTGCCCGAGACCACCCCGGTGAACGAAGCCCTGGAAACGGCTGTCGCCTTGCGCGAACGGGTGGGCGTGCACCTCGGGCCGATCGTGGTGAACGCCGTCGACGACGGCCCCACCCTGTCGGCCGACACGGCGCCCGAGGGTTCTGCCCTACGCGCCGCTGCCGAGTTCCGCAATGCACGACGAGCCCTGCACCGCGCCGAGCGCGCCCGTGTGACCGCTGAACTCGGGCTGCCACAGTTGGTGCTGCCGCTGGTGCCGGGCTCGATGCTCGACGCCGAAGCGGTCGACCGCCTGGCCGACGGGTGGTCCGGAACGTGACCACCCTGCTCGAACACGTAGGTGCGGCCGAGGTGCTGGTCTGTTGCGGCTCCGGCGGCGTCGGCAAAACCACCGCTGCTGCGGCGCTGGGCCTCCAGGCCGCACTGCTGGGCCGCCGAGCCGTGGTCGTCACCATCGATCCGGCCCGCCGTCTGGCTGATGCGCTGGGAGTGCCCGGCGGACTCACCAACGACCCGATACGCCTCGATGTGGACGGCCCGGGCGAGTTATGGGCACTGATGCTGGACACCGCCACCACGTTCGACGGTCTGGTGCGGGCGAACGCCGCCGACGCCGAGCAGGCGGAACGCATCCTTGCCAACCGCTTCTACCGCAACGTGGCCGGCAGCCTCAGCGGCACACAGGAGTACATGGCGGCCGAACGGTTGCACGCGCTGCATGCCGACAGCCGCTTCGACCTCGTCATCGTCGACACACCGCCCACCCGCAACGCGCTCGACTTCCTCGACGCCCCGAGCACGTTGGCTCGTTTCATCGACCACCCGCTGTTCAAGATGCTCATGCTGCCCACGCGTCGGGGGCTGAAGGTGTTCAACGTGGCAGCGCAGCCCATTCTCAAGACCATCGGTCGGGTGGTGGGAGGCGATGTGCTTGCCGACGCCGTGGCGTTCTTCCAGGCCTTCGCCGGGATGGAGACGGGCTTCCGCGAACGCGCCGACGAGGTGATCGAACTGCTCGCCAGCAAGGGCACCAGGTTCGTACTGGTGGCATCACCTCGCGCCGACACCATCGAGGAGGCGCGGTTCTTCGCCGAGCGCCTGCGTCGAGGCCGACTGGAAGTAGGCGCAGTCGTGGTGAACCGATGCACCCCCACGTTCGGCGACCCGCCGGCGAAACGTCCGCGGGCCGCCGCTCAGGCCGCGCTGTACGACAACCTCCAGGAGTTGCGCGCCACCTTCGAGACCGAGCGAGCGCACGCCGCATCGCTGCTGGTCGGCAACGCATTGCCGCCCGGGATCCATACCACCTTCGTGCCCACGCTGCCCGGCGACGTGCATTCGATGAGTGCCCTGGCCAGCATCCGCTCGCTCCTGTTCCCACCCACCCGGTAACGTCTCCGGCGTGCACATTCTCGTCGCCACCGATGCCGACCATGTCGTGAACGACATCACCGCCGCGCTGAGTTCGCCCGACACCCGATTCACCATTTGCAGCGAAGGCCGTGAGGTCAGCCGCCTGGTGCGCAAGGGCGACGTCGATCTGGCCATTCTCGACCTGCAGATCGGGTCCAAGGGCGGTATGGCCGTCACGATGGACCTGCGGCTCGACGAAAGTTCTGGCAATCTGCCGGCCGTGAAGGTGCTGATGCTCCTCGACCGCAAGGCCGACGTCCACCTCGCCAAGCGTTCATCTGCCGACGGGTGGCTGCTGAAGCCCTACGACCCGCTCGCGATGAAGCGAGCCGTGAAAGCGGCGATGGAGGGCCCTGCAGAGCCCGCAGCGGCAACCGTGGAGGCCGCCGAGGATTCGGCGGAGGAAGAACCGGCAAGCGCCGGATAGCATCGAATCTCGCTACGGGGTGTAGCGCAGCTTGGTTAGCGCGCCACGTTCGGGACGTGGAGGCCGGAAGTTCAAATCTTCTCACCCCGACCAGCACAGAAGGCCCGGTCCACAGGACCGGGCCTTCTGCTTTGCTCGAAACAGCCTGCTCAGGGGCCTGCTCAGGGGCAGGCGCAGGGGATGGCGCTGCACCGGGGGCAGCCCGCTGCGTAACGCTCGAGGGCCTCGGTGAGGTCGATGCCCATCTGGTTGGCCAGCGTGGCCACCCAGGCAATCACGTCGCCGAACTCGTGCAACTGCTGGTCGCGAGTGCCCTTTCGCACTGCCTGCGCCAACTCGCCCACCTCTTCCGCCAGCCATGCCACCGACGCCGGAACTCCACGACCGCGATCGCGGTCGCCGAAGGTGCGCTCGATGAGGTCTTGCAGTTCGCGGAGATCCACGATCAGACGAGCAGTTCGGCGATCTGCACGGCGTTGAGTGCCGCACCCTTGCGCAGGTTGTCGTTACTGAGGAACAACACCAGGCCACGGCCGCCCTCCACGCTGGAGTCCTGGCGAATGCGGCCCACGTAGCTGGGGTCCTTGCCAGCAGCCTCCAGCGGCGTGGGAACGTCCATCAGTTCCACGCCCGGGGCAGCGGCCAGCAGCTCGGTGGCGCGAGCCACGCTGATACCGCGAGCGAACTCGGCGTTGATGCTGATGGAGTGCCCCGTATACACGGGCACGCGCACGCACGTGCCGCTGACGAGCAGGTTGGGGATACCGAGGATCTTGCGGCTCTCGTTGCGCAGCTTCTGCTCTTCGTCGGTCTCGAAGGAGCCGTCGTCGACGTACTTACCGGCATAGGGCAGCACGTTGAACGCAATGTGCTTGGAGAACTTGGTGGGCTCGGGGAACACCACGGCCTCGCCGTCGTAGGCCAGTTCGCGAGCGCGATCCACCACCTCACGCGCCTGCTTGTCGAGTTCGTCGACACCAGCCAGACCGCCACCGCTGACCGCCTGGTAAGTGCTGGCGATCATGCGAACGAGACCTGCTTCGTCGTGCAGGGGCTTGAGCACCGGCATGGCGGCCATGGTGGTGCAGTTCGGATTGGCGATGATGCCGATGCGGGCATCGCGCACGGCCTCGGGGTTCACCTCGCTCACGATGAGCGGCACGTCGGGGTGCATGCGCCAAGCCGACGAGTTGTCGATGACCGTCACTCCCGCAGCGGCGAACTTCGGCGCCAACTCCTTCGACGAGGTGGCTCCAGACGAGAAGAGCGCAACATCCAGGCCCGACGGATCGGCGATGGAGGCGTCCTCCACCATGATGTCGAGGCCCTTCCACTTCAGCGTGGTGCCGGCGCTGCGCGCCGAGGCGAAGAAACGAATCTCGTCGACCGGAAAGTTCCGCTCCTCGAGAATGGCGCGCATGACCGCACCAACCTGACCTGTTGCTCCGACGACTCCAACGCGCATGTCGAAAAGGCTAACGGAGTGCGTTGGAGAAGGAGACGGAATTCATGCTCCGCCTCACGCCCGCTGCGGCGCAGTTGTTTCAGCGGACGGTGGCGACGAGCCACCAGTGGCTGCGGTTCACACCTTCGAAGGTGGCGTCGCTGGTGCCCGGGACACCGAAGGGGCGACGCTTCGTGGAACGGAAGATCCGCATATCGGTGAGCGACGGGCCCACGTGCTGCACGATTTCCTCCGGCTTCAGCCGGTTCGCCTGCCAGCCGAGACGAGCCGGTAGTCGCATCTGCGCGATCTTCGGGCCAACGGTGGGCAGGTGCCATGTGGCTCGGGTGAGCTTGCCAGCCGGCCACAGCACGATGTCCTGCGGCACCCAGGTGCGGAAGTTCAGCACCACGGTGCCGCCAGGCTTGGCCACACGCACGGCCTCGCGGGCCAGCGCCACCGCGTCGTCGTGATGGCAGTGCTGCAGCGTGATGTAGCTGAAGCTCATATCGACCGAATCGTCGGGCAGACCGAGCGTGCGGCCATCGGCAACGTGGCAGGTCTGCAGACGATCGGGGCGACCGAACTGAGCAACGGTCTCGCGGCAGCGCTCGAGGAACGCCGCATCGAGGTCGCTGGCCACGACCTTGCCGAAGATGCGCGAGAAACTGGCCGTCATGCGGCCGATGCCGCTGCCGATCTCCAACAGCGTCTGCTCCTGCAGATCGTCGGACGCGAGCCCGAACGCCGTGAGATAGGCAAGCGTCTCGTGGTCGCCGGTCTCCACGAACTCGGCGAGGCTGAGTTCCTCACCGGTGACGTTGTTGAACACCCAACCGGTTTCGCGCACCACATCGTCGGCGGAGTGTTCGCTCTCCGATGCCGAACCGGCTGCTTTCCAGGGGACGTGTTGGCGACGGGTCATGACCGCACCAGTGTGGCAGGGCCGAGCACCCGCACCCTTACTTCCGCTCGGGCAGCGGCGCCGAATAGGCCTGACCCGAGTCCAGGCCGAACGCCGTGTGGAGGGCACGCGCTGCCACCTCGAGATCGGAGGCTGCCGTCACCACGCTGATGCGAATGGTGGAGGTGCTGATCATCTGGATGTTGACGTTCTCGTCGGCAAGCACCCGGAACATCTTCGCGGCGATTCCGGGGCTGGTCTTCATACCCGCACCCACCAGGCTGATCTTCGCAATGCCGTCGTCGTGCTCCACACCGCGAGCCTGCACCTCGTTGGCGATGCGCTCCACGATGGCCTGGGCCGTGGCGACATCGGCCTTGGGGATGGTGAAGCTGATGTCGGTGGTGCCGTCGTGGCTGGTGTTCTGCACGATCATGTCGACGTTCACGTTCGCCTGCGCCAGTGGCTCGAACAGCTTTGCCGAGATGCCCGGCCTGTCGGGGACGGCCACAACGGTGACCTTGGCCTCGGAGGTGTCGGTGACGACGCCGGAGATGATGGGGTCTTCCATGTTGGGCTCCTGTGACGTGACCCACGTGCCGGGCTCCCAGGTGAAGGCGGAGCGGACGTGGACGGGAACATTGTGATTGCGGGCGAACTCGACACTGCGCAGCGCCAGCACCTTGCTGCCGGCACCCGCCATCTCGAGCATCTCGTCGAAGTTGACGTGCAACAGCTTGCGGGCCTGCGGCACGATGCGCGGATCGGCGGTGAAGACGCCGGTGACGTCGGTGTAGATCTCGCATGCATCGGCGCCCAGCGCCGCAGCCAGGGCGACGGCGGTGGTGTCGCTGCCACCTCTGCCGAGGGAGGTGATCTCCTTCTCGATGCTGATTCCCTGGAAACCGGCGACGACGCACACCTTGCCGTCGGCCAGCGCCTCGCGAACGCGATCGCCCTTCACCTCGAGGATCTTCGCCTTGGTGTGCACCGTGTCGGTGATGATGCCCGCCTGGCTGCCGGTGAAGCTCTTGGCATCGATGCCAAGGTCGGCCAAGGCCATGCAGAGCAACGACATGCTGATGCGCTCGCCCGTGGTGATGAGCATGTCCATCTCGCGCCCGGGCTGCTTCGTGGAGACCTCGTTGGCGAGCTTGATGAGGTTGTCGGTGCTCTTGCCCATCGCGCTGGGCACCACGATGACGTCGTCGCCGCGACGCTTCGTGAACGCAATGTTCTCGGCGACAGCGCGCATGCGCTCGGGGTCTGCGACGGAGGTACCGCCGTACTTCTGCACAATCAGGGCCACGGGTGCGAAAGGTTATCGACGGCAGCCGAGGAATGCCCGATGGTTTGCCGCCGATAGCGTCGCCGTGTGCTGCAGCGGGCCCTCGACGACACGTACCCCGACGAGGTTCGCAACCACATCACCACGCTCACCGTGGCCCGCACCTGTGCGAACGCCTGCTTTCGGTTCGGACCCGCCTTCCTCGCCACCATCGCCGCAGGGCTCAGTGTGTCGCTCGACCGCATCGGTCTTGCCGTGGCCATCAGCGAGTTGTCGGGCTTCGCATCGCCCCTCACCGGCCGCCTCGCCGATCGGATGCACCGTCGCACCGCCATGTGGGTGGGCCTCCTCGGGGTGGGCATCGGCGCCGCGATGGCTGCCGGCACGATGCATCTGGCGATGTTCTCCATCGCCCTCATCATCATCTCGCAGAGCAAGGTGCTGTTCGACCTCGGCCTCGCCGCATGGGTGTCGGACCGGGTGCCGTTCGAACGCCGCGGCCGGGTGATCGGTCTCACCGAAACCTCATGGGCGATGGGCCTGCTGGTGGGCGTGACCACCATGGGTTTGGTGACCGCCGCGTCGAACTGGCGGGTCGGCTTTGTCGTGGGTTCGGTGGCAGTCGTCGTGCTGGCTGCTGCGGTGCGCAGGGTGATTCCCGACGACCCCGAAGGCCAGGGCCACGCTGCGCGCCGCGCTGCAGTGAAGGGTCGCATGACGCCTCGCGGTTGGGTGGTGGTGGCCGGCATCTTCTGCCTCATGTCGGCCAGCCAGAGCCTGTTCGTCACGTTCAGCGGATGGCTGCGCGACCGGTTCGACATCAGCGACACCGGCATCAGCGTGATCGTATTCTGCATGGGCTTCGGCGAGTTGTTCGCCTCGATCTCCGCTGCCCGAGTGTCGGATCGTTGGGGCAAGGAGCGCTCCGCCGGTCTCGGCGCTGGTCTGATGGTTCCGGCGGCGCTGCTACTCGCACTCACCAACACTCACCTGGCGCTTGGCCTACCGATGCTGCTGCTCGCCATCATCGTGTTCGAGTTCGCGATCGTCAGCGCGATTCCGCTCACCACCGAGGCTGTTCCGGGCTCACCGTCTCGCGGCATGGCAATCAGCCTGGGAATGGGCACGCTGGGTCGCGCGACGGCGAGCGTGGTGGCCACCCGGCTCTACGTGGACCACGGCATGACCTGGCCAGCGCTGATGTGCGCCGCGTTGGCCAGCGGCATGGTGCTGGCGATGTGGCAGGCCAACCGCATGCGCCTCGCGGCTCAGAGGTCGGTCTCCATCGAGTAGCTGTTGCGGAGGTCGTCCTGCAGCACCTGGGCGGGTTCGTCCATGGTGACCACCAGTAGTGGCTCAGTGAGCGTGCGGGTGCTGAACGTCCACCCTTCCGGCAACTTCAGTCGAGCGCCCAGACCGGGAAGGTCGGCTTCGCTGAGCGCAGGGTCGATCTGCTGGCTCCAGCTCTGCATCACGTACTTCACGCCGGCCGAATCGGTGAGCTCGTAGATTTCGCTGCCCGCGTCGAAGGTGAAAATGGCGGAGCGCGACACCGCACTTGCCACGTAGGGCAGCACGGCATCGGCACGAGATGCGATCTTCACGGTGGCGAGCCGGTTCATCAGAATGGACCCGAACGTCTGCTGGACGCGCTCGCCGTCGGGACGCTTCTGCAACGCATCGATGGCCCAGTAGCGCGGGCCGTTCAGGAACGCGATAGGCACCTTGTTCTCCGCAGCGAT
>CAIXIJ010000048.1 GCA_903919455.1 uncultured Acidimicrobiaceae bacterium | reverse complement strand
AGGTGGTTCGCAGGCCGAATGGTATGAACCGTACGGGACCCGGCGTGCGGGTGGGATCGAGGCCACCCACCGCGGCTGGATCGGCCAACACACCGACACCACCAGCGGACTCAACTACCTCAACAACCGCTACCAAGACCCGACACTCGGCATCTTCCTATCCGCAGACCCGCTCGTCGCCACCACCGGACAGCCGTACCTCTATGCCAACGGCAACCCCACCACACTCTCCGACCCGAGCGGGTTGTGCTCGGTCTACAGCCCAACCTCGGGAATCATCGACGACGGCTACGGGAAGTGCGCGAGCGACAACTCTGGGCATGGCGGCAGCCATGGAAGCGCCAGCGGTGGGTGTGCCTATGGGCTGAACCCCGTGTGTGGGTCGGCAACGACGGTCGCCGACCCGGCGGCTACGCAGAGCGTCTCGCAGAAGACGGTCGACGCGATCAGTGAGGCGGGTGAGTCGATGACTGGCGAAGGCAAGATGGCTGTGGGCGGTTGCGGTGAATTTGATGCCGGCTTCATAGCGGCGTTCTCTGGCCAGGGTTGTTTCATCGTCACAGCGAAGAACTTCGGAACCGTCGAGTCGGTCGCGGCGGGACTCGGTACTCCCAATGCGGCTATTTCTGGAGGGCTGATCCTCTCGAATGCCCAGAGCCTCAAGGATCTTTCGGGGCTGAATGCGTGCGTTAGTGGCTCGGCCGGGGGTGGTGTCGTCGGCGGTGTGACCGTGTGCGGTGGATTGACACCGGATCTTGAGTTCAACGGCATCGTCACCACCTTCCCGAACGTCGGCATCGGGATCGAGCCGGGTGGCTCAGCGATGGTGACCGTGGGAAGGACATTTGTGCAGGAGTGGGGCGGCACGCCGTCCGTCGTGCGCTGGTTCTTGCCGGGCCTGTCCAACGGCCGACAGATCGTCGTCAACTGGGATGCAGATCCGACCGAGCAACACTATGTCGGTCGGCATGATGCCGGCATCCCAGGTGGCTTCTACGACGCTGGAACACCGGGATAGTGGGCCCTCTCGTCGCAGCAACTTCTGCGGTGCCCTTCTTGGCCGTGTGCGGTGTGCTCGTGCTTGTGGTTGCCATCGTGCAGACGCGAAGCCTGCTTCGATCATCCCGGCGATCGTCGGTGGTGCCCCTCTTGAGCATCAGCGAGAAGCACGAGGTGGTGTGCGGATTCCGAATCCGGACGCCGTCGATACTCTCGGTCAGCTACCCGTTGGGACATTTTATCATCTCGGGTGACGTGCTCGTTTTGCACGGGCCCATCGGTGACTATGTGTTCGATCGCTCCGGTGGCGTCACGGTCCGTCCTCTACGGCGCACCCTGTTGTTTCGAAGAGTGCGGGTCGAGGGGGTGGATATGTCTGCTGTGGTCTTCATCCGTGATCCGAAGGCGCTGCAGGTGGCGCTCGACACACACGAGTGGATGACGGCTGGCAGGGTCTGACGACTTCAGCCGGCGAGTTTGCGGGCTTGGTGGCGGAGGAGGGTGGCTTCGATGAGGGTGCGGATGACGTGTTGTTCGTCGGGGTCGAGTTGGTTGAGGGCGGCGAGGTGGTGTTTGAGGTAGGAGGGGAGCGTTTCGTCGTCGTTGGCGAGGCAGTCGGTGGAGTTCCCCCTGAATGACGGACACCTAATCTGAGGCGGGCGAAGGCCTGTCTGAACCGGCCGGTTCAGTGACGCTGGGTTGGAACCTGGATGGGACGTTGGCGTCGTCGTCGGCGGCGGGTGGCACGTCGTACAGTTGGGATGTGCTCGACCATCTCACCCAGGTGTCATCACCGGCAGGGATGTCGAAGATGGCGTATTGGCCTGGT
>CAIXIJ010000047.1 GCA_903919455.1 uncultured Acidimicrobiaceae bacterium | reverse complement strand
CGACTCGGATGGCGGCGTGGGACTCGGATGGTGGCCAGCGACTCGGATGGCGGCGTGGGACTCGGATGGTGGCCAGCGACTCGGATGGCGGCGTGGGACTCGGATGGGGCGGCTGGGTAGGGTCGCGATGTGACACCTGAGGATTTCCGCACGCAGGGCAAGGCAATGATCGACTGGATCGCCGACTACCTGGCCACCGTGGAGCAGTACCCCGTGGGCAGCCAGGTTCAGCCCGGCGACATCCGGGCCATGCTGCCCGAACACCCACCCACCGAGGCAGAGCCGTTCGAGGCCGTCCTGGCCGACATGGACCGAGTGGTCATCCCCGGCCTCACCCACTGGCAGCACCCGAACTTCTTCGCCTTCTTCCCCGCGAACGTGAGCTACGCCTCCATCCTCGGCGACCTCGCCGCCAGTGGCCTCGGCGTGCAGGGCATGAGCTGGATGACCAGCCCCGCCTGCACCGAGGTGGAAACGCTGATGATGGACTGGATGCAGGAATTGTTGGGATTGCCGGAGAAGTTCCGCAGCACCAGCGAACGTGGCGGCGGAGTGATCCAGGGCTCGGCCAGCGAGGCCACGCTCACCTCCATCCTCGCCGCCCGTTGGCGGGCCACCGGCGGGCAGGTGAACACCAACGGCGACACCACCCGTTTGGTGGCCTACGCCACCTCGCAGGCACACAGCAGCATCGAGAAGGGTCTGCGCATCGCCGGCATCGGCACCGGCCAGATCCGCGCCGTGCCGCACGATGAGCACTTCGCCATGCGACCCGACGAGCTCGCCCGAATGATCGAAGCCGACATCGCCGCCGGCCTCATCCCGTTCTGGGTGTGCGTCAGCCGTGGCACCACCAGCTCGATGGCATTCGACCCCACCGCCGAGATTGCGGCAGTAGCCCAGCCGGCCAACGTCTGGGTGCATGTCGACGCTGCCATGAGCGGCATCGCTGCGCTGGCTCCCGAGCACCGTTGGGTGAACGAGGGCATGGAGCACGCCGACAGCTACTGCACGAACCCGCACAAGTGGATGGGCGTGAACTTCGACTGCGACCTGTTCTGGACCGCCGACCGCGCCGCCCTGCTGGGCGCCCTCAGCATCCTGCCCGAGTACCTGCGCTCCAAGGCTGCGGAATCCGGTGCTGCCATCGACTACCGCGATTGGCAAGTGCCGTTGGGCCGCCGATTCCGCGCCTTGAAGGTGTGGTTCAACATCCGCACCGGTGGCGTGGCCGATGCCGTTGCGATGATTCGCCGCCACGTGGCTCTCACTCAGGAGTTCGCCGAGTGGGCGGACGCCGACCCTCGGTTCGAGGTGGTGGCACCGCACCCGCTGAATCTGGTGGTGGTGCGTCTGGTGGAGGGCGACGCGGCCACCGACTCGCTCATCGAGCGGGCGAACGCCAGTGGGCGGGCCCTCTTCACTCGCACGGTGCTCGATGGCAAGGTGGCCTGCCGGGTGTCCATCGGGGCCAGCGGCACCGAGCGACGACATGTCGAGGACGGGTGGGCACTCCTTCGGGAACTGGCCTAATTTCGATGTGAGCGCGTCGGCCACTCTGGCGGCGGGCCGATACCCCGATGGATCTCGAACACTTCATGCATCAGGCGCTCGCCGTCGCCCAGACGGCCCGACGCCGATCTTCCCCCAACCCCTGGGTTGGGTGTGTCGTCGCGACCGTCGACGGCCGAGTGTTCGAAGGGGCCACCGAGCCGCCCGGGCAGCGACACGCCGAGCGAGTGGCAATGGATGCCGCCGCGGCGGCAGGCGCCAGCCTCGAAGGGGCCACCCTGTTCAGCACGCTGGAGCCGTGCAGCCACCAGGGCCGTACCTCAGCATGTGCGGATGCCATCGTTGCGGCAGGCATCCGCCATGTAGTGGTTGCCGTCGGCGACCCCGACCCGCGAGTAGCCGGACGCGGACTCGACCGGTTGCGCGCCGCAGGCCTTGAGGTCACCACCGGAGTGCTCGAGAACGACGCCGCCCAGCAGTTGCGGCCCTACCTCCACCACCGTCGCACGGGCCGACCGTTTGTGGTCCTGAAGATGGCCAGCACCCTCGACGGGCGCATTGCCGCCAGCGACGGCACCAGCCAATGGATCACCGGTCCAGCAGCATTGGAGGCTGCACACGAGCTTCGGGCCGATAGCGACGCCATCCTGGTCGGGGCGGGCACGGTGCGCACCGACGACCCCAGCCTCACCACCCGGTTGGTCGATGGGCCGTCACCGCGTCGCATCGTGCTCGGGCACGCCCCCGACGGCGCCAAGGTGCACCCGTGCACCCAGTGGGACGGGCCCCTGCCCGAATTGCTCGACATGCTCGGCAACGAGGGCGTCCTGCAATTGATGGTGGAAGGCGGGGCACGCGTCGCTGCCAGCTTCCACCAGGCCGGCCTCGTCGACCGCTACGTGTTCTTCCTGGCGCCGGCGCTGATGGGTGGCGGCATCACCAGTTGGCCCGGACTGCACACGCCCACCATCGATGCACTCTGGCGTGGCCGCACCGTTAGCGTGCGTACCGTGGGCGACGACATCGAAGTAGTGCTGGAACCGGCGAGGAGCAACGCATGACGCCGTACGTGGCTACTGAGATCCAGTTCGTCGCCGTGGCACCTGTGCCCACCCAATGGGGCACCTTCCAGTGCCACGCCTACCGCGACACCAATGGCGTGGAACACCTTGCGTTCGTGCGCGGCGATGTTGCCGACGGCACACCCGTCACGGTGCGTCTGCACAGCGAGTGCCTCACCGGCGACGTCTTCGGGTCACGCCGCTGCGACTGTGGCCCGCAACTTGCTGCGGCCATGCAGTTGGTGGCCGATCTCGACCACGGCGTGGTGGTGTACCTGCGCGGCCACGAAGGACGCGGCATCGGCATCGCCAGCAAGATCAGTGCGTACGAGTTGCAGGACCGCGGCCTCGACACGGTGGATGCGAACCTCGAACTCGGTCTACCCGCCGACACCCGCGACTATTCGCCTGCCGGCCACATACTGCGCCACCTCGGCGTGCGCAGCGTGCGCCTGGTCACGAACAACCCGGCCAAGGTGCGCGGGCTCGACGACGCGGGCGTTCCGGTGGTGGAGCGAGTGGCACTGCCGCTGCACGTCACCCCGGAGAACGAGCGCTACCTCCGCACCAAACGCGAACGCATGGGTCACCAGTACGAACTCTGACCACGGTTGTCGCTCCCGCGGTCTGCCGGTTGAATCGGCCGCACGCCCAATAGGCGAACACCAAGGAGCACCACATGCGTCATCGCACCACAGTGCTCGTCGCGGTCACGAGTGTCCTGACCGTCCTATTGCCGGTTGCTACCGGCCCCTTCCACACCGCTCATGCTGCACCTATCGTGCACTCGGCGGCCACCGATTGGGTCTTCGTACAGCACGAACTGTTCGAGGTGCCGATCCAGCAGTTCATCGACGACACCCACCACGGAGACCGGTGGTTCGATTGGTCGAACGACGGTTGCACCGCCCCGTTGCTGGGCAGCAGGGGCCGCTCGTACGACTTCCTGCTCCCGTGCGTCCGGCACGACTTCGGGTATCGCAACCTCCACCGCCTAGAGCGCCGCTACGGCACTGGACGTACCTTCTGGAACACCGTGAACCGCCACCGCGTCGACCGGCAGTTCCTCGCCGACATGCACCGGCACTGCCGCAGACGGGTGTGGTGGCTACGCCCATCGTGCAACATCGCGGCCTTGCTCTACTTCATGGCGGTGCGCACCGTGGGCGGCCCGTGACGATCCGCTGACCGGGTGCCGGCGTCAGATTGCGGGTGGCTCGGGGCCGTCGATGCCATGAGCCACCCGCAAGAGCTGGTGCACCATGCGCGCCGTGGCGCCCCACACGGTCTCGTCGTCGAGATCGAAAAAGAAGAGCGGCCGCTCGCCCACCACGGTGTGCCACCACTCCTCATGAAAGGTGCCGGCGAGAGTGAAATCGCGGAGCGGCAACCAGAACGTGCGGTCCACTTCACCCGGGTGACCTTCGAGCGCCAACCGCTCGTCGAGCAGGCCCACCACAGGCACGATCCAACTTCGGCTCACGTAGGTGGCGATCGGTTGCAATCGCCCAACCACGGTGACCAGCGCTGGGTCCAGACCCACTTCCTCATGGGCTTCGCGAAGGGCCGCCTGCTCATACGTCTCGCCGGGGTCCAGCCGACCACCGGGGAAGCTGATCTCGCCCCGATGGCTGCTGAGGTGCATGGACCGACGCGTCAGCAGCACCTCCGCGCCATCCGGACCATCACTCAACAAGGCCAGCACGGCAGAGGGCCTGGCACCGTCGAACGTCGGCTCGAAGTCGCCCTCGGGCCAGTTGGCCGACACGTGCGCGGCGATCAACGCGGCCGACACCGCCGGTGCAGGAACGGGCCACGGCGCGTCGGCACCAGGTCGCCAGTCTGGCGGTCGAGGAATGTACTGGTCGCCGCCGGGGCGGCGGGCCTCACTGGTCAGTGGGAGTCCAGCCGCTCGCCAGGAGCTGCTGCAGCACCTGCGGCAGGCCGGCGGTCTTCATGTTCGCCAGCACTCGGCCGGGCTGCTGATCGCCACGCTCCCACTCTTCCCACGCGGAGATGAGCTTCTGCAGGTCGGGGGCCGGAGCTTCGAACGCCATGCCCAGCAGGTTACCGACGCGAGACGCCGACCGTGGCTGCTACTTGGGGTCGTCGGAACTGGTGAGCTTCTTCACCGCGCGATAGCCCGAGCCCACCACGCGGCCCGCGGTGCGACCCAGATCGGTAGCCGTGTCGCCGGTCTTCTCCACACCGGGCGCAATCGGCTGACGCTCGCCCTTGGGTTGCTTGGGCTGCTTGGGTGGCCGTGTGCGCTCCGTGTAGCTGCTGCCGAAGAACACCACGATCTCCACCGTGACGATGGCCAGCACGACGATGCGCGAACCCGGGTCCATGTCGAACCACGGCTGCCCCACCGCCAACAGACATGCACCAATGATGACCATGTCGAACACGCGGTGCAGCGTGCGGTCGTATGCACGGAAGGCGCCGAGCGCGCCCTTGGTGAGGGCGGCATTCAACATGATGAGCCCACCGAGCACCGACGGCACCAACGGCTTGGGACTCTGCAGACCACTCGCCACCAGTGCGCCGCCGAGGATGTACTCGACGAGTTGGTGCATCCAGAACGGTCGCTTTCCAGGCTCGGCCATGAAGGCTCAGCCTACTGCCTGAAAAATGAACGACCCCGGAGCGCAAGCTCCGGGGTCGTCGGGGGGACGCAGGGTGGAACCCCGCGAACCCTCACATCATTCCCATACCGGGCATTCCGCCACCCATGCCGCCGCCAGCGCCGCCGGCAGCCTTTTCGGGCTTGTCGGCAACGAGGCACTCGGTGGTGAGCACGAGGGCCGCAATCGACGCTGCGTTCTGCAGCGCCGCACGGGTGACCTTGGCCGGGTCGATGATGCCGGCCTTGACCAGGTCGACCATCTCGCCGGTTGCGGCGTTGAGGCCCATGCTGCCTTCGGCGTCTTCCACCTTCTGGGTGGTGACGGCGCCTTCAAGGCCGGCATTGTCGGCAATGAGGCGAGCCGGCGCAAGCAGCGACTCGTACACGGTGCGAGCACCAGTGGCCTCGTCGCCGGTGAGGCTGTCGACGACAGCCTTCACGGCCTTACGGGCACGCACGAGAGCGGTGCCGCCACCGGCGACCACGCCTTCCTCGATGGCTGCACGAGTAGCCGAAATGGCGTCCTCGATGCGGTGCTTCTTCTCCTTGAGCTCCACCTCGGTGGCAGCGCCAACCTTGATGACGGCAACGCCACCGGCGAGCTTGGCGAGACGCTCTTGCAGCTTCTCACGGTCCCAGTCGGAGTCGGTGTTGTCGATCTCGGCCTTGATCTGGTTCACACGGCCGACCACGTCTTCGCTGTCGCCAGCGCCGTCGACGATGGTGGTCTCGTCCTTGGTGATG
>CAIXIJ010000046.1 GCA_903919455.1 uncultured Acidimicrobiaceae bacterium | reverse complement strand
CCCGATGCAGAAGAACGCCAGCCACGGGAACAGTGGATGGGTGCCGCGCACGACGATGTCGAACAGCAGGTCGCGAGGCGAGCGATGCTGCTCCGCGTCTCCGGCGAACAACCACCCCGGGGTACGGCCGAGCGTCGTGCGGTCGAGCGACCACCACTGCAATGCGGCGGCAGCTACGGCCGCACCGACGCCCACAGCCAGCAACCATCGGCTGCGAAGCGGGAACAGCGCAGCGGCGGCGAGGAAGAATGCCCCGTAGAAGAACAGGATCGTGCCGGGCCAGACCCAGTCGAGGAAGAAACCAAAGGACAGCAGCAGCACGCCGCGGCGGAGCAGTGTCCACCTGTCGGTGCTTCGTCGCGCGCGGTCGTCGGTCCCTCGCCCGCGTTGCGTCAGCAGCGATACGCCCATTCCCGCCACCATCACGAACGTGGCGGCGAAGCGCGTGGTCAATGGGCCCACCGCTGGGTCGAACACGCGACCCCAGAACCCTGGGTCCTTCGGCGCACCGCGCAGCAGCAGGTAACCGTGGTAGTTCATCACGCAGACGCCGATGAGTGCGATGGCCCGCACGACATCGAGATCGATGATGCGCTCGCCGCGATGATGCGGCGATGTCATTGCCAGACAACCTCGTGCACCGACGTGGTGGTGAGTGGCCGTTGCACGTCGACATGCTCGCCGATGACGGGGCAGGGCGCGCCCGTGGGAACCACCACGAGCGAGGTGTGCATGTGCGGAGGCTCCAGCATTTCGAGACGCCTGCGTGCGAAGTGGAACGGGCTGCGCATTGCTGGATCAGCGTGTTCGAGCGAGGCCACGCCTGCAGCGGTGCCGGCTCCGATGGACACCAGGGTGCCGTCGAATGGCGCAGGGGTTGCCCGATAGCCGACCATCTGGCCGGCGTGCACGGGTTGCACCGACAGCACATCGGCTTCCAGGCGGAAGAACGGGCCCTTCGGTGCACCATGCCACATCGCGGTGCCCACGCGAATGAACCATTCGCGATCGGGGTGCGCGTGACGAAGCGCATGGAAGCGAGCGGGGGAGAGATGGCTCACCCAGATGGCTACTGCCGGGTCGAGGTGGGGCAGCCACGCCTCTACTTCGGCCACGCGGTCGGCGTCGGTACCGGCCAACGGGAGGTGGATCGCGAACGCGGCGATGTGGAGTCGGGCAGAGTGGACAGCATCGAGCAGGGTGCCCAGTTCGGCTGGGGCGACGCCGTAGCGGTGCATGCTGCTACGGAGTTTCACCATCACGCTGCCACCCCAATCGCGTAACGGCTGCACATGAGCCACATCGCCGACGGTGAGAATGGGCTTGGTGCTGTTGGGTGCCGCGAGGGTGGGCGTGAGCACCACCGGGGTGAGCGTCGCCGGAACATCGTGGAGCTCGTGCAGATCGCCCACGCAGACGTACCGGGCCCCCGCGCTACTCGCTACTTCGTGCAGCACTGGCCGACCGAAGCCGTACCCATTGCCCTTCACGACGGGCACCAACCCGTGCCCGTATGCGGTCGTTGTCGCCTGCACATGCGTCGTCCACGCGGCGCGATCGACGGTGAGGCGCAGGGTCATGCCGCCACCGTACCCAACCCCGCCCATCCGAGTCCCACACCCCCATCCGAGTCGGTGGCCCCCATCCGAGTCTCACGCCCCCATCCGAGTCGGGACTCGCACCCGGGGTGCGAGTCCCGACTCGCATAGGGCGGAGGGGGAGCGGCGCCGATGAAATCCCGACTTGTCTGATCGGAATTATGGGTCTAGCATGTCGGTATGCGCACGCGGTGGTTCGGTTTCCCAGAACAGGTGAACGAGACGTCGGCGCGCCTGGTGGCTGCCGGTGTGGTGCTGCAGGGCCTGGTGTATCTCGTAGTGCAGCAGTGGTGGGTGCTGGTGCCGCTGGCGCTCGGCTTCCTGGCTCGAGTGCTCGCAGGTCCGCGTTTCAGTCCGCTCGGCCGTCTGGTCACCCAGGTGATCACGCCTCGTCTCCGCAACGTGCCGCCCAAGATGGTGCCCGGCCCGCCGAAGCGCTTTGCGCAGGCTGTGGGCTTGGTGTTCAGCGGCGGCGCACTGCTCGCTCTTGCGCTCGGCAGTCCCTTCGCTGCGTCGGTACTCATTGCCGGTCTGGTGGTTGCGGCCACGCTGGAGAGCGTGTTCGCCTTCTGTCTCGGCTGCGTGATGTTTGCTCAGTTGATGCGGCTCGGCGTATTGCCGGAGAGTGTGTGCCTCGAGTGCGCCGACATCAGCGCTCGCCTCGCGTCGGCCACGTCGTGAACTCCGGCAGCAACGGACCCGGTTCCCGCTGCTGCACCACCCCCTGCCACACGCCAACGCCGTAGGCCATCTCGTCGGCGAGCAGCAGCGGCGTGTCGAGCGCGGGTTGCATGCTGCGCTGTCGCAGCGCATCGACGCATGACGGAACCAGCACCGCGGCCAGCAATGGCAGGCGTGAACGACGCACGAGGATTGCGAGTACCAGAGCGATCGGCCACCATGCGCGGGTGACACCCTTCGCTAGTTGACGGCCAGCGGCAAGATGCCCGAGCAACGTCAGGCGCACACTCTCCGGCGCGGGAACATCCTTCAGCTTTCGTGCGAGGGCGGCGGCGGTGCCACCTGCGAGCGCAGCGGCCAACCAGGGGCGGCGCAGCGCCAGCAGTGCCCACACTCCGGCACTCCAGGCGCTCATGCGCACAGGAGCAAGTGCACCAGGGTGTTGTCGGGCGAGTGGCGCCGCCGATCTGCCGTATCCCTGTCGCTGACGCAGCATCGCAGCGAACGAACCGCGAGGGCGGTGGTGCACCACTGTTGCCGGCTCGTAGCGGGCCCGTTGGCCGGCCGTGATGAGGCGCCAGACGAGGTCGACGTCCTCGCCCACGCGCATCGATTCGTCGAATCCGCCTACGGACCGCAGCGCATCCACGCGGCAGAGCATTGCCGCTGCCGGCACGTAACTCACGCGCGTTCCTGGGGCGATGCGGGCTGGCTCGTCACCGAGGTCCAGCGGGCTGTGGCGCTGTTCGTACGTCGCCAACATTCCGTCGCCCGGGGCTCCGGCGACTCGTGGTGCCACCAGCGTGACCGCCGGGTCGGCGAAGTGCGACAGCAGCGGCTCCAGCCAGCCATCGGTCACCACGACGTCGGCATCGAGGAATGCAACGAGCGGTGTGCGCACCTCGGCCAGTCCGGCGTTGCGTGCCGCAGCCGGGCCGCGGTTGGTGGGGAGTCGAAGCACCTCCACGTCGTCGCCGTCGCATGCGATCGGGTGCGCGCTTCCGTCGTCCACCACGATCGTCCGGAACCCTGCCGGGGGTGTGGGCGTGGCGTTCAGTACTGGCATCACCACCGTCACGTCGGCCGCCGTGAACGGTGCCGTCTCGTGTTCAGGGTGCAGCGCTCCGGCATCGACGAAGCGGTCGAGCAGTCGGCGGACGATCTCGGTGTCGGGTTGATCTCCGCTGAGCGCTGCAGCCAGTACGTGAGCCCCGCCCGCCGACACCCGGAACATCCGCAATGGCGAACCGGCCAGCACCACTCGCCCGTCTCCCGGCTGACGCCACGAGGAGTCGCGGCGATACTGCGTCACGACCACCACTCATCGACCGCAGCAACGAGGTCGATGGTGAGGCGAGTGAGGATGTTCCGACCAGCGTTGGCAGTTGCTCGCAGCGGGTCGCCCAGTACGCCGTTGCGGCTGACGGCAGCCACGCCGCCCTCGCGCAGTTCGTCGATGAGGTCGGCGAGTGGGGCGGTGACGCCCACCTCGGCCCGGTGCATCCTCACCAGGTCGGGCGCGATCGCCAGCATCAACGAGGTCTCGGTGTCGCCGGCGTGCGCATCGCCGCCCGGCACTCGAGGCCACCAGCTCAACACTTTGCGGCCTTCACTGTGCAACAGCCGAACGGCGCGTCCGATGGGCACGTGGTTGCCACCGTGGCCGTTCACCAGCACCACGCCGCCGCTCCAGTCGGCGCTGCGCACGAGTTCCACCACGAGGTGCTCGAGCACGGTGGTACCGATCGACAACGTGCCGGGGAAGCCAGCGTGTTCGCCGCTGGCGGTAATGGCGATGGGTGGAGCCACCAGAACATCGCCTTCGTCGTACTTGTCGGCGAGGGCCTCCGCCAGCGCGGCGGCGATGCGCGTGTCGGTGTCGAGAGGAAGGTGCGGGCCGTGCTGCTCGCACGAACCGATCGGCACAGCGACGATGGCGGGGCGCGACCTGCCGTAGTGCTCGGTCCAGGTGGTGCGGCCCAGGTGCCTGGTCATGGCGTGAGGTAGCCCCAGTCGCGTAGGGCGCGGATGATGCGTTCTGCAGCCTCCGCTGGCTCCAGCGTCGTTTTCTCACCACGTGCGGCCGAGGAGGTGGTGGCGTCGGTGAGCACCCGCAAGCGATCCAGCGGACCCTCGCCTGCCGGCGCTGGCAGCTCGCGAGCGCGCGGGCGATACGCGCGCACCATGAACTCGGCCTGATGGATGGGTGTGGTGGCGGCTATCACTTCGATGGTCGCACCGGCGGCCGTGCGCAACGAATGGAGCCCGGCACGACGAAGTCGAGCCGTGGCACCTTCCACCGACACAACCGCAGGAGCATGCACCTCCAGCAGTTCGCGTCGGCCACCGTCGAGGCGTCGGGTGGCGTGCACCGAGCCATCGTGCAGTTCGGCAGCAATCACCCCGAGTGCCTGCTCGGCCAACAGGTGGGCAGCGATGAACGCCGGAACGCTGCCAGCACCGCGGTCGAGCGAGTAGTCGCCGCACCACACCCACTGGGCTTCGGCGATGTGGTCGGCGATGGCGGTGGCCACATCGGTGCCGGCCGCAGTGGTGGGCGCCTCGATGCGGATGGCCCGCGTGGCGCCACACGCCAACGCATCGCGCAGCACCTTGTCGGCGCCGGAAGGTCCGACGGTGATGGCGGTGACACCGGTGCCGGTCTGTTCGGCCTGCCGCAGTGCGAACTCCAACGCCGACTGATCGGCGGGCGACATGCCCGAGAACCGTTCGTCGTGCGGCTCGCCCGGATGGCTGACCCACTTGAGGCAGGCGACGATGGTCATGCGTGCCTCACGTGCGACGGAAGACGACGCCGTGGCCGCCCTCGGGGTAGTGCCAGCTGATTGCACCCTCGCGGTTGCACACGATGTAACACGTGCCGCACTCGAAGCACTGCTCGTAGTTGAAGACGATGCCACCGTCACTGGTGGGCACGAACAGGCTGGCCGGGCACGCCACCACACACTCGCGTGTGCTGCAGTCGGCGCAGACCTTGCCGTCGACCACGATGTGCGCGTCGTGATGCACGCGGAACTCGGCCGTGGCCATGCGTTCCTGGAACGAGATGGTGCCGTCGCTCATCCGAAACTCCTGAAGCCGGTCCAGCCGTCGCGCAGAAGGTCGCGGCGGCGCACGCCGGCCTTCTTGCGTTCCTGGGCCAAGATACGCCGGACGCCCGGCTTGGGGTGGGGGTTGTCGACGTGGAACACGCGCTCGGCCACGTTGGCGATCATGCCCGGATACAGGTGCTGTACCCGATCGCTGAGCACCAACTCCGGCGCCCGGCGCAACTTGCGGTGGTCCTTCAACACGAACGTGTCGCTGAGGCGACGCTGGTAGCCGCGCAACCCGTTCTCGCTCACGTCGCCGGCCTGCACGGCTTCGACGGCTGCCTCGCCGGCGTACATTCCGCTGGCCATCGCGAAGTTCACGCCCTCCAGCCAGATGCCGGCGGCGAGGCAGAGCGCTGCGGCGTCGCCAGCGACGAGCATGCCGCTCGTGGTCATCTTCGGCATCATCGTGAGCCCCGCCTCGGGAATGAGGTGAGCGCTGTACTCCTTCAGCTCTGCCCCTTGCACCAGCGGGGCGATTGCCGGGTGGGCTTTCAGGCCAGCCACGAGTTGCTCGGGTCGCTGTTGTTGCGCGGCGAGCTTCGGCAGCTTCAACACCACGCCGACGGACAACGTGTCGAGGCCGGTGTAGAGGAACCCGCCTCCGTTCACCTTGCCGGTGCCGCCGAGAATCTCGATGTCGACGCCGTGGCGATCGCGCACGGCGAACCGTTCGTCGATCACCTCCTTGGGCAGCGACAGCGTTTCCTTTACGCCAAGGGTGAAGTGCTTGGCATCGGTGTGTTCGTAGAGGCCGGCTTCTTTGGCGAGGAAGCTGTTCACTCCATCGCAGGCAATGACGACACGTGCTGTCAGATCGCCGTCGGGGCGGTCGGTGCGTACGCCCGCCACAGCGCCCTTGGCATCGCGGATGAGACCCACCACCGTGGTGTCGGTGAGCACCTGAGCGCCGGCCGCCTCGGCATAACCAGCAAGCCAGTGATCCCAGTCGGGCCGGAAGGCTGTAGCACCGTTGTAGGGGGGCTTGCCCCACGCCTCGCTACGGAAGTCGACGGTGAGTGCCTGGGTGTCGGTGAGCATCATCGTGCTGCGCCGCGTGACCCATCGCTGAATTGGGGCTTCCTCCCACCAGTTCGGGATGAGTTCGTCGAGGATGCGCGGGTAGACCACGCCGCCGTACATGTTCTTGCTGCCGGGAAACGGGCCGCGCTCCAATAGGACCACGCTCAGGCCGGCGCGTGCGGCCACGATGGCTGCGCAGGACCCTGCCGGGCCACCGCCCACCACCACCACATCGACGTCGGGCTGGTTCATCGAGCGCCATCCAGCAGTCGGGCGAGGTGGTCGAGGGTCTCGTTTGCATCCGACACGATGGCCAGGTCGGCGAGCTGCATCATGGGGCAGTGGCCGTCGGTGTTCACGCTGATGATGTGCACCGGGTCGCCCAGGCCGCTGGTGTGCTGCACGGCGCCGCTGACCCCGAATGCGAGATACAGCTCGGGGTCGACGACCACGCCGGTGGTGCCGATCTGGCGCTCGTGAGGGACCCAGCCGCGATCGGTAACCACTCGGGTGGCTCCCATGCTGGCGCCGAGCGCGTCGCCGATGCGAACGAGCTGTTCGATGCGGTCTGGTGCGTCGAGGCCGGCGCCGCCACCGATGATGCGCGGGGCTTCGGCCAAGTCGATGGTGGCCGGGTCGGGTGGCAGCACTGCCAGCACGGTGGCATCGCGTTGGACCTGTCGCGGCAGGTGGATTGGTGTGGCGGCCACGATGTCGGGGGCCGAAGCGTGGGGGCTGGCGGCAACACCTCGAACGCCGGGTTGCAGGGTGGCGATGAACTCCGGCCCCGGGTGCGTCTGGTGGATCTCGGTGCCGCCGCGGCGGGTGAGTTCCACCCGGTCCGGGCTGATGCTGATGGCACCGGCATACAGCGGGCGATGCAGCAACGCCGCCAGCCTGGGTGCCAGGTCGCGGCCGTCGGGGGAACCGGGCAGCACCACGGCTGCTTCGTGCTGCAACATCGGGGCAAGTGCCGATGCCCACGCGCCGGGATGGAACTCAGCGAACTCCACCGTGGTCGCATGGTGCGCGATACCAGCCAGGCTCATCGCGGCCGCTGCGGTGCCGGACCCGACCAGTACGACGCGTCCGCCGCACTCGGCAACGGCTTCATCGCCGCCTGACGGGAGTTGCCCGCCTCGAACCACCACCACTGCGATCATCACGAGCAGATTAGGGCCTGGCCGCCGCGCACGCCTCAGCCGCCCCCGATGTGACCGATGGCCGATGGACAAGGACAGTTGGTGGGCGGATGATTTTGCCGAAGAGAGATCTGTGGTGTGCCCAGTTATGGCGGGCACACCGACCGGGTGTGTCGAAGCGATTGAGGCGATCCATGACACGTCACCGCACTACCTTGATGCTGCTGGCCGGAACGTGGGTCCTGGTTGCATGTGCCCATAGCGGTGGAGCCACGGCGGCCCTCCCTCCCGCCTCTCCGTCGACGAGCAGCGTTGTCATGACGACGACAGTCGCCACCACAGTCGTGATCACGACAGCGATCACGGCACCGATCACCGCACCGATCACGACACCGATCACGACACCGATCACGACAGCGGCGCCCAGCACCACGGTCGCGCCGCGGTTGCAGTTGTCGGCGGATGGGCCCTGGCGGCGGGTGGACTCGGCGCCGGGTATCACCACCCCGGGTCTGTTCTATGAGTTGATGCCGAAGTTGTGGGCATACCTGCCGTTGGAGATGGACCTCGAGCACGGCATCGCGTGGACGCTGCACAACCCCGACGACATCCCGGTGATCGAGGGCTATCTCCGCGCGCAGATGACGTTCGTCTCAGCAACAACTCAGCGCCCGATGGACCTACGCGCTTCCACATGGTCGGCGACATTCGACGACCCCGCAACGCTCGCCTGGCTGGAAGCAGCGCAACGCGATGCAGCGAATCTCGACCTCGATCTCGGAGTCGTGCTGCGTCCCGAGGTGATCGGTGACGAACGGACCGAATCGACGGCGTTCATCTACGACTGCACGCTCGACGGCAGTGTCTTCAGGAACGCCGATGGGAGCGTTGCGCCGGGTTCCCATCACCGGATCGCTCTTTCGGGCACCGGATTTCGACTACGGGTAGCAGACGGCAGGTGGAAGGTCGTGCAGATGGGCGATCAGCCGGAGGCGTGCTGGTGAAGCGGATCGCGTTGGTCGTGTTGGTGAGTCTCAGCTTGCCGGGGCACATCGGGTTCGCCGACCGCGGCAACCCATCGCCTGTCGCGGTGGCCGGGGTGCGGGTGGTCGACATTCGTGACGGGAACGGCGGCGTGCAGCGCATCACTTCCATTCCGTCATCGTCACTGTTCCGTCGCCATGGTGGAGATGGCAGTTCGTGTTCGTTCACGGCGTCGCTGCCGGGTACGGCGTCCGATGGGCAGTCGTATGTGGCCGGACAGTTGGTGCAGAGCAAGCGTTGGATGTTCATCGAAGGGCTCCCGATGGCGCTCGGTGAAGCGCCACCTTTGGAGCCGACGGTGAACGTGGGTCCGCTCGCAGCAGCGGTTCGTCACTTCACGATCTTCTGCGATTCGCTGGTGCATGCCATCGGCATCATCGATGTCCCGGCTCGCGATCCGTTGCTCGACCCTCGCTCGCAACTCACCAACCTTCGGAATCGGTTGCAGCTCGTGCGCCCCGCCCTGTTCTCGAACCCCGTCGTCGCAAAGTGGGGCGGCCTCATCGCCCGCTACCAATCATGGTTGGCGATCGGCCCCGCGGCATGGAAGTCGCAGCGTTCGAACACTGCGCTGTGGCGGGGTTGGACGATGTACCTGTTCGCTCGGCCGATCTCGATGGACTTCATCATCGACTTCACGCCCGCCCGGCAGCACCCGTCGGCGCCATTCCACGGCGTTGTCGCCTGCGTGCTCCGAGGCACCGCCCCGTCGGGCAGTGCGGTCGCCGTGCCCGCCATGCCCGCGCTGCCACCACAGAGCACGCCGGGAGTGAATGGACCGTGTCGCTGGACGCCACCGGGTCCGGGCAGCGTGACGGTGCAGGCTCGGCTGTCGTTTGCCGTCACGTTCTGGGCGAGCGGATACACCGAAACGCTTGCCGACTATGTCTGGACCAGCCGCCCGACGGTGTTCTCGATTGGGGAGCTCGCGGCGGTGAACACCGGCGCGTGAAGGGGCTTGCCCCTGATGCAGCGAACGACTAAACCCGAGGCATGACGCTGATCGACGAAGGCCGCGAGTCGGATACACAGGTGGTGCACACCGGATGCACGCTGGATTGCCCGGATGCGTGTTCGCTGGCCGTCACCATCACCGCTGGCCGCATTGTGAAGGTGGATGCAGCGCCGGAGAACCCACTCACCGACGGCTGGATCTGTTCGAAGGTGCGGCGGCATGCCCAGCGCGTGTATGCGCCCGAGCGCGTACTCACACCGCTGATGCGCAGCGGGCCGAAGGGCTCGGGGGAGTTCCGGGCGGCCTCGTGGGATGAGGCGTTGGGCGTGATTGCAGGTCGAATGAAGTCGGCGATCGAGACCAAGGGCCCGGATGCCGTGGTGGCGTTCACCTACAACTCGTCGGCGGCCCGGGTGCAGAAAGCGAGCTTCTCTGAGGCGCTGTTCGCTGCGCTGGGCGCCACTGTGGTGGAACCCACCATCTGCGCCCACACGATGGGTGCTGCATGGGACAGCGTGTATCGCGGCATGGCGTCGGCCGATCCGGCCGACGTGGTGAACAGCAAGCTCGTCATCATCTGGGGGGCCAACCCCACGGTGAGCAACACCCACTTTCCGCCGCTCGTGCAGCAGGCCGTCGAACGTGGGGCCAAGGTGGTGGTCATCGACCCGCGTCGCACCGCAATGGCGAAGCGGGCCGACCTTCATCTGGCCATCCGGCCGGGTACCGATGTGGCGTTGGCCTATGCGATCGCGAATCTGTGGTTGGGCCACGGGCACCTCGACCGAGCGTTCCTCGACGCGCATGCGGAGGGTTGGGAAGAGTTCATGGTGACCGCCCGCGAATGGGCGCTGGATCGCGCTTGCGACGTCACCGGGTTGGATGCCGACGATATCGAGACGCTTGCGCAGTGGTGGGGTAGCACCAAGCCGTCGATGCTGCGTATTGGTTGGGGGCCCGAGCGCAACGCCAACGGAGGCGCGGCGTGCCGCGCCATCATGGCGTTGCCGGTGCTCGGCGGCCATTTCGGCCAACCCGGCAGTGGGGTCATCGGGAGCACTTCGGTGGATGTGGCGAGAGCAGAAGCTCGGTGGCCGCAGGCTGCAATCGATGCCCCGGAGCGGCGCTCACTGTCGCTGCACCAGGTGGGAAAGTGGATGGTGCCCGAGGCCGGCGACCCGTGCGAGGTGTTGTTCGTGCAGGGCGCGAACCCGGTGGTGATGTGTCCCGACACCAAGGCGGTGGTCAGGGCGTTCGAGCGCGACGACGTGTTTACCGTGGTGCACGAACAAGTGCTCACCGACACCACCCGCTACGCCGATGTGGTCCTGCCGGCCACCACCAGTTTCGAGATCGACGACGTCGCTGTCAGCTACGGCACGTTCGCGGTGCTGCCGGTGCGCAAGGTCATCGAACCGGTTGGTGAGTCGCGTTCGAACGATGAGGTCGGCTTGGCGTTGGCGAACGCAATGGGGCTCGGCTGGACGGAAGTGCCGTTGGAGGTGGCGGTGGCCGATGCCGGGCCGCGTCTGGCCGAGGTGGCGTCGCGCCAGTTCATCGACACCCTCCCTGTCGATGGTCGCGCCTGTTTCGTCGACCCCAACGAGGGTGTGCCTCGCTATGTGCCGGTGGCGGGTTCGTCGATGGGTCTCACGCTCATCTCTCCTGCGAGTTCGAAGCTGGTGAACTCGATGTTCGGCGAGTTTCAGAGCCCGTCGCCCGCCATCATGCTGCACCCCGACGATGCGGTTGCTCGAGGGCTCGAAGCCGGCCAGGAGGTGCGTGTCACCAGTGAGGTCGGCAGCATCGTGGTGTCGCTCGAGGTGCACGACGACACACGTCCCGGCGTGGCGGTGATGAGCAAGGGTGTGTGGCTGCGTCACCACGCCGACGGGATGGGGGTGAACACGCTCACGCCCGCCACCGGCGACGCGCTGGTGAACGGTGCGTGCTTCAACGACACCTTCGTCGAGGTCACACCGGCCTGACGGTTACTGCGGGCCGAGTACCCAGCCTTCTTCCAACGCCGTCGCGCCAGCGATGTCGCTGGCTGGTGTGGCGTCGGCAGCCGAGTGGGAGGCGAACCACTGAGCGAGGGCTACCACCTGACGGGCGTCCTTCACCGGGTGATCGACATGCTCGAAGGGGATGGAACTCGGCCACACCTCGGCAACCACGATGCCGTCGTCGTCGGGAAGTTGGAGGCCGGTCTCGAACGGCCAAACCCGAACGCGACCAGCCAGGCGCGGGTGAAGCCTCAGTCGCTGCATGGCGGGGATACCGGTGATGGCCTGGCTACCCACGCTGCCAGCTCCCAACAGTTGCCATGCCGAGAACGGACGCAGCCCTCGGTCGCGCAGCCGTTGCTCGGTGGCCCGGTACGTGGGCAGGTGGCGTTCGGTCCACTCGGGTCGAGTGGGTGTGAGATGTTCGCTCGCCGCCGACGGTGGCGTGCCCCAGAAGTGGTTGACGCCCAGCCGCCGGTTCATTTCTGCGGCCACGGTCCAGCGGTTATTGCGGTTCCGGCGGTCGTCGATCAGGTCGGCGGAGAGGAACTCCCATATGGCGCTCCACGGGTTGCCGCGCACGCCGAGCGCGGCGGCGCATCCGGTGGGATAGCCGAGTGGAAAATCAACCCCCACCAACACTCGTCCCGGAGAATCGGCCGCCACGGTCAGCGCGTCGAACGCGCTTGTCCGCGTGGGATGGTTGGCGACCGTAACGGCACCGGAGGCGGTGTCGAGTGTGCAGATCCAGATGGAGTCGGCGCCACGCTTGGGTGCGGCGTTGGCGCTCCAGTCCACGATGACGATGCGGTCGAACACCATTCGACCGTACCTCGGACGAGCCCGCTCCCGGGGAGCGTCAGTTGCGGCGCAGGTTGACGGAGATGCCGCCGTCGGGCCGCACGAGCGTGAGGTGGCTGCCTTCGAGTTGCAGGCCCGATACGTTCTGGAGCGCTGCCAGCAGTGCTGCTTCCTGCTCCATCAGCGAAGGGCCGCCGTCGGCGTCGGGGTCGTCGCAGAACCGGCGTGTCGACATCAGTGGGCCCACGGCCACGCCGTCGGCGGTGATGTCGAAGGAACCGTTGAACATGTTGCAGCCGGCGTTGCCGCTGATGCGCCCTTCGGCGATCTCCACCACGAGTTCGCCGCGCACCGAGATGATGGCCTCACGCTCGGGGTAGTGGATGGCGTCTACGAGCCAACTGCCGGTGGCGCCCTCCGGTGGTTGCGAACGGAACTCCAGCAACGTCTCGCCGGCGTCGTCCAAGAGCACCAGCGTGTCGCCGCTGTGGGAGAACGCAGCCACTCGGCCGAGCCGGTCGAGCACTTCGCGCTCCACCGCCATGGCGTCGTCGGAACACATCACCAATGTGCCAGCCATCGGCCCGAATTCCAGGGCGTCGCCGTCGCTGCGATAGGAGGTGCGGAACCGATTGCATCCGGAGCAGCCGCTGGCGTTGCCGTCGTCGAATGCGATGGTGACTTCCACCCCTTCGGGGACCGGGAACGGTCCATCGAGCAGCCAAGCAGTGTCGTGCAGCACGTCGTCCATGGGACGCGATTGTAGGTCAGGTCACATCGGTGGCAGCGCCAGCGAACTGCGCGTTGTAGAGCTGGAAGTAGGCGCCCTGCTGCAGCAGCAACTGTTGATGTGAGCCTTGCTCCACGATGCGACCGCCATCCATCACCAAGATGACGTCGGCGTCGCGGATGGTGGAAAGTCGATGGGCGATCACGAAGCTCGTTCGCCCACCGCGCAGCTTGGCCATTGCTCGTTGGATCAACACCTCGGTGCGGGTGTCGACCGAGCTGGTGGCCTCATCGAGGATGAGGATGGCAGGGTCGGACAAGAACGCGCGGGCGATGGTGAGGAGCTGCTTCTCGCCGGCGCTCACCGATGTGCCTTCGTCGTCGAGCACCGTGTCGTAACCGTCGGGCAGCGAGTGCACGAAGCGGTCGACGTAGCACGCCTTGGCTGCGGCGAGGATCTGTTCTTCGGAAGCCGTCACGTTGCCGTAGGCGATGTTCTCGCGGATGGTGCCGCCGAACAGCCAGGTGTCCTGCAGCACCATGCCCATCTGGTCGCGCAGTTCGTCGCGACGCATCGTGGCGATGTCCTTGCCATCGAGCAGGATGGTGCCGCTGTTGAGTTCGTAGAACCGCATGATGAGGTTCACCAGCGTGGTCTTACCGGCACCGGTGGGGCCGACGATGGCCACGGTTTGGCCGGGCTCGGCGACGAGATCGAGGTGCTCGATCAGCGGGATGTCGGCCAGGTAGCGGAACGACACGTCGCTGAACTCCACGCGGCCGCGGGCGGAGCCATGCGCTACCCGTCCGCTCGGCGCAACCTCCGGCTCGGCTGATTGCTCCGGCGCGTCCAGCAGTTCGAACACGCGCTCGGCGGAGGCGATGCCCGACTGCAGCACGTTCACCATGGAGGCGGCCTGCGTGAGGGGCTGGGCGAACTGGCGGGAGTACTGGATGAAGGCCTGCACGTCGCCGATGCCCAGTGAGCCATTGGCCACCTTCAGGCCACCGAGCACTGCGATGGCGACGTAGTTCAGGTTGCCGATCATCACGGTGGCGGGCTGGATGCAACCGCTGATGAACTGCGCGGCGAAGCTGGCCTTGTAGAGCTCTTCGTTCGTGGCATCGAAGCGAGCCTGTGCC
Organism: uncultured Acidimicrobiaceae bacterium; assembly: GCA_903919455.1. Classification (GTDB taxonomy): domain Bacteria; phylum Actinomycetota; class Acidimicrobiia; order Acidimicrobiales; family Ilumatobacteraceae; genus UBA668. Next base: position 8,620 of record CAIXIJ010000046.1, on the reverse strand, counting down.
TCGCGCTGACGACCGAATGCCTTCACCACGGTGTGGCCGGTGAACGTCTCTTCCACGTGAGCGTTGAGCGCTCCGGTGTGCTTCCACTGCGAGATGAAGCGCCCCTTCGACTTGCCCGCGATTTGCTTCATCACGACGATGGAGAGCGGCACGGACAGGACGGCCACGATGGCGAGTTCCCACGAGATCCAGATCATCATGCCGATGGTGCCGATGATGGTGAGCACGCTCGTGAGGAGCACGCTGATCGACTGCTGGAGGCTTTGCGCCACGTTGTCGATGTCGTTGGTGACACGGCTCAGCAGGTCGCCGCGCGACTGGCTGTCGATGTGGCTGAGCGGCATGAGGTGCAGCTTCTGTTCCACCTCGCGACGAAGACGCAGCATCGTTCGCTGCACGACGCCCGCCATCACCCATGCCTGGAGATAGCCGAGTGCGTAACTGCTGAGGTACAGCACGACGGCGATCTCGAGCGTGTGGTGGAGCGCTGTGAAGTCGATCCCGCCGCCGGTCGTGTTGAAGACACCTTCGAACACGAGGTTCGTGGCGTGGCCGAGCACCTTCGGGCCGCTCACCACCAGCACCACGCTGGCGACGGCGAACGCCATCACCAGATAGAGCTTGAGCTTCTCCGGCCCCATACGGTCCAGCAGCCGGCTGGTGGAACCGCGGAAGTCCTTCGACTTCTCGGTGGGCACGCCCACGGTGTTCCAGCGCCCGTTGCGCATCTCCGTGTTCGCGTTGGGTTCCTTGCTGGGCTCGTCGCCGTGCTCGGTGTCGCTCACGATGCCACCCCCGACTCTTCTGCGGTGAGCTGCGAGTTCACGATCTCGAGATACGTGGGGCAGGTGGTGAGCAGTTCGAGGTGCGTTCCCACGCCGACGGCCTCGCCGTCGTCGAGCACGAGAATCTGGTCGGCGTCCTTGATCGATGACACTCGCTGCGCCACCAGGATCACCACTGCGTCGCGGGTGAAGGGTTTCATTGCCACGCGGAGGCGGGCGTCGGTGGCCATGTCGAGCGCCGAGAACGAGTCGTCGAAGAGGTACACGTTGGGTCGGCGCACGAATGCGCGGGCGATCGAAAGCCGTTGGCGTTGTCCACCGGACACGTTCGTGCCGCCCTGGTTGATGTTCGCATCGAGGCCGCCATGCATGGCGCGCACGAAATCTGCAGCCTGGGCCACTTCGAGGGCCTCCCACATCTGCTCGTCGGTGGCGTCAGGTCGACCGAACAGAAGGTTCGATCGCACCGTGCCGCTGAAGAGATAGGGCCGTTGGGGCACGAGGCCGAGGCGGTCCCACAAGAGTTCGGGTGCCAATTCGCGCACGTCGACGCCGTTGACGAGCACGTGACCTTCGGTGACGTCGATGAGGCGAGCGATGACGCTGATGAGCGTGGTCTTGCCAGCGCCGGTGGAACCGATGACCGCCAGCGTCTTTCCGGCGTCGCAGCGCACGTTGATGCCGGACAGCACCGGGTGCGCGGCGCCGGGATAGCGGAAGCCTGCGTCGCGCAGTTCGATCGAGGCAGCGTCGAGGTACTCGGTGACCGGTGCCCCGCTGCTGACGATGCTGCTGGGTGTGTCGAGCACCTCCTTCACACGGTCGGCGCTCACCGATGCACGCGGGATGAGGGCGGCCATCCAGGTGGCCATCATCACCGACATCAAAATCTGCATGATGTACTGCAGGAAGGCGATCAGTTCGCCCACCTGCATCTCGCCGTTCTGCACGCGGTTGGCGCCGAACCAGACCACTGCCACGCTCGACAGGTTCACGATCAGCAGTGCCGTGGGCATCATCAGACCCATCAAGCGGCCACCGCGCAGCGCCACCTTGGTGAGGCGTTCGTTGCCGTCTTCGAAACGGTCCATCTCGTACGGCTCGCGTACGAACGCGCGCACCACCCGAATGCCGGTGATCTGCTCGCGCAGGATGCGGTTGATGTCGTCGATGCGCTCCTGCATCACCCGGAACGTGGGCACCATACGGATGATCACGTTGCCGATGGAGAACATCAGCACCGGGATGGCGACAGCGAGGATCCAGGTGAGCTTGGCGTCGGATTGCAGCGCCATGATGGTGCCGCCCACGATGGTGATGGGCGCGGCGACCAACATCGTGCAGGTCATCTGCACGAGGATCTGCACCTGGCTGACGTCGTTGGTGACGCGGGTGATCAGGCTCGGCGCCCCGAAGTGCGCCACTTCGCGAGCGGAGAAGTCGGTCACCTGGTGAAACAGTCCGGCGCGCACGTCGCGCCCGAAGCTCATGGCCGCCTTCGAGCCGTAGTACACGGCGATCGTGGCGAACACGATCTGGAAGGCCGTGATCAGCAGCATCCAGGCGCCATGCCGCCAGATGTAGCCGGTGTCGCCGGTTCGTACGCCCTTGTCGATGATGTCGGCGTTGAGGCGCGGCAAGTAGAGCGATGCGATGGCCTGAAGGCCTTGGAAGAAGACGACCGCCAGGAGAATCGTGCGGTAGGGGCGCAGATAGGTGCGCAGTAAGCGAAGCAACATTCCCCTGCATCATGCCCGCGCGCTCGGTCGGTTCACGACCCCAGCAGGAACGAGCGTGGGTGCAGTCGGCTGGGTAACGTCCATTCCGCCATGTCCGACGACACCCTGCGCCCGCTTCCCGAGTCCGTCGATGTGGTCATCGTGGGTGCCGGCCTCGCCGGTCTTGCGGCCGCCAGGGTGCTGCAGGAGGCCGGTCGGTCGGTTGCCGTGCTGGAAGCATCAGATGGCGTCGGTGGGCGAGTGCGGACCGACCTGGTGGATGGGTTTCGTCTCGACCGCGGCTTCCAGGTGTTGCTGACTGCCTATCCGGAGGTGCAATCGCAACTCGACCTCGACGCGTTGGAACTGCGTGCGTTCCTGCCCGGTTCGCTGGTCTGGACGGGCGAGCGGCCGTACGCCATGGGCGATCCGCTGCGGCGGCCGTCGCTGTTGCTGCCGAGCGCCGTGGCACCCATCGGCACCGTGGCCGACAAGTTGCGTCTCGCCCGCCTGCTGATGCGCGTGAAGCGAGCCGACCCGCGCGATCTCCTGCGCGGCAACGACACCACCACGATGGCGGCGTTGCACGAGGCCGGTTTCGGGCCTCGGATCATCGAGCGCTTCTTCCGGCCCTTGCTCGGGGGTATCCAGCTCGACCCCGCCCTCACGGCAAGTTCGCGAATGTTCGAAGTGATCATGCATTGCCTCGGCACCGGCAATTCGTCCGTGCCCGCCCAAGGCATGCAGGCCATCCCGAACCAGATGGCATCCCGATTGGCCGCTGGCACCGTGCATCTTGGCGTGCGCGTGGCGTCGGTGGCGCCGGGTGAGGTGCGCACCGACGATGGGCGAGTGGTGTCGGCGCAGCGAGTGATCGTGGCCACAGAAGGACCTGTGGCCTCGGCACTGCTTGGCGATCGACAAGTGCGCGACCCGGGCTCGCGAGAGGTCGGCTGCGTGTGGTTCGACGCTCCGGCAGCACCGTTCCGTGAACGGTTGATCATGCTCGACGGGGCGCGGTCGGGTCCGGCGCTGAACGTGGCGGTGATGAGCAACGTCGCCCCCGAGTACGTCACCGCCGACGCCCCGGCAGGGCACGCTCTCATCGCGGCCGCCTGCCCAGCAACGGCCGACGTGGCCGACCTCGCCGTGGAGGTGAGGGCCCAGTTGCGCAAGTGGTGGGGACCGCAGGTGGATCAGTGGAAGGTGCTGCGCACCGACCTCATCGCGCACGGCCAGCCCGATCATCAGCCACCGTTCCACCCGAAGCAGCGTCAGGTCCTCGGCGATGGCCTGTTCGTGTGTGGCGATCACGTCGACACTCCGTCCCTCCAGGGCGCCATGTTCTCGGGTCGGCGATGTGGTTCGGCCGTCCTGGCATCGATGGCGACATACTGAATGGCATGTCGAGATTTCGTGTCGCAACTGCCGGGCTGATCATCGGTCTTCTCTGCTTCGGAACCGTCGCCTGTGGCGACGACAGCAGTACCGCTGCCACGATCGCCGAGGTGGCCAACCCGGACGGCAAGAGCTACACGCTTGCGCAGACCTCGGGTGTGGAGGTGCCTGCCGGTGTCACCATCGATCTGCGGTTCGAGAAGGGCGCCATGAGCCACACCGGTGCCTGTAATTCGGGCGGTGGCGATTACTCGGTCACCAATAGCAAGCTCGTCGTTCCTCAGATGGCCATGACCGAAAAGGCCTGTGCCGACGAAGCGTTGATGAAGTTCGACGACACGCTGATGGCCTTCCTCATCTCGTCACCCGGCATCGTCATCGTGGGCGACGTGATGACACTGCAGAACAACGACATCACCATTACCTGGCGCGAGTCGGTGCCGGTGGTCGACAGCCCGTTGGAAGGAACCACCTGGTCGGTCACGGGCACGGTGGAGGGCGACGACACGCAGAGCCTGCAGACCGACCCGGCCACCATCGTGCTGCACGGCGGCACGGCCGACGTGTTCGCCGGCTGCAACACCGGCTCGGCCACCTACACGGTGAAGGGAGACGTGATCTCCTGGGGCCCGCTGTCGCTCACCAAGAAGGCGTGCGACGCCGTGGCGAGCAAGCTCGAGGGGAAGGTGATTGCGGTGCTACAGGGCGACAACCAGTTCGACATCGAGGCCACCAAACTGGTGTTGATCAAGGGCGCCGGAGGCCTCACCCTCATCGCTGGCTGAGTTCGCCAGCGGCTCAGTCGATCGCTCAGGTGGTGGCGATGAAGTTCGCGATCACCGCAGCAAGTTCGGGTCCCTTGTCTTCCTGGAGGAAGTGGCCACCGCCTTCGATGGTGACGTGCGGTTGGCCATCGCAACCCGGAACGGAACGAAGGAATGCCTTCGCTCCACCGGCGGTGACGGGGTCCTTGTCGCTGAAGGTGCACAGCCAGGGCTTGTCGAAGGTGCTGAGCACTGCCCACGCGGCCACCTGATCGTGGTGGGCGGGGTCGTCGAGCCCGGTGGGCACCAGCGACGGGAAGATGCGGGCTCCGGCCTTGTAGTCGTCGTCGGGGAACGGTGCGTCGTATGCGGCGATCACGTCGGCCGACAGGTCGGTGGCCGAGCCACCGTTCACGATCATGCCGATGGGGAACTGCGGGCTGGTCTGCGAGAAGTTCTGCCACGCGAGGAACGCATCGCTGGGGGTGGCCTCGCCGGTGGGCAGGCCGGTATTGCCGACCACGACGCGGGCGAAACGCTCGGGTGCGGCCGCCACGAGGCGCAGACCCACGAGACCGCCCCAGTCCTGGCCGAAGAACGTGATGTTGGTGAGGTCGAGGCGATCGAACATCGCCTCGATCATCCAGCCCACGTGCTTGGCGTAGGTGTAGTCGCTCTTCTCGGTGGGCTTGTCGGAGCGGCCGAAGCCGATGAGGTCGGGCGCGATCACGCGATGGCCGGCGGCCACGAGCACGGGAATCATGTGGCGATAGAGGTAGCACCAGCTGGGCTCGCCGTGCATGAGCAGCACGGGCGCAGCATCGGCGGGACCTTCGTCGAGGTAGTGCACGCGCAGTTCTCCACCCTCGCCGTCGGCGATGGTGAGGTAGTGCGGCTCGAACGGGAAGTCGGACAGACCAGCGAAACGGTCGTCGGGGGTGCGGAGGAACTTCATCGGGGGCTCCAGGTTCGTGTTGGGAGGTCAGCGGTGTTCGTAGTTCAAGAGTGCGGCGAGTGTTTCGGCGAAGACGGCGGTGGCCTTCGCCCGGGTGAGGCGTTGGTCGTCGCGCAGCAGTCGCCACGCTTCGAACGACGTGGCCACGTCGGCGGCTGCGAGCCGCGATTCGGCGACTGCGGTGGGCATGGCCGAGAGTTCGTCGGCGAACAGCGTCGCGACTTGGAGGCGCAGAAAGGCGCGGCCGGTCGTGAGGCTGTCGGCGACCACCAGTTGGAATGGGGCTCGAAGGCGCGACACGGTGGCGGCGCTCTCGATGGTCTCGAACAATTCGCCACGTTGTGCGGCGATGGCAGCGATGCGGTCGGCGAGCGGCATATCGGGGGTGGCCTTCACCGGCAGCAGGTGAGCATTGTCCAGGCGCTGCTGCTCGATGGCAGCCTCGCAAAGGTCGTTCACGTCGTCGAAGTAGCGGAACAGCGAACGAGCCGACACGCCCGATCTCGACGCGATCTCCTCGGTGGAGGGATCGAGGTTGCCCTCGGTGTAGAGCGACAGCAGCGCGCGTACCACGGCATTGCGGTTACGATCGCGGCGCTGCCGCCGGCCATCCGCGTTGGGCCCGATCGGTTCAACGGGTTCGATCGGAGCGCCGGAGCGAGCTGCAGCCATAACCTCCACGCTAGCAGGCGGCGCGTTGTGTTGACAGTGTGAGTGTCAATTGTTTGAATGGCCCGATGACCTCATCCACCCGCCGCATTGCCCTCGTCGCCGACACCAGCTTCTACGTGGGGCCGCCCATTGCTCGGCTGCTGGCCCAGCGCGGCCACGACCTGGTGATCGGTAACCCGGCCGATGGGTTGGTGGAGGAACTGGAGGCGCTGGGCGCCGCCGTGGAAGCGGTGCCCCACACGCGCGACCTGTCGAACCCCGACACCTCGGCCCGTCTCGTGGCGGCAGCGATGGACCGGTTCGGTCGCATCGACGCCGCGGTCGCCTTCAGCGGGCGCGTGGTCACCGGATGGTTCCTCGAGTCCACGCTCGACGACCTTCAGTCGGTGCAGCGCGGCTGCATCGAGGCGCCGTACCACTTCATGCGTGCGGTTGCCCCTGTGATGGTGGCCCAAGAAGGCGGTCAGATGCTGGTGCTCACCAGTGCTACCGGTGCGCGCCACACCCCGAATGCCCCGCTCTATTCGGCCGCTCGCGCCGGCGCCAACATGCTGGTGAAGAACGTTGCCGCCGAGGTGGCACGGCACGGTGTGCAGGTGAATGCCATTGGCACCAACTTCATGGACTTCCCGGAGTTCCGACGTGCGTCCGGGGCCGACGACCCGGCGGTTCGTGCTCGTATCGAAGCGGCAGTGCCGCTGCGTCGTCTGGGCACCGTCGAAGAATGTGCTGCGTTCTGCATGCCGTTCATCGACGGCAGCAGTGGGTTCACGACGGGTCAGTTCGTGGGCTACGCCGGCGGTTGGGTGTAACGCCCACGTTCCGTTCTGCGCACGTTCGCAGCAGGCCGCGGTCAAGAATCCGTCGGAGCGTGCCGATGACAGACCGATGAAAAAGGTCGGCCGATGATCGAGGGTGGAGTCGCAGGCGTGAGCGCGCAGTCGCTTGCTGCGGAGCGACGGGCGCAAGCAGAGAGGTTGACTGCAGAGGCGTCACGCCTCGATGCGACGGCCACCGACGAGCGCTGGATGTCGAATCACCTGGCGCAGTTGCCGTCTTCGTACGCACTGCTCCACGACCTCAGCCTCCCGGATGGGCGCGGCAGGGTCGACCATGTGGTGGTGGGTCCGGGCGGTGCCTTCGTGGTGCTGACCCGGCGTGTCGACGGGGCCCTCACCGTGCAGGGCGACCAGTTGTTCGCCGGTGGACATTCGTTGAAACCGGCCTTCGATGGCGCCCGGCTGTCCGCGCAGGCGCTCACTCATGGCCTGGGAACGCCGGTGGTGCCGATCATCGCTCTCGTCGGCGTGTCGGCGCTCGGCACGTTGCCCGGTGCCATCGATGGTGTGTTGGTGACGCCCGCGGACCACACGGCGCAGATGGTGGGTCGCGGCTCGCACACCCAGCTCACGGGGCCGCAGATGAGCGAAGTGATCGACCGTGTCGCCCCGATGCTCTCGGTGCCCGGCGTCCGCGCCAGGGGTGCGGCGGTGCCGGTCCCGCCTCCGCCTGCTCCGGTGCCGCCGCAGAGGGTGGTGTCGCAGGCGGTGACCCCCGCTGCTGCGCCGAAACCCGCTCGCACGCCGCGCCAGCAACACTCCCGACGCTTCAACGTTGCGGTGGCGGGCATGCTGCTGCTCACTGCATTTGCCGGGGGCACGCTGATGCGCACACTCTTCCAGGACTCCACCAGCAGCGCGGCGCCCGCGGTGACGCCGGCCGTGGTGCCCACCACGCTGCCGGTGGTGGCAACCGTCGCACCCACCACTGCCGTGGTCGCGAAACCGAAGATCGCGAAGATCAAGGCGCCGAAGGTGGCGTTCATGCCGATCTGTCCGGCCCCGGGTGAGGGCTGGTCGATGGTGCCTGCGTGGCCCGGCAAGGTGAAGAACCTGGCCAAGTACCAACTCGAGATGCTCGGCGCGGACGGCACATGGGCCGCCGTGTCGGCGTTCACATCGTCGAACACGCTGTCCGCAGCCATCACGGCGCAGGGCCCCAACACCACGCTCACGGTGCGGATCGCAGCCATCTTGAAGAACGGCAGCCGCAGCCCGGCCACCGCAACCCCGATCATCACCCCTGCAACCTCTTGCTGAGATGGTGCGGGTCAGGATTCCCTCGGGCATTGCCCGTTTCGTTCCTGATCGGCGCCGCTAACCTTGGCCCCTGTGCCTGTGGCCAGTCGGCCGCTGCGCGCCCACACGACGCACGAGCGAAGAGAGACGAAGAGATGGCCAAGCGCGAGTTCCCCCTTGAGCGCACCCGCAACATCGGCATCATGGCCCACATCGACGCGGGCAAGACCACGACGACGGAGCGCATCCT
>CAIXIJ010000045.1 GCA_903919455.1 uncultured Acidimicrobiaceae bacterium | reverse complement strand
GCCCGGCGGTTGGGCGGTCCCGTGATGCGGACTGTGCCGTCGGGTGTGGTGGTGGTGAGTGTGCGGTCGGGTGCGAGGTGCAGTTGCCAGCCGCCTTCGTGTGCGAGGTGGTGGTGGCGGTTGCAGAGTGGGAGAAGGTTGCTCGTCCACTCCCAATGTGAAACCTTCGGTCGGAAGAACCATCTAATGAACCATGGCTGAAGATGGCGGGTCTCCCCATCGGGCAGTCCTGCTCCAATTGTTCGCGCCGTGCCCGACTACGACGCCAGCAGAGCGAGGAAGTCTGATTCCGAGATGATCTCGACCGAGGCACCTTGGTCGCGGAGTTCAATCGCCTTGGTGAGCTTGCCGGTCCTCTGGCCGTCAGCGAAGCCGATGAAGTCGGCGTCACCGATGACGAGAAAGTCAACCTTCTTCGACACCGACGTTCGAAAGTCGCCACCAACGCTCTGCACCGCTGCATGAGCGTCGTCACGCGTCATGGAGTACAGCGACCCGGTAAAACAGAGCAGGCGGCCGGACAGAGGGTGCCCCTCGTCCGGTTCGTTCACCTCGACGATCAATCCCTGATTCGAACCCTGCGAGAGCCGCGAGGGGCGGAACTGGATCGCGGCGGCGAGTCCCTCCAGAGTGTTGGCGCCGACATGACGCTGCGCGGCGAGCGCCACCTTGGCACATGCCTCGGCATCATCGCCGGCCTGATGGTGGTTGAAGTCGATGCCGAGCGAAGGTGCGACGACGCCGAGACCGAACGACGGCAGCTCTGGCCAGACGCGTTGGGCGATCATTCGTGTGCAGTAGATGCTCGCTGCTGGGCACGGCAGGTTGTAGCGGGCGGCGGATGCGCGCAGCGCGCCGATGTCGAAGCGGGCTGAGTGCGCGCAGACGTTGGCGCCGTCGAGCACCCGCATCAGGGTTGGCCACGCGTCGGGAAGGGTGGGAGCGTCGCGTACATCGCGTTCGCTCAATCCGTTGATCGCCGAGTTGAAGCTGTCGAAGGTGCATTCGGGATTCACGAGGAAACTGTCCGCGAGCCGGATTTCCCCGTCGACGACGAGGGTGATGCCCACGGCGCAGATGCTGGCCTTGGATCGGTTTGCTGTTTCGAAGTCGAGGGCAACGAAGTCGACGAGCGTCCCTAGCGGAATCGGGTTGCCGCTTCGCTGCCGCCGGTGTCGTTGCAACATGGTGTCATCGGCCATGTGTCGACGGTAACGGTGTCTGTCTGCTGCGGGAAGCGGCAGGTGTACACCGATTTGCAGGAGTGGCTTCTCGCCCGGGTGCCTACATGAACTCGCCCCACCGGGTGTGAACAACCGTTAGGGGTGTATGCCTGGAAAACCTCTAGGCGGGTGGGTGTTCGGAGGGTGAGCGTCCGGAAGTCATGCCGTTCGTCCTTTGACAACGAACCTTCGTTCGCGGTCGAAGGTTTCCGGTCCCTCCGAGCGCCCGACGTGGTCGGGCCGAGCAGGGTGCCACAGACAACCAACCGGGACATTCGAGGCGCTTAGACGGGCACACACGGGGCGTGCCGAGGTCGTGCCACCGATAACCATAATCTCGATCGCGGCGAGGACTTTGGCGCGTGATGGCGGGCGGTTGTCGGTGGATTGGGCGATGATTTGTTCGATGATGTCCGGGTGTTCGGCGAGTAGCCGAAACTCATTGCGTTCGTGGCGTGTCAGCGGCGAACCTTCCCCCGCGGGGGAAGGTTCCATGTCGGTGCGCTGCCCCGGCGTCACGGCGCCGAGCAGGTAACGCGTGAACGCTCGGCCGAACGATGTGGGCCATCAGCACAGCCAGTGAGCGGTCCGAGAACGTCACTGCACCACGGTCGGCTTCGCGCATCACGCTGCCAGTGTCTCACCCGCCGAACGGATGGTCACTCGACGTCGGTCTGCGACAGTTGTTCAACGAGCATGTCGATGCGGGCGACAGTGTCGTCGAGGTCGACCCACAGCAGCGACGCCGTCTCAGAGCACCCACCCTGAGGCATGTGCTCTCGGTGTATCGCCGGCGGCGCGCCGAGCGACAGACGCCACCATCGCAACACTGCCTCCTCGATGGTTTCGGCGTCGTCGCCGGTCGGCACATTCCAGAGCCGAACGAGAGTCCACCCGTTGCGGGTGTGCTGCTCGACCCGGTCGGCCTTGGCGGCGCCGGAGGTCACCCCGACCTTCAGTGCGAACTGCGTCGGGTGCGACAGCAGATAGACCAACCCGGGTGCGGTGAGGTCGAGGCCACGGGGGCTGCAGAATCGGCAACGCCTTCCCTTGCTTACGTTCGCGTATGTAGGTGTGACCACCCGTTCGCAGGTCAGGCATCGACACTTCCATCGCTTCTTTCCACCGGGGAACGGCACCAATGGCTCGAGCCCCGCTGACCGCATCACATCTTGCGCTTCGTCGGGGTCAATGCGGAGCTGAGCGCACCACACGCAACGTGAGCCGTTCTTCACGAGCCAGTAGCGGGGGCGGCTCTGCTTGCCGCAGGCGGCGCAGCTACACAGCCAGGGCGTGTCTGATCCGGGGTAGTCACACAGCGGAACGAAGCCTGCGTCCTGCATCAACTCTCGTGCCTCGGCTGGATCGACCCGATGGCCGACGCACCATACGCAGCCTCGTCCGTTCCTCACTGAGCTGTAGGTCGGCCCGCTACTGCGGTGGCAGACGGTGCATCGACAAGACCAAGGGGACGATGCGCCCGGGTAAACGGTCAGCGGTTCGAAGTTGGCGGCGCGCATGACGTTCGCAGCGAAGTCGGGGTCGACATACTTGCCCGCGCACCACGCACAGCCCGTGCCGCGCCTCACGCTCTGGTAGCGCGGCGAAGACTCCTGCCCGCATCGTGCGCATTGGCACTTCCAAGGCTCGGCACTGCCCGGATATGGCTCGAGGGGTTCGAGTCCCGCTGAGCGCATCACATTCTCGGCCGTTGCTGGAATGACTACCCGACCGGCACACACCCCGCATCGCTGGCCGTGTTTCACGTTCTGAAAGCTCGGTGACACGTCCGAGCCGCAGATGTTGCACACGCACGGCCACGGGTCGCGTGCACGGACGTAGTCGGTGATGGGTTCGAGTCCAGCTGCCCGCATCACCTCTCGTGCGTTCTCGGCGTCGGTTCGTTGCCCGGCGCACCAGGCGCAGCCTGAGCCGAGACGGACGTTCGCGTATGACGGGGTGACCTCGTTGCCGCAGGAGCTGCACAAGCATCGCCAGGGAGCGCTGTTCTTTCCCGGGTATGGGTCCAGCGGCTCAAGGCCGGCGGCGAGCATCACTGCTCGAGCCTCTTCGTCGGTCAACCGCCTCGACATGCCCAGACCCTAAGCGGCGCCGAACACCCGCAGCAGGATCTCGTCGGCGGTTGCGCAGCACGGCCCAGCTGGCAGGTTGGCCACTGTGGCCAGCACCGGGTGCAGCAGCTTGTCGTAGGGCTGCAGGGCGTCGGGGTCGCGGTACTGGTAGTCGTCGGGTCCGGCCTCGCGCAGGTCGGCCACGAAGCCCTGTGCACGCAGCGACGGGGCAGGGCCCCAACACTGCGTGATGTTTTCGGTCTCGGCGACCATCGTCGACCACGCGGCACGAGCGGCCGGCCTGGCACGGACTGCAGCGGCATCGCTCTCGATGCCGGCGGAGTTATTGCCGGCGAGCGTCCGGAAGTCATGCCGTTCATCCTTCGACAGCGAGCCTTCGTTCGCGGTCGAACCCTCCGAGTATTGATTCGCGCCCTTCACGGCGGCGCCGAGCAGGGTGCCGCACCGGACTTCGATCCTTCGGATCGTCGCTTGCAATGCCGAACGTCCTTCGACCGCGGTGAGGTTGAGGTATTGGTCGATCGCCGACAACCGCGCCGACGTTTCTTTGAGGACACCGACATCGGTGACGTCGCCGAGTTGCGATTCGATCGAAGTGCAGAGGTTGACGACGTCGACGGTGGTCGACGGTGTGGGGATAAGCGGACTCCCAGCCATCACGCCGTCGCCTCTCGCTGGGTGACAACCCACTGATCGAGCGTCATCACAGCGATCCAACGGCCACCCGGCCGGCGGTGTATACGTTGCGCCGCGACGTGAGGTGCACCCCATCGGTCCCGATGAGTCGGGTGACGGTCAGCCTCAGGGTGTTCCTTGCACAGTGCGTCGGAGTGCCACGCCGGCCGAACGATGCGGGCCATCAGCACAACCAGCGAGCGGTCCGATGACGTCACCGCGTGGACAAGGCCGACATCAGCTATGTCGTCGCGGCGGTCGCGGTCGCCGGTGGTTCCCGCTTCGGCCGGCGGTCTGCAATGCGCTGGCGAACCAAAGACGCCTCGAGTCATTCAGACGGCATTGGTCAGTTGGGGGCTGGGGCGACCGTGAGCGGTCCGACTAGCGCGGGTTCGACCGGTCCGAGGATGAGTTCGTTTGCGTTGGCGATCGGTGTCGGCGAAATCGGGCGGCAGTCAGGCGTGTTGGTGCGGACGCCGGGGCCATATTTTTCATTGCTAATGGACCTGGCGATGATGTCTTGCTGCGGGCCTACGGTGCCTGGACGAAGCCCCTCCGGCGACCAGGTCAGAGTCGGGACCTGGAGGAAAGACATGAGCTCGAACGACAGCCACGATGTCGCACCGATCAGAGTGGTATCGAGAGGAAGAAACGAAGGACCCGAACAGTCAACGGTGGTGTGGTAGGCGTTGGAGTTGACTGCGGGGCTGCCATCCCAGGCGAACACTCGGAATGGGCCGCTCGGCTGCTGCAGAACGACCACTGGCCCAGTCGTGGTGACGAATTTGCCGAGGTTTGTGCCGTTGCCATCGCGCACGATGTAGCCGCCGGTTCCGGGCACACCAGGGGGTCCCTGCGGGCCGGGAGCGCCGGCTGGCCCCTGTAGCCCGGCGATCCCTCGAGCGCCGGTGACACCCTTCTGGTTCCATGTCACGGCACGTTCGCCGGCAACGCACTTCTTGCCTGCCTGAGCGTCGATGAGACGAATAGTTCCGGTGGCCGTTTTCATGCAGGCGGTGATGACCTTCGTGTTCGAGTCTGGGATGGCAGCGATCGCCACGGTCGCGCTACCGACGACGAGACCGGCGACTAGTCCGGCAACGATTCCTAGTTTGGTTCCCATCGTGATGTCCTTCTTTGTCGTCCGTCGGCTGGGAGTGTTTCAGTGGTATTGGCTACATGCAAGACGGACGATGTCTGGAGCGGCGTGACGTATTGCCTGCTGGGGCGGTGCAACCGGTGTCTCTTGTGGCTGCTCTTCGACGGAGAAGGAAACGGTGTAACCGCATCTGTGGCGGTTCTGTCCGACCGCGAGTAGGTTCCCGGATCACGAGCCACGATGGGAAAGGGGCACGCTATGAAGTCGATCACGGCTGCCATTGCAGGGGCCGCAGTCGCGGCAGTAGCGATCGGAGGGGTCACCCTCGCCGTCGGCGCGAACGATCCTTTGTATGCGTGCGTCACAACGAAGACCGGTGCGGTGCGGATGGTTGCCGCGGCGACGGTGTGTTCGAGGACTGAGACGAAGATCACCTGGAACGTGCAAGGCCCAGCGGGTGCACCAGGTGCCGCCGGCGCTACAGGCTCCATTGGCCCTTCCGGCCCGCAAGGGGCTGCCGGCGCTACTGGCCTTAAGGGGGACCAGGGTGTGCCCGGCCCTCAAGGCCCCGTTGGTGCCGATGGTGCGACCGGCCGTCAAGGCCCCGCTGGTGCAGACGGTTCGACCGGCCCCCAAGGCCCCGCTGGCGTATCCGGCCCAACCGGCCCTCAAGGCCCCGCTGGTGCAGACGGCGCGACCGGCCCTCAAGGACCGACTGGAGCGCCCGGGTCCTTCCGACTGACGGCCGGCGGGGTAGATCTCGGCGTGATCTTCTTCTGGAGTGTGCCAACGACATTTCCCTTCGTCGCGGAGACATTCATCACCTACAGGGACGGAAAGTTCAGGGAGTACGTTGGGGGTGGGCGGGCGCCAGGAGTTCAGTTGTACTTCAAGTCGAACTACTGTGACGACACCCCGATGGCCCTCCCATCCGCCCGGGTGAGCCCTTCGTTCCCCGTCACAGCGGTCGTCACAACCCCGACCGGCACCAGAGATGTCCTCAGCTACGGCGAGGTTCTCCCAGGCGCCACCAGCTACATCGCGACCGGGACTGGACCCGGCGACTGTCGGCGTGACGGCGGAGAACTTGTCGCGCTGGCCCCGGTGACCCTCGGACCCCTCGAGCCGTACCTTGATGGTCCGCTGACCGTCGTGCCCACCGCGCCGTAGCCGATCCCGGCAGCTCATCGAAGAGGAAGTTGCCAAGTCCCATAACGCCCGATGCGCCTTGACGGGGGCGCACATAACGGGCACTATGCGCTGCTGGTCCTGGGCTCGGCGATGGCTCCGAGGAGACCGATAAGAGCAGGGAGAAGAGAATGACTGATGCTTCAAGCGCTTCGACTCCGCGCTGGCAGTACCAGACCCTGCGGTTCGCGACTGGGCAGGAGTTCGAGGTAAGTGCTGATCAGGTGCTCAACGAACTCGGTGCGGAGGGCTGGGAAGTCGCAGGCTTCACTCGGTTCGAGATCGGTCGAGAGAACGGGTACCGAGTGATTCTGAAGCGCCCGCTCTGAACCTCCGCACAATCGCCGTCACCCGTACCGAACTGCCGATCTGTGCGGCGTGCCGGACGAACCAGAACAACGCGCTCGGCGCTCTCAGGGTGTGTATCCAAGCTGCTCCAACCGCACGAACGTCAGAGCCGGAGGCCGTTGAGGCTCTACTCCGTTGGGCTGGTGCGGTCGGCGCGTTCGATATCGGCTTCAGCCCGGGTGGCAGCAGCGCGTTGCTGGGCTGCGGTGTGAAGTTCCGACAGGTGGATGTCCCACCTGTCGGCTTCGGCGGGGGTGAGGAGTGGGTGCCTGCGCACGGTCGCCGGGTAGCCGACCGGGCCGGCGGCGTCGGGGTTCATGTCGGCTTCCTGGTAGGCGAGTTTCGTGAATGTTCCCCGGTCGATCTGCGGTGCGGTCTCGGCCTCCGGGGCGAGGCCGACGAGGCGGGCAGCGGTGATCGCTTGCTGGCGGGTGTGGCCGTAGCGTTCGATTCGGGTGGTGAAGTCGCGGTGGGCGTGGACCAGCGTCGCATACGAGACACGGAGCCCGTCGAGGGCCGTGTCGAGTGGGCGGAGGTGATCGGTGCGGACCTGTTCACGGGCGTGTGTTTGAGCGGTTTCGGTGTTGGCGGTGGCGCGACGCAGGTCGGCTTCAGCCCAAAGTTCGGCGAGTGCGGCAGCATCGCGTGCTTTCGCGAGGGCGGCAGCGGTGATGGTGGTGTCACCGGCCCGGATCGTTTCGACCAGTTCGGCGAGTTCAACGTGGGGGCTGGGGGCGGTCATCGTGGGATCTCCTTGACGATGTTGGCGATCGGGGTGTCGGTGCCGTAGACGGCGTCGCGGCCGGTGTGCCGGTCGACGATGCTGGCGGGTGCTTTGCCGGCGGGGTCGATCGCGTTCGCGAGCAACGTGTCGTTGATTTCGGTTTGGGCGGCGAGACGTTCATGGCGGGCGCCACGGGTGTCGTGTGCGGCGGCGAGACCGACCAGTCGGGTTGCCGCCGCCTGGACGGGTTCAACGATCGCCGGTGGGAGCCGGGTGAGGTCGTCGTTGTCGGGGTCGTGGCCGTGTTCGGCGCGGGCGAGGATGTCGGCAACGAGTTCGTGGAGCGACATCATCGGTCGACCTCGATTTGGATGTGCCAGTAGCCGGCATCGTTCTTGGTTGCGGGGAGCGCACCGGTCGCGATGCGGTAACGGACGCCTCGTTCGCTGATGCCGAGATGGTTGGCGGCTTGGGGGGTGGTCATGGTGTCCATCATCGGACCGCGGAAGACCCCGGTAGGGGTTGCGGAAGAATCGGCGGAAGTGGACCGGCGTCGATGTTCACCGGCGACCGCACCCAGTTCACCCAACAGGCGTCGCACCGACTCCGGGATCGGTTCTCCGCTCTCAAGGCGACGGCCGATCTCCCGGCGGGCCAACTCGAGCAGACCTGCCGCGTCGCCGGCCGGGACGAACACCCCGTCGACCTTCACGGACAGGTCCGATGGGCGAGACGGTCACCGCGGAACACCACATTGCGGGGAAGGACCCGCCGACCGTGCAGGAACTGCACCCGAACCGGGGCACCACAGGCCACACAACACGGCCAGGAGGCCCTACGGCGCGCTCCAGCCCGACATGCCTCACTGCACCACCGGCACAGCTGCCCGCGATAGGTGGCGGCTCTCAACGGGACCGAACAGAACTCGCACTGCGGCACCCTCAACGGTTCCAAGTGTGGCTCCCTTCAGGGGTCGACGATTTGTACGGACAGGCAGGCCGTATGCCGCCAGTGGAAGGTGAGAAGCCTCTAAGGGGGTGGGTCCCCACCCCCTCGGTGAGGAAGGTGCGAGCACTCCGATCTCCCAGGTCGACGACCGAGGGACTTCCGTGGCCTCTTCTCGTTCCTCGCAAGTGGTTCATCGAGTCCCAGTCCCGAATCCCGTCCCCTATAGGGAAGGGGGACGGGACAGGTTTTCGGGACAGGGGGGACCAGTCCCGGGTCGGGACAACGCTTCGGGACTGGATTGACCTGCGGTGATGCACGTTCTCGGTCATGGTGTGTCCCGATCGGGACTGGTCAGGAGCCACGTACTTGGGACGAAGGTGCCATCGGCTCCCTTGGCGCCTCCCGAGACCGAGATTCCGGGCCGCTTGGACAGGTTGGTGAGCGTGTTCTTGATCGTCTTCGGTGCGATTGCGGTCTCCTCTGGCCGGCGGTGGCTGGCGTCGTTGACGATCCGGTACACCTCCTCGAGCCCGAGCCCGACCTTGGACCCAGCGAGGACATCGGTGACACGTTCGGCGGCGTTGCGCCGCTTCACCTTCGGGGCGTAGGTGTCGCCGTCTCGGGGTGCGGTGATGTTCCACCGGTAGGGCAGGGTCGTGGCGTCGAGCATGATGTCGGCGGCGATCGCTCCACGCTGGAAGGTGCCGCCTCGATCCTTGGCGACGACGAACTGGACGTAGCCGACGACGCCGATCCCGAATCCTTGGCCGCCGACGTTGAGCAGGTAGCTGCGCCCGGTCGGTGCCGCCCGCTTGCGTTTGGAGCCTGACGGGAACAGCGGGTTGTCCTTGGCCTTGGTGGAGTGGTCGATGGGCAGGATCGCCAGTGTCGGGACCCGTTGGTGGATCACTCGCAGCGTCGCCCTGAACCACGGCCCGACCTCGTTGTCGCGGTCCTCGTTGACGCCGCCGGCGGCCATCGCTTCGCCGACTGAGTCGAGCACCAGCAACCTTGCCCCGATCTCGACGGCGAGATCGCCGATGCACTCGGCGCCGTTGGTCATGCCGACCTGGGGCGTGATGAAGCTGAACAGGTCGACCTCGGCCTCGGTGGCGCCGAGCATCTGCAACCGCTCCACCACCAAGTCCTCGTTGGCGTCCTCGTAGGTGATCCAGATGACGGGGTATCCCGAGCGCAGCTCGAGCACGGTGGCGATCAAGGCGACCATCGACTTGCCATCACCGGAGTCGCCGAACAGGTAGTTGATTCCGGGCAGCAGCAGGGCGACGCCGTCGTCACGCTTGAACACCTCGGCGGCCGGTCGGATCTTCTCCTTGCGCCACGCCGGGCCGAGGTCGATCGGGAGCCAGGACGGGTCAAGCTCGAACTCCTCGGGATCGGGGTCTGGTGCGATCCCGACCCACTTCGTGTCGTTGGTCATGCTGCGGCGCCGTTGTTGGCGAGCCCGGCAACACCCTTGCCGAACCCGGACTGGATCGTCTTGTAGGCCTCGGTCGGGGTGAGGCCGGCGGCGACGGCGACCCGTTCGAGTTGGTCGAGCGCTTCGATGGTCTCGTTCCTGGTTGCTTTGCCGTTGTAGTGGTCGCGGCCGATCGCGTTCGCCGCCCAACACAGGGTGTTGTTGCGGGTTCCGACGGGGGCGATGGCGACCTTGCCGATCAGCCCGGCCGGGTTCCAGGTCCCGCGCTTGAACCGGCCGGCAGGTGACAGCGGGGGGCGACCGGTGTCGGCTTGGGGTGTGGTGGTGAGAGCGGCGAGGAGTTCGGACGGTGCCGGGTTCAGCGGCACGCCGATCGGTGTGAACCACTCGTAGTTGCGGCCGGTGTGGTGCAGGCTGGGTGGAAGGATCGAGTAGCCGCCGGCGCCGCGCCAGTCGCAGTGCTCGGTGAACCTGGTGCGGTTGCCGGTGCCGGTCGGCAGGACGTAGAAGTGCCAGCCGGCACCGGTGCGTACGACCGGACCGCCGGGCATGTCGAAGGGTTCCATGTCGGCGGTCCCGTCGGCCGGGTCGTCGCGGTCGATGTCGAACACGTCGGCGACGATCCCGGTGCGGTTACCGATGTTCGCGTTCGGCCACCGCTCCCACCATTTGGTGATCCGGGTGGGGTCGGTCGTCGCGTCGTACAGCCCATGTCCGTCGGTGCCGCACTCGCCCTTGCACTTGTCGTTCGGCCGATGGGCGCTGGCGATGATAGGCTTCTTGCCCTTGGGCCTCAGCGGGAACACCGGCCAGCCGCGTTCGGCGTACTCGAGGGCAGCGGCGAGCATGGTGGTGTTCATCGATGACACTTCGGTTCTGGAGACCACAACGCCGGGATGACGCCGACGTTGTTCCAGGCCTTCACGGCGGCACCGAGCGGGCACCCGCGCTGGTGGTCGACGAAATGCCCGACGGTCACACCAGCGGGCAACTGCTCCGCGGGCAGCACCGTGATGAATGGATCGCATATGCATCCGTTGCGACGCAAGTAGTGGATCATCGCCCGTCGTTGCTTGTGGGTCGGGGTTCTCATGGCTGCCTCCGGGCGACGATCACGTGCTCGGGCCTGCCGTTCGGGCGCCATGCCGCCCACCGCGGGTGTATCGATCCGGGTGTCGATGTGGCGTCGATGATTCTGGATGCGGCCGGCGCTTCAGGCGCCGGTCGTTCCATGTCAGGTGGCCCGTTCATGCGGCACCTCGAGCTTCTCGCTCGGTGCGGGCGGTGAACGACGCGACCAGCAGGGTGCGGATGATGCGGATCTGCTCGGCCGAATACGGGGGCGGTGGGAACTTGCGGTACAGCTCGGCGGCTGCAGCCTCGACGTCGAAGGATTCAGCCATCACGGCTGCACCGCGTCGAACAAGGCGGCGAGCGCCTCGACAGGAATCAGCCGCCGGCCGCCGACGAGAACAGACCGCAGCTCACCGGTGCGGATCATCTTCTTCAGCGTTGTCTTCGACAGCCGGGACGCCTCGTGCGCTTCGGTCAGCGTGTAGCCCAGGCGAGGCGGGGGGACAGGTGTCGGTCGACCAACGACCGAAGCGGGAACAGATTGCACGCGAATGCCTCCGAGGGAGTCAGTGCAGGGTCTGCCCCGCGCTCTTTGCTGAGTGCGGTATGAGGAGAACGTATCATTGGGTCCGCGGATCCCGCGTGACCCTCAGCGCCGTTGTACGGCCACCGGCGGACGACCTCGGAGTGAACGCGACGTACGTGTAGAGCGGCCTACCGCGCTTGCACCCACTGCGCGTCGGTCAGCCGGGCCGGGTTGAAGCCAGGGGCGCCCCGGACGGGGTTGATGCCAATGGTGACGGTGGCGATCTGGGCGCGGATGAATGCCCGCTTCTGGTCGAAGTCGAAGTCGGCAAGCACCTCGCGGATGCTCTCCGGGTGCGCGGCGAGTTCGGCCAGGAACGGCGGCACCAGCGACACCGAGCGGCGCACCAACGTGGACAGTTGAGCGCGCCGCTCGACCAGGCCGGCGGAGGCGGCGTAATAGGCGGCGTCGGTGATCTTGCTGGCGGCCCAGTCGGCGCCCAACGTTCGTGCCTTGGCGTCGATGGTTGCGACCTCCGCGGTGATCTCGTCGTTCACGGTGTCGGGTTCTGGCTCGAACATCCCGGCTGCTGCCATCTCTGTGAAGCGGGTGATCGCCATCTCGGTGATGAGTGCTTCCAGTTCGGGGGCGCGTACCGAGTTGCGTCCGCAGCGGTCGGGGTAGCCGGGGGCCGCGATGCAGGTGTACGTGCGCAGCTTGTGACCGTCGGCGTCGAGCCGGCCGGCTCGCGGGTGAGAGAACATCGGCGAGCCGCAGCGCCCGCAGACCAGCAGGCTCGACAGCAGGTAGGACCGGGCGGTGCGGTTCGTGCGCCGCGCTGGATCGAGCAGGAGCGCCCGTAGGCGGTTGGTGGTGTCGATGTCCACGATCGGCTCCCAGACGGCCTCAGCGACCACCTGGGCACGTTGGCGGCGTCCTGTGGCCCGCAGCCCGCAGTACCGGTGGGAGATGGCGATGTCCTTCACGCTCAGGGTGGAGAACTCCTGCCCGGCGGTGGTCCGGTGCCCGTTGTCGTTGCACCACTTGGCGACCGAGTTGAGCGGCACCCCGTTGAGCAGTTGCGTGCAGATCTCGCGCACGACGACGGCCTCGGACGGGACGACGGTCACCAGGTCGGCGGCGTATCCGTAGGGGCGATACTTGCCGGTGCCGGCGGCGAGCCCGGCGGCGGCGTTGGCCTGCATCTTGGATTTCACCCGGCGGCGCTTGTCGGCGCTCTCCTTCTTGGCGACTGCGGTGAGGATGGTGAGCAGGAATTCGTCGTCGGGGTTCTGAGGGTCGATCTTTGCGGTCTTGGTGACGATCAGTTGCAGCCCGAACCGCTGGGCGTCGCGGATGAACAGCGCCTTCTCGAGGTCGTCGCGCCACAACCGGTCGGTGTGCCAGGCGATCACCACGTCGACTTCCTTGCGGCGCACTAGGTCGCACAGCTCGGCGTAGGCGGGCCGGTCGTCTGGGTTGTCCCTGTCGAACGCGCTCTCTCCGTACTCGGTGAAGGTGGCGATCACCACAGCGCCTAGGTCGTCAGCGAGCTTGCGGCAGTCCGCTTCCTGGGTGTCGAGGTTGACGGCGTTCTTCTGGCCCTTGCTCTTGGCGCTCAGGCGCCGGTAGATACAGGCTGTGGTCATGTGTACACATTAGCGGTACACGAGGTTGTCGATGTCGGTTGGCCCGTGTTGGAGGGTGTACCAGGCGACGTGGTGGATGTGGCAGTGCTCGAATGGTGTGTCGCACATGGCGCAGGTTCGGTAGAGCACGCGGAGTGCTCGTCGTTGTGCCCGGTTCGCTCATCGTGTTTCGCGGCCGAGGAACAGTCGCACTCCGTCGGCTCCGATGACGGCGGGTGTGATGGATCCGATGCAGGCCCATCGTCGGATGGTTTCGATCGGTAGTCCGAACTTGCCGAGCCCGGTATCGACGACGGAGCCTTCATGGACCTGGCCTTCGCACAGAGTCTTCTCGTCGATCAGCACCGTGACATCCGGAGTCCCCGATGCACCGCGCCCCTCGGACAGGGCGAGCAGTGCGTGGGCGGCGAGGAACGCTTGTTTCTCGAGGGGGTCGTCGGGGCAGTCGTCCGGCGTGTTGTCGTGGAACAGCGCGTCGCGGGTGTTCCGCAGGCGGCCTTCGAGCAGCGCGCCGTTGACGGGGTCGAAGCGGCCGTTGAGGCACCACATGCCGTCGGCGTCGGTCCACCATCGCAGCCGGGTGTCGCGCCGTTGTCGTGCCAGACGGGCCAGCCCGTCGTCGGCACGGGCGTGGCGGAGCACGGCGTCGAGGAGTTGTCGGAACTCGCGATCCGACCCCGAAACAGCAACCCTCGCCAGTTCGGCACCGCGGGCCGCGAACCGCAAGCGTTCTGCATGGGAGAGGCCGGCCATCGCCCGGGCCACCTGTTCCAACCGGTCGCCTGTGGTGGCGCCAGCTGCCAACGCGGCACCCAACTCGGGGACGTCGTCGGCGGCCTTCTTGCGGTCGCGCACCCGACTGGCTTTGCTCTGCGACGTCTTCGACGCGCGTGCGACTTCATCTTCCGGGAAGATCGACGGTCGCTCGCCAGCCAGTTCGTCGAGCCGGGCGCATACCTTCATCTCTCGTGCATCGAGCAAGCCTCGCATGGTGCGGACCGCAGCGAGTTCGGTGCGACATGCATCGATATCGGCGAGCGGGTTCGCCTCGATGAGTTCACGCAACGCCTGCAGGTCCATGCCCCGACGCTACGCAAGGGGTGTGACAGGGTTTCCTCCGCAGCGGGCATGATGGGGCCATGGCCTGGCGCCGCGCTCCGAAGCCCTCCTGGATGGACGGCCGTATCGACCTGCCAGCCCCGCCGCGCCACAGGCTCCACAGGCTCCGCAGTGCGGCTATGTCGACGGCAGTGCTTGTCGCCCGCATCGTGTGCGTGCTCGGTGGCCTCGGCGCCTACGGCCTGTCGGTAGTGGGTTTCATCGGCGGCACGTCGCTCGGCATCACCGGGGCCATCGTGGGTACCTTGCTGCTCCTTATCGGCCTGTGGCGCCCTCGGCGCTCTCGCCGTCGCTGAGTGGT
The DNA here is from genome assembly GCA_903919455.1 of uncultured Acidimicrobiaceae bacterium. GTDB lineage: Bacteria > Actinomycetota > Acidimicrobiia > Acidimicrobiales > Ilumatobacteraceae > UBA668. Next base: position 98,450 of record CAIXIJ010000045.1, on the reverse strand, counting down.
CAGAACAACGCGATCTGCTCGGGGCCAGTGACCGGTAGCGGCTCCGGCAGTGGCGCCAACCCCTCCACCATCTCGCGCATCGCATCGTGGAACCCGCGGGCCAGCACCGGGCTGCGCATGTTGTCGGGGGTGTGCACGAACAGCGTGGGGGTGCGGCCCTCGTCGAGCCATTCGGCGATGCGGATCTGCCAGCGCTGAAGGCCGCTGTCGGTGATGTCGGCATGGTCGCTGCCGATGAAGCGCACGATCGGCCGGTCGGTGAGCGCGTCGTCGAGCAGCGGAACTCGCGGCTTGGTGCGCCATTCCTCGTGCCCATCGTTGGTGGTGGGTGTGCGGTGGAACAGCGAGACCGTGTCGAGCACCACTCGTTCTGCGCCGTGCCGCATCAACACGCGGTCGAGTGCTCGCCGGCCCTCGCCGCCGAAGAAATCGGGGTGGCGCACCTCAACGCTCCAGCGCCACACCTGCGGTGCCTTCAGCAGCACCGTGTCGAGCGCCGAAAGGTCGCGCGGCCCGAACGACGGCGGCAACTGCAGCGTGAGCCCGCCCACGAGGTTGCCGAGCGGCAGCATCAGCTTCACGAATGCCGACAACTCGCCATCGACGTCGCGCAGTCGCTGTTCGTGGGTGATGCTGCGCGGCACCTTGAACACGAACCGGAAGTCGGGCTCGGCCTGCGCTGCCCACCGCTGCACGGTGTGTTCCGGGGGCAACGCATAGAACGTCGTGTTGCCCTCTACGGCATTGAGGAGGCGGCTGTAGGCATACAACTCTTGGCCCGACGGCGTGTCGGCGGGCAGATGCTTCCCCACCCAAGCGCGCTGCGCCCACATCGGGCAGCCCACATGGAGGGTGGGGGTGATCACGTCACTCGTAGCTGCGGAAGATGACCTCGGCGACGCAGCTGGGCTTGGCAGCGCCTTCGGTCTCGAAGGTGAGTTCGTATGTGCTCTGGATGCCGCCGGGAATGTCGTCGACACCGAGCAGCTTCACGCCGAGGCGCAGGTTGGCACCCACGGGGACGGGCGACATGAACCGCACCTTGTTGCAGCCGTAGTTCACGCCCATCTTGAAGCCGGTGGAGATGACCACCTGTGGGAGCAGCACCGGGGCCAACGACAGCGTGAGATAGCCGTGAGCGATGGGGCCACCGAACGGGCTCTCCTTCTTTGCTCGCTCGGCGTCGATGTGAATCCACTGGTGGTCACCCGTGGCGTCGGCGAAGAGGTTCACGCGCTCCTGAGTGATCTCCATCCAGGGCGAGTGACCGAGGTGCTCGCCGACGAGGGACTTCATTTCTGCGGTGCCGTTGATGATGCGAGGTGCCATGGCGCAAGCATGGCACCTTCTGATGCTCTACGGTGAAGCCGTGGGGGACACACCGGGGGATCGGCTCGTTCGGGCTGCGTTGTTGCCGCTACGACTCGCGAAGAACACTGCCCGACTTGCAAGGAGCGCGCTCATGGCCGACTTCCTCACCGCCCACTCGATCACCCAGCCGAACAAGCTGGCGGTGGTCGACGATCGGCCGGATGGCACGGTGCGTCAACTCTCGTACTCGGAGTTGAACGCGCGGGCCAATCAACTGGCCAATGTGCTGCTCGGAATGGGCGTGGTGCCTGGCGACAGCAAGGTGGTGTGGTGCGGCCAGAACTCCATCGGGCTCGTGGTGATGATCAACGCAGCCCGCAAGCTGGGCGTGACCGCCGTGCCGCTGAACTACCGCCTCAGCGACGAGGAAGCGGCCTACGTCACCGACCACTGCGACGCCACCATCGTCTATGTCGACGCCGAGTTCGCACCGATGTTCGCCCGCATCCGCGACCAACTGCCGAAGGTGCAGGAGTACCTCGTGTTCGACGGCGACGACGGTGTGCCGGATGGCATGACCGCTATCGACCCGCTGATGGATGCGGCATCGACAGGTGAGCCCGAGATTCCCGCGGCCATCGAGGCCGGCTCGACGATGATCTACACGAGCGGCACCACCGGCAAGCCGAAGGGAGCACTGCGCCGCGGCACGCAGGGCGCCGCTCAGAGCGCGGCGCTGATGGCGCACATCGGCTACGTGCCCGACGACGTGTACATCCCCACCGGCCCGCTGTATCACTCGGGACCCGGCGGCTTCATGGCCATCGCACTGGCGCTGGGCCAGACCATCGTGTTGCAGCGCAAGTTCAAGCCGGAGGACTGGCTGCGACTGGTGCAGAAGTACCGCGTCACGTCCACCTTCAGTGCGCCCACTCCGATCCGGATGATCTGCAATCTGCCCGACGACGTGAAGGCGCAGTACGACGTGTCGTCGATCAAGCGGATGATCGCCAACGCGGCGCCGTGGAGCTTCGCGTTGAAGCAGATGTACCTCGCCTACTTCCCGGGTGACAGCCTGTTCGAGGTGTACGGCAGTACCGAACTCGGCGTGAACTGCGTGCTGCGTCCGGAGGACCAGTTGCGCAAGCCGGGTTCGTGCGGCAAGCCGTCGCCGATGGTGGAGATCAAGCTGTTCGACGACGACGGCAACGAGGTCACCGGCACCGGCCCGGAACACACCGGTGAGTTGTTCGTGAAGAGCCCCAGCGTGTTCGCCGACTACTACAAGCAGCACGACAAGTTCATGGCCGACAACAAGCACGGCTACCAGACCGTCGGCGACATCGCCTACCGCGACGACGAGGGCTACATCTACATCTGCGACCGTAAGAAGGACATGATCATCAGCGGCGGCATGAACATCTACCCGGCCGAGATCGAAGCGTCGCTCGAGCATCATCCCGATGTGCTGGAGGTGGCGGTGTTTGGCACGCCCAGCGAAGAGTGGGGCGAGACCGTGCATGCGGTGGTCGTGGTGCGCGAAGGCGGCTCGATGACCGCCGACGACGTGATGGCCTTCGCGCGTGAGCACCTGGCCAGTTACAAGGTGCCGCGGAGCGTGACCTTCATGGACGAGCTACCCAAGACTGGCAGCGGCAAGGTGCTCAAGCGCGAACTGCGGGCGCCATTCTGGGCCGGCCGCGACAGCAAGGTGTGAGCCAGCAAGGTGAGTCAGTAGCCCAGGCGTTGCACGCGGTCGGGCTTGCGCTGCCAGTCCTTGTCGACCTTCACGAATAGCTCCAGGAAGGCGCCCTCGGGCAGCTGTGCTCGCGCCAGCTTGCCGACTTCCTTCAGCACCGAGCCGCCCTTCCCGATGACCATGCCCTTCTGGCTGTCGCGCTCGACGATGATCTCCACGCGGATGCGGGGCCACTCCCACTCGGTGACCCGCGTGGCGATGCTGTACGGCAGCTCGTCGCGGGTGACGGCGAGCAACTGTTCGCGCACGAGCTCGGCAACCCACAGCTCTTCGGGCTGATCGCTGACCGTCTCCTCGGGAAAGTACATCGGACCTTCGGGCAGCTTGGCCGACAGGAACGCCAGCAGCTCGGGGATGCCCTTGCCGCTCTTCGCCGACACCGGGAAGTACTCCGCGGCGCCGAGCTCGGAGGCCATGGTGAGCTGACGCATCACCTCGTTGTCCTTCACCGCATCGATCTTGTTGAGAATAAGGAGGGCGTTGGGCAGATCGAGGTGGCTGGCAACCCATTGGTCGCCCTTGCCGAACGGCTTGGTGGCGTCGATGACGAGGCACACCACGTCCACGTCGTTCACGCTGTCGAGTGCCGTCGCATTGACACGCTGGCCGAGCGCAGTGACGGGCTTGTGGAGGCCGGGCGTGTCGACGAACACCAACTGGGCGTCGGCAGTGGTGTGCACGCCCATCACACGCGTGCGAGTGGTCTGCGGCTTGTCGCTGACGATGCTCACCTTGTGGCCGCACATTGCGTTCACCAGCGTGCTCTTGCCCACATTGGGGCGACCGACGAGGGTGACGAATCCGCTGCGCATGAGAACGTGAACCCTATCGGCGGTGTTCAGGGCCCCGTGCTGCTGGTGCTGCTCGTGCTGGTGCTGCTGGAGGGAGCGTTGAGCATCGAGGCATAGTCGGCGTGCGTCAGGGGCTTGCCGGCTGGCGCGAGTGCCCCCGAGGGCTTCGGCACAGCCTGGTCGAACTGCACCTGACCGATGCCGCGACTATCAGTGAGAGTGAGCACGATCTGGGCTGTGGCAAGCCGTTGATCCGTCACCGGCACCTTGTCGAAGAAGTTCGCGGGCAATGTCACCAATGCGATACCGGCGCGGTTGTCGGTGACGATGATGTCGCCATCCTGTGGCCCGGGCACTGCGCTGCGAAGGCCGACTGCGAGCGCCCCCAACGGTTCGGGCCCAGCCTGCAGCGCGGCCATGATCTGGGTGAGACCAGCGCCCGCTGGCAGTGGGGTGGTGACGAACAGCAGTTGCGCACCCGAGATGTAGTACTGCCGCACCGGTTCCGTGGGAATGATCGTCGTACTGGGCTCAGGAACGATGGTGGTGGTTGCGAGGGCCGTGGTGCTGGGTGCCTCGGTGCTGGAGACGACGGTGTCGTCGAGGCCGAATGGGGGCGACACGGGGTTCACCTTGCCATCACCGACCACGCTGCACGCTGCGCTCAGACTGCCCAGCAGCGCCAGCAGGATCATCACGCGTACTCGCATCACGCCACCTCCGTCAGGGTCACTTTGAAGCGGGCGCCGCCGCCAGGGCGGTCTTCCACCCAGGCTTCGCCGCCGTGGGCGTGAGCGTGCTCGGCCACGAGCGCAAGACCGAGGCCGGTGCCCACTCGGTGGCGGGCGGCACTGCCGCGGGCGAAGCGTTCGAAGATGCGCGACCGCTCGCCGCGAGCCACGCCTGGCCCGGCGTCGTCCACGCTCAACTCCATCGCGGTGGTGCCAGCAAGTTGCAGCGATACCCGCACGGGGCCTCCGCCGTGTTCGCGAGCGTTCTCCAGCAGGTTGGCGAGGATGCGTTCGAAACGAAGCTTGTCGAGGCGAACCACGGTGGCGATATCGGCGTCGATGTCGATGGGCACCTCGCCGAAGCCGTAGCGCTGAGCAATGCGAGGAATCAGCTCGCGGATTTCCACTTCCTCGCGATGCAGTTCCGTGGAACCGGCGTCGATGCGCGACAGCTCCAACAGGTCCATCACCATGTGGTCGAAGCGGCGTACCTGGCTCACCACCACGTCGAGAGCCTGCTGGGTACGGTCGGGAAGGTCGTCTCGTCGCCCATCGAGTACTTCTACGGCCGCGGTGAGCGCAGTGATCGGCGAACGAAGCTCGTGGCTCACGTCGCTTGCGAATCGAGCCTCACGCTCGAGGCGGGTCTGCACTGCGTCGGCCATCCCGTTGAACGACCGCGCCAAACGGTCGAGGTCGGGGTCGTCTTCGGGCGGCATGCGCGTGTCGAGACCGCCTGCCGCGATTTCGCCTGCTGCGGCCGACACGCGCGAGATGGGGCGCAGGAGTCGGCGACTGGCCCACCAGCCGAGCACACCGGCGAGCAGCATGGTGACCAACGAACCGATGAGCAGTGCGGTGGAAATGGCCCGCAGGGTGCGTTGAGTGCTCTGCATCGGAAATGCCTCGAGGTACTGCGCATTCACCGACGGCATGTTCACCCCAACCGCCACGTAGGGATCGCCGAGGTACTCGAACCGCTGCTGGGCGGTCTCGCCCTGGCTCACTGCAGTGCGCAGTTCCAACGGAAAGGCTTCCAGCGGATAGCTCGCGTTCAGCGGAAACTGCTCGCCGTCGAGCACCAGAACGGGGAAGCCGCCGCTCTCGGTACGCAGATCCAGCACATCGAACTTCTGGTCGATGAGCAGTTGGTCGCGCACCGTCTTGGCGTTGGCGAACGCCTGCGTCTGCGCGGTCTGTTGTCGCTGGTCGATGAGGAACGATCGACTCACCGCGTAGGTGACTACCGCGAGCCCGATGCTGGCCACCAAGGCAGTGAGGGAGAAGAACAGGGTGACGCGCGTACGCAGGCGCAACGTGCGGCGACGCGTCGTGTTCATAGGCTCCAGTGTTGCCGATGGAGAGGGGTGCCTGCGATCAGGCGGCGTAGCCCACGATCGCGAAGGCTTGTTCGTCGGCCTGCAACACGGGGGCAAGCGTGTCGAGGTCGGCCAGCACCAGCTCGGCCCGCATGATCAGTTCGCTGCACACGAACGCAATGCTGTGGCCGGCAGCATTCGTTGCCTGCGCCAGTTGGCGCAGCCCGCGCAGTCCTGCTTCGGTGACGACGGTGAGCCCGCTGAGATTCACGATCAAGCCGTAGGTGCGGGGCAACGGAAGGCACGCTGCCTGGAGCGCGGCCGCGTGGTCGTCGGTGGTGAGGGGCCCTGCGACCGCAACTGCGACGTGGTGACGATGCAGATCGGTATGGGCCGTGAGCGTGGGTGCCAGCATGTTGCAACCTCCGTTGATCGGTTGTGGCGTCGAACGCCTGGTGCTGCCCGCGGGTTCCGCTGCCGGTGAGGCACCTGGGGGAGGTAGGTACCCCACCAGAGCAGCGTGAACAATGTTCACTTTGCACTGCCTGTGTGACATAACCCCGGTCGTTGTGTGCGATTTCTGTAACGGAATCCGGTCGTCTGTCAGAGTGGAGCCGTGAATTCTCTGCTGTTCATCGAGGACGACGACGCCATTCGGGTGGCGCTCACGCTGGCCCTCGAGGATGAGGGCTATGAGGTGCGTGAAGCACCCGACGGTCGAACGGGTTTGGCGCGCTTCGCCGAGCGTGAACCCGACCTCGTGCTCCTCGACCTGCGCCTGCCCGACCTGTCGGGCTTTGAGGTGTGCCGCCAGATGCGCAGCAGCAGCATCGTGCCGATCATCATCGTCACCGCACAGACCGACACCTACGACCTGGTGGCCGGGTTGGAAGCCGGCGCCGACGACTACGTCACCAAGCCGGTGGTGCCCAAGGAACTCGCAGCGCGCATCCGTGCGGCGCTGCGTCGTGTGCATCTTCACGAAGCAACCGTGGCCACCTCGGCCGCGAAGTTCGGCGACATCGAACTGCGACGCGAGCAGGGCATCGTGCTGAAGGCCGGAGTGGAACTGAACCTCACCAAGACCGAGTATCGGCTCATCTGTGAGTTCGCCGATCACCCGAACGCCGTGCTGTCGCGCGACCAGTTGCTCGAGCGGGTGTGGGGCTACGAGTACCTGGGCGACAGCCGACTGGTCGACGCCCACGTTCGGCGCCTGCGGGTGAAGATCGAAGACCAGCCCGACGACCCGAGGCTCATCGTCACGGCGCGAGGGATCGGCTACCGACTGCTCGCGTAGCCGTCAGCGCCACCCTCGGCTGAGGAGGTACTCGCCGAGTCCCTTGGCCTGGGAATCGAATGCCGTGCTGCTGGCCACGCCTTCGCCCAGCAGCCCGACGATCACGAAGTTCAGTGCGTGGAGGTTCGCCAACTCGGTGCGGCGCACCTCCAGAGCGGCCGCTTCGGGCAGCAACTCACGGACCTTCGCGGCCGTGAGGTTCGCCTCCAGCCAGGCGTAACCGGCAGCGTCGCGCGCCCAGATGCCCACGTTGGCGTTGCCCCCCTTGTCGCCCGAGCGGGCGGCAAAGCACGCACCAAGCGGCTCACCCGACGCAGGCCCGACTGCCGCCACCGCCGGAACTGTTCGTTCTTGTCGCGGCTCGACCTCCAAGCCTCGTGGTGGGGCCGCGACAAGAACGGGGGTGCGGTGGGGGAGGTGGACGTATTCGGACACCTCGTCGGCATCGACGAGCGCGGGCCAGTACACGCCGAACGACTGGGCATCGCCGGGTGCGCCACTGGCAAAGAAGCCCGGATAGTTGGCGAGGGCCAATTCGATGCAGGCCGAACTGAATGCCCGACCCACCAGACGGTCGTCGGAACTCTTCACGCTCACGTGCAGACGGCCGGAGGCTTCCTCCTGAGTGCGGGCATCGCTCGGCGCGGGCACGAAGCGAACGTCGACCTCGTCGAAGCGGTCCTTGCCACCGAGTCGGGCGAACAGGGCCGCCTCCACCCACGCCGCCTTCTCCTCCTGGCGCAGGCCGGTGAGCACGAACGACATGCGGTTCCGGAACCCGCCCTCCAGGTTGATGCACACCTTTGTGGTGGCGGGTGCGGGCGATCCGTGCACGCCGCTGACACGCACGCGGTCGGCACCCTCCTGCGAGAGCTGGATGGAACCGAAGTGCGTCACGACATCGGGGTTGGCATACGCCTCGCCACCGATCTCGTACAGCAGTTGAGCGGTGACGGTGCCAATGTTCACCACGCCACCGGTTCCAGGGTGCTTGGTGATCACCGACGAGCCGTCGGCTTCCACTTCGGCGATGGGGAACCCGAGCGACAGTGTGGGGTTCGGTATCTCGTCGAACCAGGTGTAGTTACCGCCGGTGGCCTGCGTGCCGCATTCGATGACGTGACCTGCGGCCACGGCGCCGGCGAGGTGGTCCCAGTCGTCGAGCGCCCAGTCGTGCCACCACGCAGCGGGGCCCACCACCAGCGCGGCATCGGTGACGCGTGGGCACACCACCACGTCGGCGCCGGACCTGAGTGCCGCGGCGATACCCCAGCCCCCCAAGTACGCATTGGCCGTGAGAGGTGCGCCGACGAGTGGTGCACCGGTGTCGAGGTGCTGCAGTTGCGGCCGCAATCCGTCGATGCGCGGCATCAGGTCGTCGCCCTCGATGTGCGCCACGGTGATGTCGATGCCCAACTTCGTGGCGATGTCGCGCACCTTCTCGGCGCAACCGGCGGGGTTCAGCCCGCCGGCGTTGGTGACCACCTTGATGCCGCGTTCCTTGCACGTCGCGAGCACCTGTTCCATCTGCATCAGGAACGTGGAGGCATACCCCAATTCGGTGTTGCGGGCGCGCTGCTTGTGAAGGATCAGCATCGTCAGCTCGGCCAGCCAATCGCCGGTGAGCACGTCGATGTCGCCGCCGTCCACCATCTCCTTCGCCGCCGACAACCGGTCGCCGAAAAACCCGCTGCAGTTGGCGATTCGCACCGCCCGGGCTGTCATGCCGGGTCGACCTTCACCAGCGGTTGGCCGCCGTCGAGTTGCTGGCCGGGCTGCACGAACACCTCGGCCACGACTCCAGCGGTGGGCGACACCACCTGGTGCTCCATCTTCATGGCCTCCAACGTGAGCAATGCCTGACCCGCCGCCACAGTGTCGCCGACGGCAACGAGCAGTTGCACCACCTTGCCGGGCATGGGGGCCACAGTGGAGCCAGCGCGGCCTGCATCGTCGGGCATGGTGAAGCGAGGCGGCACCGGCAGCGCGAACAGCCCACCCGCCGCGTACGCGATGTCGTCCTCCACCTTCACGTGGATGCGTTGTAGCGAGTCGATGAGTCGCGCATCAACAACCAGTTGCTCGCCATCGATGGTGAGGTACGAGAGTTGGCCCGCACGATCGAAGCGATACGCCACCGTGTGGTCGCCGATGGCCTGGGTGTGTGGCTGCGACGGGTTGTTGCGCCATCCGATCGGAAAGCGCGCGTCGGAAGCGGCGCGCACCGTCGCCAGTGCAGCCGCTGCGATCTGCAACGCGGAGGGCTGTGGGGCATCGCCCAATGCCTGTCGGTCGAGCCATCCCGTGTCGACCTCGTCGTCGATGGTGATGAGGCGATCCATCAGGTCGATGAGCAGCGCCCGATTCGTGACGGGGCCTGTGATGGTGGCCCGCTGCAGTGCCACCTTCAACGTGCGCGCGGCGTCGGCGCGGGTGGCGCCGTGAGCGATGACCTTCGCCACCATCGAGTCGTAGAACGGCGACACCGTGCTGCCGCTCTCGATGGCGCTGTCGATGCGCAGGCCGTCGATGGCGGGGAAGGCGACCTCGGTGAACGTGCCCGAACTCGGTAGGTAGCCGCGGTACGGGTCTTCGGTGCACAGTCGCACCTCGATGGCGTGGCCGCTGCAGGCCACGCCCTCCAACAACGCGTCGGGTAGCGGCTCGCCCTGAGCGACGCGCAGTTGCAGCGCCACAAGGTCGAGGCCGGTGACCATCTCGGTGACCGGGTGTTCCACCTGAAGGCGGGTGTTCATCTCCAGGAACGAGAAGTTGCCGCTGCGGTCGAGCATGAACTCCACGGTGCCGGCGCCCTCGTAGCCGACGGCCTTTGCAGCGGCTACGGCGGCGGCGAACATGCGCTCGCGCAGCGCGGGGTGCACCGCCGGGGAGGGGGCTTCCTCCACCACCTTCTGGTGGCGACGTTGGATGGTGCAGTCGCGTTCGCCCAGTGCCACGGCGTTGCCGTGGGTGTCGGCGAACACCTGCACCTCCACGTGGCGCGCACCTTCGATGTAGCGCTCGACGAACACCGTGCCGTCACCGAAAGACGACAGTGCCTCGCGTTCAGCGGAAGCGATGGCCTCGGCAAGCTCGGACGCGTCGCGCACGATCCGCATGCCGCGCCCACCGCCGCCCGCCGACGCCTTCACCAGCGCTGGTAGGCCGATCTCGTCGAGGGTCTCCACGGTGTTGTCGGGCGCCACCGGCACACCGTGGGCACGAACGAGCTTCTTTGCTTCGATCTTGGAACCCATGGCCGCGATGGCCGCTGGGGGAGGGCCCACCCAGATGAGTCCGGCGTCGAGCACCGCCTGTGCGAACGCAGCGTTCTCCGACAGAAAGCCGTAGCCCGGGTGTACGGCGTGTGCGCCGAGCTCCAGGGCAGCAGCGATGATGAGTTCGCCGCGCAGGTATGTGTCGGCAGCGGTGTTGCCCGGCAGACGAAGGCCGTCGTCGGCTTCGCACACGAACGGAGCGGTGGCGTCGGCATCGCTGAACACCACCACGGGTGAAACGGCGAGTGACCGACACGTGCGGATGATGCGCCGGGCGATCTCGCCGCGGTTGGCGATGAGGAGCTTGTCGATGATCACGCGCATCACATCCGGAACACGCCGTAGCCACGGGTGCCTTGGATCGGAGTGTTGTGGATGATGGACAGACACATGCCCAGCACGGTGCGCGTGTCGCGGGGGTCGATGATGCCGTCGTCGTAGACCTTGCCGCTCATGAACATGGCCAAGGACTCCTTCTCGATCTGGTCCTCGATCATCTGGCGCATGACGGCGTCGGCGGCTTCGTCGAACGGCTTGCCCATGCTGGTCGCAGACTCGCGAGCAACGATGCTCATCACCCCTGCCAGCTGCGCCGGACCCATGACAGCGCTCTTCGCGTTCGGCCACGCGAACAGGAAGCGTGGGCCGTACGCCCGGCCGCACATCCCGTAGTTCCCGGCGCCGTAGGACGCTGCCATGTTCACGGTGATGTGGGGCACCCGAGAGTTGGAGACGGCGTTGATCATCTTGGCGCCGTCCTTGATGATGCCGCCCTGCTCGAACTCCCTACCCACCATGTAGCCGGTGGTGTTCTGCAGGAAGAGCAGGGGAGTGTCGATCTGGTTGGCGAGCTGGATGAACTGCGCCGCCTTCTCGCTCTCCTCGCTGAACAGCACGCCACGGTGGTTGGCGAGGATGCCGATCGGGTAGCCGTGCAGTTCGGCCCAGCCTGTAACCAGCGAGGTGCCGTACAGGGGTTTGAACTCGTCGAAGTCGCTGTCGTCAACCACGCGAGCGATCACATCGCGAGGGTCGAAGGGAACCTTCGGGTCGGCGGAGGGGATGCCCAAGAGTTGCTCGGGGTCGTACTTCGGGGCTCGACCGGCGCCTCGTGGCCCGGGCCCGAGCTTGCGATGGTTCAGGCGCTTCACGATCTGGCGTCCGATGCGGATGGCGTCCATCTCGTCGAGTGCGAAGTAATCGGCGAGGCCGCTCACGCGGGCGTGCATCTCGGCGCCGCCAAGGCTCTCGTCGTCGCTGTCTTCGCCCGTAGCCATCTTCACCAGCGGTGGGCCACCGAGGAAGACCTTGCTGCGCTCCTTGATCATCACCACGTAGTCGCTCATGCCCGGTACGTAGGCGCCGCCAGCCGTGGAGTTGCCGAACACCAGCGAGATCTGCGGAATACCTGCAGCGGAGGCGTTGGTGATGTCGCGGAACCCGCGCCCACCCGGGATAAAGATCTCGCTCTGAGTCGGCAGGTCGGCGCCACCGGATTCGGTGAGCGCAATCGTCGGGAGCCGGTTCTCCATGATGATCTCGTTGACGCGCAGGTTCTTCTTCAGCGTGTAGGGGTTCATCGCCCCGCCGCGCATGGTGGGGTCGCTGCCGGTGATCATGCACTCGACGCCCTCCACGAAACCGATGCCGGCCACGGTGCCGCTGCCCACGGGGAACTCGCTGCCGTAGGCGGCCAACGGCGACAGTTCGAGGAACGGCGAGCCAGTGTCGAGCAGGGCCTCGATGCGCTCGCGGACCAGCATCTTGCCGCGACCGCGATGTCGCTCGACGTACTTCTGGCCACCGCCCATGTTCACCAACGCGAGCTGCTCGTCGTGCGCTGCGATCTGCCGCAGCAACGACTCGCGGTTCGCTTGGAAGGCATCGCTGGCCTCCACCACGCGATCGGGAAGCACGGTCATGTCGCTGTCTCCTGCGCCCACGACGGCGGTCGTTTCTCGGCGAACGCGCGCATGCCCTCCGCCGCCTCGGGGCCATCGAAGAGCGCAGCGCTGAGGGCGATCATTTCGTCCATGTCGGGTGCGCCGCTGCGCAGTAGGCGTTTGGCGGCGGCAACGGCGTTCGGTGCCCCGGCGAGCACGCCCTTCACCAACGTGGCAACGGTGCCGGCCACATCGTCGGTGACATGAGTGATGAGGCCCATGTCCTTCGCTGCATGGGCGTCGAACACCTCGCCGGTGAGGAACGGGGCAGCGAGCTTGCTCCAGCCGCACCGAGCCAGCAGCGGCACGCTGATGATGGCGGGGGCCACGCCGATGCGCACCTCGGTGAGTGCGAACGTGACGGCGCTGTTCACCACCACGAGATCGCACGCCGCCATGAGGCCCATACCGCCCGCTCGCGCCGGGCCATCGACAGCCGCAATGCTCACCGCCCGCATCGAGCCCAGCCGCATGATGGCGTCGGCCATCGGGTTGCCGGCAGCCTGTGCATCGGTAGCGCCGCTGGCCCGTTCCTTGAGGTCGGCGCCTGCGCAGAACACGGGTGGCGTGTGCGTCAGCACCACGGCGCGTACGTCGGGTTCCTCCGCTCGATCCAGCGCACCGATGAGTTCGGCCATCAACTGTCGCGACAACGCATTGCGGTTCGTCGGCGAGTCGAGCGTGATGGTTGCCACGCCGCCCTCGACGGAGATGTGCACGAGTTCCCCCACGGCACGGACTGTAGACCGCCCCCGGGGCTGGAGAATCAGCCGGTGATCTCGCGCAGGAAGGCCTCGGCCTCGGCGCGGTGTCGGGTGCGCTTCATCGGCGGCAGTGCCTTCACGATGTCCCACCGGTAGTTGGCCTTACCGAGGCGCGGGTCCATCACCGCCACTACGCCGCGATCGGTGGCGGTGCGGATGAGGCGGCCGGTGGCTTGCGCCAACAGCATCGAGGCGCGGGGAATGTCGATCTGGCCAAATGCTGCCGGGCCCAGCAACTCGCGGCGGGCCGATAGCAGGGGGTCGTCGGGCCGGGGGAAGGGGATCTTGTCGACCACCACCAGGCTCAGTGTTCGGCCAGGGATGTCGACGCCCTGAAAGAAGCCCGAGGTGGCGAACAGGCAGGCCTTCTCGTCGTCGCTGAAGGCTTTCACCAAGGCGGTCTTCGGAAGGTCGCGCTGGCTGAGAATGGGGAAGTCGACCTTCGCCCGCACGGCTTCGGCCGCGGCGTCCATCGCCTTGTAGCTGGTGAACAGCGCAAGGGTGCGGCCGCCCGCTGCCGTGATGAGCGCGACCAACTCGTCGTGCACCGCGGCTGCGAACTGCGCCGACCGCGGGTCGGGCAGGTGGATGGCGCAGTACAGCAAGCCGTTCTGCTCGTAATGGAACGGGCTGCCCACATCCAGCTCATCGAACGTGCCGTCGGGGAGGCCCACCCTTGCGCCCAGCGACGACGGGATGGTGGCGCTGGTGAGCACGGCGGTCTTGTTGCCCCACACACCTTCGGCCAGCACCGGTCCCACGTCGAGTGGGGCAATCTCCAGACGCGGGAACTCGGGGCCACCGCCCACGAACGCCACGTAACCGGTGAGGTCGCCGAGCGCCTGGTCGATGGCCTCCTGCAGGCGGGTGGCGAGTTGTTGGCCGCGTAGCTTGCGCTGCTTGGCTTCGTCGACGTCGGTGTTGATGGCACGCAAGGCGTCTTGCGCCCGCTGCACACGGTTACGAAGATCGACCAGCGTGTCCTGCACATTGGGCGGGAACGGCAGCGATAGACGCTGGCCAACGGAGTCGGCGAGGGCATCGCGCAGGGCGACGCCACCCTCGGCAATGGGGCCCACCACGGCGGGGTCGTCGAGGATGCGCTTCAGGGCCACTGTGAGGTTCGTGAAGCGGCCACCACTGAGCTCCATGCCCACGGTGTCGCTCATGATGTCTTCCAGTTGGTGGGCCTCGTCGACCACCACCACGTCGTGCTCGGGCAGGATGGCCCCACCGGCGCCCACGTGCAGCCCGTAGAGGTGCATGTTCACCACGATCACGTTCGCTGCAGCGGCACGGTCGCGGGCGCCCTCGGCGAAGCACACCGGGCCCTTGGGGCACTTGCTGGCGCCCGGGCATTCGTCGCTGCCCACGCTGACGGCCTGCCAGGCGCGGTCGGTGGGCGACCAATCCAGTTCGGCCTGATCGCCGGTGGTGGAACGCTTCGCCCAATCAGCGAGCCGGTTGATCTCCACCCTGGTGGTGGCGGCGAACTCCTCGATCTCCATCTGGCCCTTGTCCTTGGCCTGGAGTTCATCGAGTCGCTGGCGGCACAGATAGTTGCTGCGGCCCTTCAACACCGCCCACTCGAACGGCACCCCCACGTGCGCCTCGAGGAACGGGAGGTCCTTGCTGGCGAGTTGGTCCTGTAGCGCCTTCGTGGCAGTGGCCACCACGATGGTCTTCCCGGCGAGGATGGCCGGCACCAGATACCCAATGGTCTTGCCCGTTCCAGTTCCTGCCTGCACCACGAGGTGGCGGCCGTGCTCGATGGCATCGGCAACGGCCTGCGCCATCTGCAACTGCCCGGGCCGGTCTTCGGCAGCCGGCAGGGCAGCGGTGACGGAGTGGAGGGCTGCCTCGACGTTCAACGGACCAACGCCAACGCGGCGTCGAGTTCGGCGGCGTCGAAGTCGGGCCACGCCTTCTCGGTGAAGTACACCTCGGTGCCGGCGCTCTGCCAGAGCATGAAGTTGCTGATGCGCACCTCGCCCGACGTGCGAACGAGCACATCCACCGGCGGCAGGTGGGGCAGATACATCTGACGCGAGATGGCGTCCACATCGACCGGTTCGCCGGTGGCTGCGGCTTGCCGTGCGGCATGCACCATTTCGGCGTGGCTGCCGTAATCGAACGCCACGGTGAGCACCATGCCCGTGTTCTTCGCCGTGTCCTTGATGGCCTTACGAATGGCCCGCTGCACGTACTTCGGGGTGCGGGCTTCCGGGCTGTCGAACGGGCGGCCCATCCACTGGATGCGTACGTTCAATTCGTTCAACTCGGCGACTCGACCGAACAGCTTTTTGTGCAGGCCGAGAATGTGGCGCACCTCTGCCCTTGGTCGTACCCAGTTCTCGGTGGAGAACCCGAACACGGTGAGCCAGCCGACGTTGCGCCGCACCGCCACACGCACGAGGCGAGCCAGGTTCTCCTCACCCTCGGTGTGGCCGTCGATGCGAGGCAGGCTGCGGCTCTTCGCCCAGCGACCGTTGCCGTCCATGATGCACGCAATGTGTGCAAGGCGAGTGGCGGTGGGGTCGGTCACAGCGTCACGCTAGCAATCGGCCCTCGCGAACTAGTGACAGTCGCAGTGACAGGTTCTATGCTCCGCCGCATGGACTCCACTTCGTCGCTGGTTCTCGATTCGCTCCGTCGTCGCATGCGCGCCATGCACTCGCTGTATCACCAGGCCGTCGAGACCATGGACATCGAGCATGTGAACCACTTCGAGCGCGACGGCGTGGTGCCCATCGCCTTCTGCCTGTTCCACATCACCAACATGATCGATGCCTCGTTCATGATGATGACCGGCACGATGCCCATCTGGAACGAGGAGTGGCAGGCCCGAGTGGGCATCACCATCAACGACCACGGCAAGCACAAGACGGTCGATGAGATGATCCACCAGCGCATCGGCGACTACGAGGCGTTCCAGGAATACATGCGGGCCGTGTTCGCCCGCACCGAGGCATGGCTCGACCAACTCGACCCTGCCGAACTGGATCGGGTGATCATCAACCGGCCGTTCCCGCCGCAGATCGCCAGCACGTACAGCGCACGCGTGGCCGGCCCCGATGGCATCACTCTGCTCGATGCCACCGAGTGCTGGATCTACCAGCACGGCCTGCGTCACATGGGCGAGATCGAACTCGCCCGTGGCCTCGTGGGCCTCGGCGGCATGACATCCTGAACCTGTTCGGCGTGGGACAATGGGGGCGATGAACGCCGTCCCCGACACCGCTGTGCTGCGCCACGTCATCGTGGTCGGCGGCACGTTGGCGGAATGGCAGAGCGCGTCCGACGACGCGTGGTCCGAGCGGTTGTCCGAACTCGGAAAGGTGGCCGATCACGCAGGTGCCAACTGGCTCACCCTGCGGCCGTACTCCGCAACTGCCGACGACAGTGCCGTTCGCGAGCGTGAGCGCTCGGTGGGGAACTGCTTGGTTTCGGCCCATCCGCAAGCGGATGGCCGTCGGCGTGTGGCGGATGCAGTTGCTGCATTGCAGGCGTCGGGCTCGCCCATCTCGGAAAGCTCCATCGCACACGTGTTGAATGCACCCGCAGGTGCCGACCCCGACCTCGTGGTGGTGCTGGGCGATGGCAATCGCCTGCCGCCCTCGCTGGTGTGGGAACTGGCCTACAGCGAGTTGGTGTTCATCCCCACCGAGTGGGCACAGTTCGGTGCTGCTCATCTGGAAGACGCCATCAACTCCTTCACCCGTCGCAACCGCCGCTTCGGCGGCGTCGACAACTGAGCCTCCGTCGTGGCCTCCCACCTGTACCGCGACACCGCGGTGGTGCTGCGCACCTACAAGCTCGGCGAGAGCGATCGCATCGTGGTGCTCCTCACCGAGGAGCACGGCAAGATCCGGGCGATCGCCAAAGGCGTGCGAAAGACCACATCGAAGTTCGGTGCCCGCCTCGAGCCGATGAGCCATGTTCGACTGCTGCTGTCGCAGGGCCGCGAGCTCGACATCGTGAGCCAGGCCGAGAGCGTCGAGACGCTGCGTCCGATGCTGCAAGATCTCGACCACCTCACCAACGGCATCGCCGTGCTCGAAGCCGCCGATCAGATGACCCTGGACCGCGAGCCCGCCCCGCACCTGTATCGGATGGTGGTGGGTGCGTTGCGCACCATCGGCGAGCGAAGCGGCCCGCTCGTGGTGCCAGCGTTCTACTGGAAGCTGCTGGCCGCCGATGGCCTACGCCCGGAACTCGACATGTGTGTGCGTTGCGGCGAGGACACGCAGTTGGTGGCGTTCGACATGGATCAGGGCGGTGCACTGTGCCGCAACTGCCGCACCGGCGCCCCGCTCAGCGAGGAAGCGTTGGAGGTGATGCGCATGATTCTCGGCGGCCGAATGAACGATGCGCTCGACCTGCCCGCGTCGCGCACCACCCATGAGGTGGCAGCGCATGCCACCCGTGCGCTCGAGCACCACATCGAACGCAAGCTGCGCACCGTGGCGATGTTCGAAACCCACTGATACCCGTAGCCTGTGAGGGCTATGGCTGCTACGGAACTGGACCAGATCGTCAACCTCTGCAAGCGCCGGGGGTTCGTGTACCCATCCGCCGAGATCTACGGCGGTTTCCGCAGTAGCTACGACTACGGCCCGCTCGGTTCGCTCATGCTGCGCAACGTGCGTGAGGCCTGGGTGCGCACGATGGTGCAGCAGCGCGACGACGTGGTGCTCATCGACGCCGCCATCCTGGCTCCGCCGCAGGTGTTCGAGGCCAGTGGTCACCTGGCCAACTTCAGCGACCCACTGGTGGACTGCACCAAGTGCAAGCAGCGGTTCCGCGAAGATCACCTCACCGACCCGAATCTGTGCCCCGGCTGCGGCGCCACCGGCAGCTTCACCGAGGCCCGTGCGTTCAACCTGATGTTCAAGACCTTCGCCGGCCCGGTGGAGGGTTCTGGTGCCGAGGTCTACATGCGCCCCGAGACCGCCCAGGGCATGTTCGTGAACTTCCTCAACGTGCTGCAGACCAGCCGCAAGAAGCCGCCGTTCGGTATCGCCCAGGTGGGCAAGAGCTTCCGTAACGAGATCACGCCCGGCAACTTCATCTTCCGTACCCGCGAGTTCGAGCAGATGGAACTCGAGTTCTTCGTGCCGCCCGCCGAGAGTGCGCAGTGGTACGAGTACTGGTGCAACGCCCGTCTGCAGTGGTACATCGACCTCGGCATTCCCGCCGACATGCTGATGCTGCGTCCGCACGACGACGACGAACTGAGCCACTACTCATCGGGCACGAGCGACATCGAGTTCAAGTACCCGTGGGGCTGGGGCGAGTTGGAGGGTGTCGCTCAGCGCACCAACTACGACCTGAACCAGCACGCCCAGCACAGCGGCCAGAAGCTCGACTATTTCGACCAGGCCACCAACGAGCGCTACGTGCCGTTCGTCATCGAGCCCGCCGCCGGTGTGAACCGCGCGATGGCGGCCTTCCTGTTGGCGGCGTACGACGAAGACATCATCAACGACGAGCCGCGCACCGTGCTGCGCCTGCACCCGCGTCTGGCGCCGTTCAAGGTTGCCGTGCTGCCGTTGAGCAAGAAGGACACGCTCACTCCGCTGGCCAAGCAGATCTTCTCCACGCTCTCCGAGCGCTACATGGTGGACTACGACGAGACCCAGGCCATCGGCAAGCGGTACCGCCGCCAGGACGAGATCGGTACGCCGTTCTGCATCACGGTCGACTTCGACTCGCTGGAAGACGGCGCTGTCACCATTCGGGAGCGCGACACCACCGAGCAGGTGCGAGTGCCGATCGCCGACCTGTCGATCGAGATGTTCCGCCGCCTCGGCTTCTGACGCTTCACCTGCCCGCTGGTACGGTGCCCGATCAGCACCGCCGACGGCGGTCTGAGATCGCGAGGAGCGGACATGAGCAAGGTCGGAGTGTGGGTGAAGCTGGACGTCCAGCCGGGCAAGCGTGATGAGGCCGTGGCGGTCATTCAGGAGGCACTCGCTGCCGTCCAGAGCGAAGAGGGCACGCTGATCTATCAGCTCAGCGCCGACACCACCGATGAGAACGTGCTGTACTTCTACGAGGTCTACACCGGTCAGGATGCGTTGATCGCTCATGGCAGCGCCGACTGGTTCAAGGCCTTCGGCCCGAAGCTGGCCCCGGTGTTGGCTGGCCGCCCGTCGATGACGTTCCTCGAGCCGCTCGGCGGCAAGGGTCTCTGACCCCACCTCGTGGCCACCTATCTCGACAAGATCCTGGCCCGACACCGCGAGCTCGCCGCAGCCGATGGGCGCAGCACCGCCGCGCTTATCGACCAGGCGATGGCCATGCCGCCGGCGCGCGGCTTTCGTACCGCGCTCGCTGATCGCGCCCTACTGGGCGTGATCAGCGAGGTGAAGCGACGGTCTCCGTCGAAGGGCGATCTCAACGCCTCGCTCGACCCTGCGGCCCTGGCACGCGACTACGAGCGCGGCGGTGCCTCCTGCCTGTCGGTGCTCACCGACGAGGAGTTCTTCGGTGGGTCGGTGTCGGATCTGCAGGCGGCCCGCGCTGCCTGCAGCCTGCCGGTGCTGCGCAAGGACTTCACGGTGAGCGAGCACGATGTGCTGGATGCTCGGATCATGGGGGCCGACTGTGTGCTGCTGATCGCCGCCGCTCTGGAACGCAGTGAACTGATCGCGTTCCATGCGCTCGCCACCCACATCGGCCTCGACGTGCTCGTGGAGATCCACGACGAGGTGGAGCTGGAGCTGGCGCTCGCGGCTGATGCCACGCTGATCGGCGTAAACCAACGCGACCTCGTCACGTTCCAGGTGGACCACGAGCGCGCCGTGCGAATGGGTGGCGTCATGCCCGATGGAGTGGTGAAGGTGGCCGAGAGCGGTGTGCGCGGGCCTGCCGACGCCGCCAGCCTGCGTTCCGCCGGTTACCACGCCGTGTTGGTGGGGGAGACCCTCGTGACGGCCGGCGACCCTGCCGCTGCCATCCAGGCCCTCATCCATTCCTGACCCCAGACGCGCCGGTACGCCCGACGGTGTCGGGCATGTCCGGTGCGGGAGGCGTCAGGCCGCCGCCGAGTGGGGTGGGCCGGTGTCGGTGAACAGGTCGCCTTGGTCGGGTTGTCGGATTGGTTTCCGGTCGAGCACGGTGCCGTTGGCGAGGTGGATGCGCCAGGTGGTGGCATCGCCTTCGATCCACACGCCGGGCCGGTGTCGTTCGGTGTGATGGTGCGGGCACAGCAGCGCCATCTGGTTGAGGTCGGTGAGACCGCCGTGTTCCCATTCGTGAATGTGATCGGCGTGACACCACGCGGCCGGGATGTTGCAGCCGGGCCACACGCACCCGCGGTCGCGAGCGAACAGCGCCTGATACTGCTGGGTGGAGGCGTAACGGCAGGAGCGGCCTTGGTCGATGATCACCGACCCGGCCATCACGATCCGCCTGATCTCCGCCAACTCCGCGAGCCGTCGTGCCTCGAACGGCGGGATGCGGGTGCCGAGGTCGGTGACCGCGGGTTCATTCGAATGACCCAGCCGTGACGCTTCGGTCATCGTGATATTCATCTGCGGTGCCTCGCGACCACCGGTGACTTCACCCTTCGCATAGGCGGTGGACAGGTTCGTGAGCCCGTCAGCCAACCGTTGCTCGATCGTTCGCGTGTCGCCCTCATACGGGCTCGCCGCATGCAACAGGCTCTTCTTCACCTGATCCGCGCTCGCCGAGGGCAGCAGCCCGCGGATAGCGACCATGCCGTCCTCGGACGCACCGAAGTTCAGCGACCGCGCCCGATGACGCCGATCTGCAGCCTCTTCGTCGGTCTCCGGGGTGAAGGTGGTGGCGAACAGGTTCGCCGCATCACGCGCATCCTTTGGTGACGCACCCTTGCACGCGTCAACCAGTTCGTCGAGATGCCGATCGTCCGCACCCGACGGTGGTTCGTTGATCGTGCCCGCCAACTGTTCGGCCGCATCGGGCGACACCTCACCGGCATCGACGGCGTCTTTCAGCTTCTTGTTCTTCCCCAACGCGGAGCCGAGCTTGGCTTTGCGTTTCGCGTCGCCATACGAGGAGTTCGTCTTCCCGGCCAACCAATCGGCCATGCTCCGAGCCCCGGTACCGACCCAGGCCTCACGCGCTTCCGCGGCCGCCAACAGCTCGGCCTCGACCACCTTCAACTGCGCCGCCGCGGTGTGGACCGCCAGGATCGACGCACGGAGCCGACGGTGATCCGTAGCAGCCGCCGGCAACCGACGACCGAGCGCCAGCGCTGCCTCAGCAGCGGCCTGGAAATCGACGACGGGTGTATCCATGAGTCGATTGTATCGAACGTGTGTTCGATTGTCAACAACGAATCGGACCCAGATTTCTCCGATATCGATACCCCCCGCCTGTCGGGCAGAGGGGTACGGTGGGAGTGCATGTTCGTCAAAGTCTGCGGCATCACTAACGAGGACGACGCCCTCTTCGCCGTCGCCATGGGCGCCGACGCAGTGGGGTTCGTCTTCGCCCCATCGCCCCGCCAAGTGGCTGCCCAGCAGGTGTACGACATCACCCGTCGCCTGCCGCCGGAGATCCTCACCGTGGGCGTGTTCCGCGACGAGGCCCCGTCGCGGGTCATCGACACCATGAACCGCGCCGGCCTGAAGGCTGCACAGTTGCACGGGCACGAGACCCCCGACATGGTGGCCGAGGTTGCGCAGCAGATCCGCTGGGTGATCAAGGCCGTGGCCGCCGGCTCGGTGGATGCCCGTCGCGCAGATGCGTTCGGTACCGACATGGTGCTGGTGGATGCCGCCCAGCCGGGCTCGGGCCAGGTGTTCGACTGGACCCTCATGGACGACGTGGCCGACGGCCCGCGCATCATCCTCGCCGGTGGGCTGAACCCCGACAACGTGGCCGAAGCGGTGCGCCTGGTGCGACCGTGGGGTGTCGATGTGTCGTCGGGCGTGGAGCGCTCGCCAGGCCGCAAGGACGCGTTGAAGGTGAAGGCATTCATCGAACGGGCACGTGCCGCTGAACCAGCCAGGCACCTCGGACCCGACGTGATGCCGTACGACTGGGCCGACGACGAGGAATAACCCCGCATTCCATGCAACCCCCCATGAAGGCAACAAGGAGAATGAGCAAATGTCGCTGATGGCAGAGCCGTCGGCCGCTGGGCGTTTCGGCGAGTTCGGTGGACGTTTCGTCCCCGAAACGCTGGTGCCCGCGTGCCAAGAACTGGAAGCCGCATTCGCCGACGCATGGGCCGACCCCGTGTTCCGCGGCGAACTGGACCATGTGCTGCGCACCTACGCAGGCCGACCCTCGATGCTCACCGAGTGCAAGAACCTCAGTGAGCAGTTGGGCATTCGTCTGGTCTTGAAGCGCGAAGACCTGAACCACACCGGTTCGCACAAGATCAACAATGTGCTCGGTCAGACGTTGCTGGCGAAGCGCATGGGCAAGAAGCGCATCGTCGCCGAGACCGGTGCCGGTCAGCACGGCGTGGCCTCGGCCACCGCTGCGGCGCTGATGGGCCTGGAGTGCAAGGTCTACATGGGCGCCGTCGACGTGGCCCGTCAGGAACTGAACGTGTTCCGGATGAAGCTGCTCGGCAGCGAGGTGGAAGCCGTGCACAGCGGCAGCCGCACGCTGAAGGACGCCGTGAATGAAGCGATGCGCGACTGGGTGGCCACCGTGGAGACGTCGCACTACTGCCTCGGCTCGGTGATGGGCCCGCACCCGTACCCGTACATGGTGCGTCAGTTTCACCGGGTCATCGGGGATGAGGCCCGCGCTCAGAGCATCGAGATGTTCGGCGACGTGCCCGACGTGGTCGTTGCGTGCGTGGGTGGCGGCTCGAACGCCATCGGCATCTTCAGCGGCTTCGTCGACGAACGCAGCCGTCTCATCGGCGTGGAGCCTGCAGGCGGTGCCGCCGTCACCCGCGCTCAGCCGGGTGTGGTGCACGGAATGCGCAGCTACCTCATGCAGGACGAGTACGGCCAGGTGCAGGAAGCTCACAGCATTAGTGCCGGCCTGGACTATCCGGGCGTGGGTCCGGAACACTCGTACCTCGCCTCCATCGGCCGCGCCGAGTACCCCAACGTCGTCGACGCCGAGGTGATCGACGCGTTCCAGTTGATGGCTCGCACCGAAGGCATCATCCCGGCACTCGAGTGTGCTCACGCGCTCGCCTGGATCGTGCGTGCGGCTCCCGAGATGCAGGGCCAGACCGTGCTGATGAACCTGAGCGGCCGAGGCGACAAGGACGTTGCTCAGATGATGGACGTGTTGAACAAATGAGCTTCGGCGTGATGGAGACCCAGTTCCGCGAGAAGCGTGCGGCCGGTCGCAAACTGCTGGTGCCGTACATCACCGGTGGTCTGCACGGTTGGCAAGATGCAGTGCGGGCCGCGGCAGCTGCAGGTGCCGATGCCATCGAGATCGGCATTCCATTCAGCGACCCGGTGATGGACGGACCAGTCATCCAGCAGGCATCGCAGATGGCACTGGAGCAGGGTGCCACGCCCGTGTCGATCCTGCACGAGGCGCGCGACCTCGATGTGCAGATCCCGCTCGCGGTGATGTGTTATTACAACACGATTCACCACGCCGGCCATCACCGTTTCGCCACCGAGTTGCACGACGTGGGCATCGTGGCAGCCATCGTGCCCGACCTTCCGCTCGAGGAGAGCGGCCCCTGGTGCGACGGGGCCGATGCGGCCGGCATCGAGACCGTGATGCTCGCAGCGCCGACGGCCCCCGACGACCGCCTGCCGCGGGTGTGTGCTCGGTCGCGCGGGTTCGTCTACTCCGTTGGCCTGCTGGGCGTGACGGGCGAGCGTGCCACCCTGGCCAGCACGGCCACGGCGTTGGCGCTGCGTCTGAAGGCGGTCACCGAGGTGCCGGTGCTGGTGGGCGTGGGCGTGTCGAACGCCGAGCAGGCTCGCGAGGCTTGTCTGGTGGCCGACGGTGTCGTGATGGGCGCGTCGGTGGTGCGCCGTCTCCTCGAAGGCGGTGCCGATGCCGTGGGTCAGTTCGTCGGCGAGGTCCGCGCCGCGCTCGACGCATGACCGACGCGTTCGACCCGAACTGCGAGTTGTGCGAAGCCGCTCCGCTCACGGAACGGTTCTATGAGGACGACCTGTGTTGGGTGGCTGAGTGCGAGTCGTGCAGCGTGCCGATGGCGGTCTGGAAGCGCCACGACCCGAACCCACCCGACGATGTGCGTGAGGTGTTGCAGGCTCGGCTGAGCGAGGTGGTCACTGCGCACTACGAATTCGAGCCATGGTTCGACGCAGTGATGCGCACCATTCCAACGCACTTCCATGTGCACGCTCGCCCCAAGGGTGGCTACTCCGGTTGGGGTCTTCGTCGCCGCTGAGCCCGGCAGGCGCAATGCCTATGCTGGCCGGATGCTCACTCCCGGTCAGCCAGCTCCACCCATCGACCTGTTGAATCAGCACGGCGACACCATCAGCTTGGCGGCGCTGGCGGGCCGCCGGGTGATGGTGTTCTTCTACCCGAAGGCCAACACTCCGGGCTGCACGCAACAGGCGTGCGCCCTGCGCGATATCGCCGCCCAGGTGGGCGACACGGTGATCCTCGGCATCAGCCCCGACAAGCCCTCGGCGCAGCTGAAGTTCGACGAGAAGTACACGCTCGGCTACCCGCTGCTGGCCGACACCGAGCACACGGTGGCCGAGGCGTACGGCGTGTGGCAGGAGAAGAACAACTACGGAAAGAAGTACATGGGCATCGTGCGGTCCGCGTTCCTCATCGCCGCCGACGGCACGCTCGAGCACGTCTGGTACAAGATCAGCCCGAAGGACACGCCGGTGAAGCTGCTGGAGGCGTTGGGCTGATGAGCGAGTTTCCCCGTCCCGACGCGGTGCTGCCGCATCGCCCGCCGTTTCTGTTCGTCGATGAGGTGACGGCGCTGCAGCCCGGCCAATCGGCCACCGGCCTCTGGCGCCTCACGGGCGACGAGTGGTTCTTCGCCGGCCACTTTCCCGGCCGCCCCACGCTGCCGGGCGTGCTGATGTGCGAGGCGATCGCCCAGGTTGGCGCCATCGCCGTGCTCTGCGACGAACGCTTCGCCGGCAAGCTGCCGCTGTTCGGCGGGCTCGACAGCGCCCGCTTCCGGCGTCAGGTGGGCCCCGGCGACACGCTGGAACTCAGTGTGGAACTGGGCCGCATGTCGGCCCGCGCCGGGAAGGGCACTGGCAAGGCGGTGCTCAACGGCCAGGTGGCATGCGAATGTGAATTGATGTTCGTGCTGGTCGACGCCTAGGACGCAGGGCCGGTTGCGGGATGTATCACATTCCGTCATACTCACGGCATGACCAAGGCGATTTCGGTTCGGCTGGACGATGAAGCAGAGCGCGCGCTGCGCCTCCTCGAATCGACTGGGCTCACCCGGTCCGAGGCCATTCGGTCGTCGTTGCTGTCGTCGGCCGATCGGATGCGCAGGCGACGCCAACTTGCGGCCGAGGTCGCTGCACTGGAGGCCGACGACAACGACCGCTCCGAGATGCTTGCCGTTGCCTCGTTGATGGAGTCGATGCGTGCAGCGGGGTGACGTGCATCGATTCAAGGCACCCAAGGGAGTAGGGCGCGAACAGCAGGGTGAGCGGTACGGAGTCGTCGTTCAATCCGACGTGATGTTGCCTCGATCTATCGTCATCGTTGCTCCAACGTCGCGCAGCGCCAAGGCTGCCTCGTTCCGGCCGGAGGCCGAGATTGCCGGTGATCTCACCAGGGTGTTGGTGGAACAGGTCGGTGCCGTCGATGTCCAGCGGCTTGGTCGACGCGTGGGCAGACTGACGGCTGAGGAGATGTGGTCGGTCGACGAGGCCCTCGTTGTCGTCCTCGGCTTGGGCTGAGATCCGTCGTGGTCGACGACGGGTGACTAGGACGCAGGGCCGAGAATGATCGACCCGTTATGGCCCCCAAAGCCGAGGCTGTTACTCATGGCGGGGCCGGGGGTCCAGGGGCGAGCCGCACCCGTGACCAGATCGATCTCGAACCCGTCGTCGAGCACCGTGGTATTCGCCGTGTAGGGAATGAGCGAGTGCTGCATGCTCAGCAGCACCGCAGCGGCTTCCAGTGCGCCCGCTGCGCCCAGTGCGTGGCCCGTGACACCCTTGGTGGAGGTGACGGGTACGGCACCGGCGCCGAACACCGACGTGACGGCCGCAGCCTCGGCTGCGTCGTTCAGGGGTGTGGAGGTGCCGTGGGCATTGATCTGGCGAATATCGCCGGGGGCGAGCCCGGCGTCGGCCAGTGCCAACTGCATGCAGGCGATGGCTCCCGTGCCGCCAGGGGCGGGTGCGGTGATGTGGTGTGCGTCAGCGTTGGATGCTGCGCCCAGCACTTCGCCCACGATGTTGGCGCCGCGTGCGACGGCCAGATCCCACTCCTCCAGCATGAACACAGCGGCACCTTCGCCGAGCACGAAACCATCGCGGTCGGGGGAGAACGGGGTGCTCTTGCCGGAGCTGCTGAGGGCCGTCATGTTGCCGAACGACGCCACGCCGATGGGGCCACCGGCGCTTTCGCTACCACCGGTGACGCAGGCATCGATCATGCCCCAGGAGATGAGGCGTGCGGCGTAACCGATGGCGTGCGTGGACGCGGCGCACGCGGTGCAGATGGTCTCGTTGGGACCACGCAGCCCGTAGCGCATGGAAATGGCAGCACCGGCTGCGTTCGGCATCATCATCGGCACGAGGAACGGCGACACGCGCCGCTCGCCCTTCTCCAGCAATACGGCGATCTGCTCCTCGGTGGAGCGCAGACCGCCCACGCCGGTGGCGAAGATGGTGCCGATGCGCGAGTCGTCCACGTTCGGGCGCCCGGCGTGCTCGAAGCACTCAGCGGCCGCGGCGAGCGCGAACTGCTCGACGCGGTCGGCGCGGCGAGCTTCCTTGGGGTTGGCGAAGTAAGGGGTGGGGTCCCAGTCGGCGATCTCGATGGCGCGACCCGAGGTGATGCCAGGGCCATTCAGGCCCTGCCAGAACTCGTCCTTGCCCAGACCGCACGGCGCGACCACGCCGTAGCCGGTGATGGCGACCCGCCGCCCCTGAGACTTCAGGGCGGGGCCGGGCATCAGAGCTTGCCGACGACCAGGTCGTAGGCCTGGCCGACGGTCTCCACGCCCTCGAGATCTTCCTCGGGCACTTCCACGCCGAACTCTTCCTCGAGGGCCATCACCAGCTCGACCAAGTCGAGGCTGTCGGCATCGAGATCGTCGGCGAACTTGGCGTCGGGGACCACCTTGCTCTCGTCGACGGACAGCACGTCAACGGCGCACTTCTTGAAACGAGCGAACAGTTCCTGATCCACGGGATTCTCCTTCGATGTGTGGTGAACAGATAGTAGTAACGAGTGGTGCTGGGTGACCCAGCAATCAGTGTCCCATGCCGAGGCCACCATCAACGGGGACCACGGCCCCGGTGATGTAGGCGGCGTCATCAGATGCAAGGAACGCAACGACACCGGCGATTTCGTCGGCGGATGCCATACGGCCCAGGGGGACTGCTGCAGTGAGCTCCGCGAGGCGGGCCTCGCCGAGCGCTGCGGTCATGTCGGTGGCTACCGGGCCGGGTGCCACCACGTTGCAGGTGATGCCGCGGGAGCCGAGTTCGCGGGCGACGGACCGGGCGAAGCCCACCAGGCCGGCCTTCGACGCCGCGTAGTTGGTTTGGCCACCGGAACCGAGCAGGGCCACCACCGACGACATGAGAATGATGCGGCCGCGGCGAGCGCGGAGCATGCCCTGCGATGCGCGCTTGGTGACCCGGAAGGCGGCGGTGAGGTTGGCGTCCACCACGGAGGTGAAATCGGCTTCCTTCATCCGCAGCAGCAAGCCGTCGTGGGTAATGCCGGCGTTGGATACCAGGATTTCCACCGGGCCGAACTCGGCCTCGACCGCTGCGAAGGCTGCATCGACCGACTCCGTCGAGGTGACGTCGCACTGCACGCCGAAGAAGCCTTCGGGGGGCGGCGAACTGTTGTAGGTGACCGCCACCTTGTCGCCGAGCGCGGCGAACCGCTGAGCGCAGGCCAGGCCGATGCCTCGCGAACCTCCGGTGATGAGGACGACGCGGCTCATGCCAGCACCGCCGCATCGGTGCCGCCACCCCAGCGAAGAATGGCGCTGGCGGCGGTCATGCCCGCACCGAAGCCCACCAACAGGACGAGGTCGCCCCGTTGAATTCGGCCGTTGTTGAGCGCATCGGCAAGTGCCAGCGGAATGGAGGCCGAGGAGGTGTTGCCGGTGCGGTGCAGCACCGTGGAGGCGCGTTCCATCGGGATGCCGAGCTTGTCGCAGGCCGACTGGATGATGCGCACATTGGCCTGGTGAGGAACCACGAGGGCCACGTCGTCGGCGGTGACACCGGCATGGTTCATGCTCTTGGTGGCGGAATCCACCATGATGCGCACGGCACGGCGGAACACTTCCTTGCCGTCCATGTGGATGGTGGATCCGATGTCGGAGTACAAGTATTTCTCGGCCGAGCCGTCGGCATCGAGATCCCAGCTCAGCAACTGGCCCGGGCCCTCCACTGCCTCCAGCACTACGGCGCCGCTGCCGTCGGCGAACAGGATGGCGGTGTTGCGGTCGGTCCAGTCGGTGATGCGGGCAAGCGTGTCGGTGCCGATCACCAGCACTTTCTTCGCGCCCATGGCGATCATGCCGTGAGCCTGCACCAGTGCGTAGACGAACCCACTGCAGGCTGCGTTCACGTCGAAGGCGCCGCAGCGCAGGCCGAGTTCGTGCTGCACCGCAGCGGAACTGGCGGGTACGCAACGATCGGGGGTGGTGGTGGACAGCACCAGCGCATCGATGGATGCAGGGTCGACACCCGACATCTCGAGCGCTGCTCGGCCGCTCTGCACCGACAGACCCACCGTGCTACCGCCGACGTGACGCTGCTTGATGCCGGTGCGCTCGGTGATCCATTCGTCGGACGTGTCGACCATCTGCTCGAGGTCGTGGTTGGTGAGCACCTTCTCGGGTAGGGCGGTTCCCCAGCCTGTGATGACGGCGCCGCGCACGTTGGCGGGAATAGCGGGCATCTAGATGGTCCTCAGCCAGGCGATGGGCTGGCGCAGGGTGACTCGTTCGCCGGTCACGGCGATGTAGCTCTGCAGCACGCCGGCGAAGGCTGAGCGCACCTCGGTGTCGGCGATGTGGCCGAGCACGGTGCCCACCTCGATGCGGCAGCCGTCGGCGAGTCCGTCGACGGGCGTGAACACACCGGCTGCAGGGCTGACCACTAAGCGCTCGCTGGCGAACAGGTGCTCGCCTTCGTGCTGTGACGTGATAGGGGAGCCGGCGTTCACCCACTCGAGCAGCTTGTCGAGTTCTTCCGGGGTGGCGATGGAGATGGTGCGGGCGCCATCGACGCTGCGCTTGGCCATGCCCGTGAGGACGCCACCGGGACCGAGTTCGGCGAAGTCGGTGACACCCATCTCGGAGAGTGCAAGCAGGCAATGCTTCCAGCGCACCGGGCTGATGAGCTGTGCCGACAGGAGGCTGCTCCATTCAGTTCCGTCGTTGTGCGAGAGAGCATCGACGTTGGAGATGACGGGCACTTCGGTGTCGCGCGGGTTGGCCTCGGCGATGGCCTTGCGCAGACGATCGCGCGCTGGCTGCATGAAGGGAGTGTGGAACGCGCCCGAGACTTGCAGCGGCATCACCTTTTTGGCTCCGAGTTCCTTCGCCACGGCACTCGCAGCGGCCACACCCTCCGGCGAACCGGCGATGACCACTTGCCCGGGGGCGTTGAAGTTGGCGACCCACACATCGCTGTCGGCGCGGCGGCAGGCCACTTCCACCTGATCGTCGTCAAGGCCCAGCACGGCAGCCATGGTGCCGAGGTTCGCCGACCCGGCGTCGTGCATGGCGTCGGCGCGTTCGCACACCAGTCGCACGCCCTCGTCGAACCCCAGGGCGCCGGTAGCGGTGAGGGCGGTGTATTCACCCAGGCTGTGACCAGCGCAGAAGCTCGGCTCGATGCCGAGACGCTCCACGGCGTCGAGCACCATCAGGCTGGACACGAACGTGGTGAGCTGCGCGTTGCGGGTGTCGCGAAGTTCGTCGGCATCGGCGTCGAGCAGCAGTCGGGCCACGTCGCGCCCAGCGACCTCAGATGCTTCCTCGACGAGTTCCCAACTGTCGTGGTCGACCCAGGGCCGGCCCATGCCCGGCCGCTGAGAACCCTGGCCGGGAAAGGTGAACGCAAGCATGATGGAGAGATGGTAGACGGTGAACGGCAGGTACTTCCGTTACCAGTGGGTAACGGTCAGCCCGGGCGGGCTACGCCGACGACGCCGCCCCACTTCACCGCGACGAGCCGGACCGTTGCGCCGGTGTGTGGTGCGTCGATCATCATGCCGCCACCGACATACATGCCGACGTGGTGAATGGGGTTGTAGAAGAACACGAGGTCGCCCGGTTGGGCCTGATCTTTCGACACATGTGGGAACGACGCGTACTGCCGGCCGGATTGATGCGGCATGTACACGCCTGCTTGAGCCCAGGCCCACGACGTGAGGCCGGAGCAGTCGAAGCCGCGCGATGGCGAGGCCTCGAAGGCGACATACGGCACACCGATCTGGCTGTACGCAGCAGACACAGCGGTGCCTGCCTTCCCTGACGGAGGCGGTACGGGCAGCGATGGCGTGCTGCCTCCGGAGTTCGTGTCGCCGCCGTTGCCGCCACCGCGGGGCGGTGGAGTGCCGCCGTTGTTGTTGCCCCCGCCGTCGTTACCGTTGCCGCCGTTGTTGCCGCCGGCGAGCGTGGCCGGGTTGGCGGTGGCAGCGGCTCGTTCGGCGGCAGCCGTTGCTTGGCGATCAGCTTCCTGCTGCACGAGTTCGCCGTACTTCGCCTTCGCGTCGGCGGCCTTCTTCGTGTACTCGTCGATCAGCTGGGCGCCTTGCTGGCGCTGCTGGGAGAGGGTGGCGATGAGATCGCTGGCCTGCTGCTGCTGCACCTGCAGGGCCTTGGTGTCTTTGTTCACCTTGCGAATCAGCGACTGCAGATCGTCGGCGCTGGCGGCACCGGCATCGAAGGCGATGTTGGAAAGGGCATCCTTCTGTTCGCCTGAGCTGTACGCGGCAGCGGAGGAGAACAGCGGGCTGAGGTTGTGGGTGTTGTTGCCGACGAACTTTTGGACCGCGATGTCGCTCATCACGCCCATCAGCTGGTCCATCTGGGTCTGCTCGACGGCCAGCTCGGCCTGGGCGGCGACGATCTTGGTGTCGAGCGATTCCTTCTGGTCGAGGGCGGCGCCGTACTCCTCGTCGAGGATGGCGATGCGCTCGTTGAGGTTGGTCAGCTCGGCGGCCAACTGCTCGATCTTCTGCTTCTGGTCGCTCACGCCGTCGGCGCGGGCGCCTGGCACGGTGGTGAAGGATCCGAAGAGCCCGAAGGTGAGTGCGCTGGCGGTGAGGACGCGCGCGACCGCAGTTCGGGACCGGTTCATGACGGAAACGATACCATTGTGACAGTTGTGTTGCAGAGCATGTGACCGGTTTCGAAGCGCCGGGTCACGAGAGCAGCGGCACGATGGTGGCGGCCAGGAACGGTGTGAGGAACGCCGACATGGTGGCCGATACGTGGTTGTTGTCTCGCCACATCACGATGTTGCCCTCGATGACAGGGCAGAACGACGTGCCGCACATCCAGTTCGTCGTGTCCACGTGATGGCCGTCGAATTGGCCGGCGAGTTCCCGCTCCAGCGCGATGCGTGAGGAGTTCACGGCCTTGGCCTTCTCCGCACCGCAGTAGTGCACGTTGGTGGGGAACGCCGTGAGGCAGTTGGGTACCTGGTGCGCGGGCAGGGGGGTGTCGCCGATGATGAGTAGCTGTTTCGCCGACGGGCGCATTGCCGTCAGGGTGTCGGCGAGGCCGCGACGCCACACTGAATCCGAGTCTTGGCCCACGTCGGAGCCGCCCGGGTCGTACTCGGTGGAGGCCATCACCAGCAGGTCGGGCTGCAGTTCGGCCACGCGGGCCGTCACGTTCGTTCGCCACTGCACACACTCGGGGTCGAGGTAGCTCTTCTTGATGCGCACATCGGCGCTGGGGCAACCCGACTTCACGAACACCTCGAGCCGCCAGTGGCGATCCTGGGCCAGCAACTCCAGCGCCGGAAACCACTGGGCTGCGTGGGAATCGCCGAACAACGCCACCTTCACGCCTCCCGCCGGGTCGCCATAGACGCAGCTCTTCAGATTGGCGTCACCCTCTTTCAGCACGCAGCCGTCGCGGTACACGCCCGCCTTGTCGGCCTTCGCCGACGCCACCGGCGGATTGGCGTTCTTGGGCACCTTCACAATGTTGGCGGCCTCGTCGAGCGCCGTCCGTTGGGCGGCCAACAACTCGGCGATCGGGGTGACGGCAATCGTGGGAGCGAGGGTGGAGGTGCTGGCCGGCACGGTGGTGCTGACGCCCGGCAGGGTGGTGGGTGGCACCTGGGTGAGCGTCGTGTCGGTGGCGCCCGACTGGCCGGGAAGGGTGGGCGCTGCGGCATCGCCGGCGTCGCTGGCGAACGACCTAGGGAAGTGCACCATCAACGTGCCCACCAGCAGACCGACCACCACTGCCGAACCGCCGAGGGCAAGGCTGCGCGCCGGTAGCCGCGACAGCCAATCGGAGTGACGCACCGGGTTCTCGAGGAAGCGATACGACAGTGCTGCGGCGCCGACGGCACCGAGCAGGATGCCGATGCGGGCCGGCGCCGACAGCGGCCCGAACTTGGCGTCCATCAGCACCAGCGCCGGCCAGTGCCACAGGTAAATGCCGTACGAGCGGTTGCCGATCCAGACCATGGGTTTGGCGCCCAGCAACCGGGCCGGCCCCACCTGTTGGCGAGCGTTGGAAGCGGCAACGACGGCCACCGTGGCCAGCACCGGCACCAGTGCCGTGTAGCCGAGGTTCGCCGTGTCGTTGTAGGTGACCACGCAGTAGCCGATGGCGATGAGGCCCACCCAGGCAGCGATCGCTCGAGTTCGCCACGGGATGACCGCGACGATCTTGGTGCCCGCCACGGCGAGCATCGCCCCGGCGATGAGTTCCCAAGCCCGAGTGGGCAGGAGGAAGAACACGGGCGTGTGCGCCCACGGCGAGAACCACACGAACGCCAGCAGCGACTGCACGCCGAGGGCGCCCATGATGAACAACGCATAGCCGCGGGTGCGCCATTTCACCCGGGTGAGGGCGTACACGAGGAAGGGCCAGATCATGTAGAACTGCTCTTCCACCGCCAGCGACCAGAAATGCAGCAGCGGGGTGGGTGTGGTCTGCGCAGCGGCGTAGCTGTCGCCCATGGCGAACTTGATGTTGATGATGAACGCGCTTGCCCACATTGCGTCGTGCCCGACATCGACCTGCTTCAGCGGGTCGAGGGTGTAGCGGGCCACCACCAGCGTCACGATCACGAGCGCTAGCGAGGCCGGCAGCAGGCGCCGAGCGCGGCGAGCCCAGAACTGGGGGAGTGCCCTCGCTCCGTCGCGCAGCAGGTCCTTCATCAGTAGCGACGTGATGAGATAGCCCGACAACACGAAGAACACGTCCACACCGAGGAATCCGCCCCCGGTGGGCCCGAGGTGGGCGTGATACAGCAGTACCACCAGCACTGCCACTGCGCGCAGGCCCTCGATGTCGGGCCTGAAACCGCTGGGCATATCGGCGGCCAACTCTTCGGTCGCTGAGCGTCGGATGTCGGTTGTCATGTGTGAGTGGTCATCTACGCCATCGGGCTCAGTCGAGAGGAGATCGTCCGTGCGGCACGGAACCCTACTGTGGGGGTCTCGAAGAATCTGGACGCCCCGTCGGCTCAGGTCGTTGCTAGCCTCGCAGGGGTCACTTGCCCGAGTGGCGGAATGGCAGACGCAGCGGACTCAAAATCCGCCGTTCGAAAGGACATGTGGGTTCGAGTCCCACCTCGGGCACTGGTTACTGCGCCGGCAGGTCGCCGAACAGGCGTCGTCCCTCGTCGTCCGTGACGTTCAGCCCGAAGTCGTCGCGGAGAACTGAGCAGAGTTGCTCGGCATCGGCGATCTCGATGTCCACGTGACCTTCGGCGCGCAGCACGCGGTACATGCGGTTGCGGAGCGACCTGATCTCGCTGTCGAGGATGCGTGATGCGACCAGGTTGTTCACGAACGCTGCGTTGGGGTGACGGTGTGAATAGAAGTGACCGACCTCGCAGTCGGCCTGGCCGTACGTGCCGAGATCGAACCGGTAGAGCGAGAACGGCCCGTCGTCGGTCCGTTGCTGCAGGTGGAACTCGCCGGGTCGTCGTTCGATGACGCGATGAGTGCGGTCGTCGGGCCACGGCACGTCGGTGTTGACGCCCGGCATCGGCATTGCGACCGGAGCCGCCGGACCGGCGGGCCCGAAACCTGCGTCGACCACGTAGGTGATGTCGTCGATGCGGACGTGGGCGATGCGATGGGTGAGCCCGGGTAGGTGGTCGCCGTTGTAGATCACCCTCGCGAGCCGAATCGTCGCGTCGTAGCCAAGTTCGGTCA
This sequence comes from uncultured Acidimicrobiaceae bacterium, assembly GCA_903919455.1. Classification (GTDB taxonomy): domain Bacteria; phylum Actinomycetota; class Acidimicrobiia; order Acidimicrobiales; family Ilumatobacteraceae; genus UBA668. The sequence continues at coordinate 63,747 of CAIXIJ010000045.1, read as the reverse complement.
GCACCGCAAACAGCAGGCCGTTGTGCTCGAAGCAGTATCCGCCACGCCCGCGCACCACGATGCGGTCGAGCAGTTGCTCGGGCTCGAGCGGCAGCGGGTCGCTCAGGCGCACACCGATGCTGCTGAACGCGAATGCCGCCACGTGCCGGCGGACGATCTGGGTGAGCAGCTCGAGCGTCGGCTCGCCTGCCTCGAGGCCGAGGGCACGGAGATAGTGGGACACGGACTGCATCATGGGGGTGAGGTGCCTGTTCGCGCTACTTCGAGGTCGTCGGGTCGGCCAGGCCGCTATGCGCCGCAATGGCCCGGACGAGAGCCTCGCGATCTGTGACGGGGCCGACCTTATGCTCAAGCGGTCCGTCCATGAGCAGGGTGGCAAGCCCGTGGGCAACCGACCACATCATGACCGTGCGGTCACGAATGTCGTCGACAGAGGCGCTCTCGCCGAGCGCGCGTTGCACGTGGTCGATCAGCACGTCGAACGACTCGTCGGCCACCTTCGCCAGGGTTGGGTCCTCGCCGATGTGGGTGAGGTCGTTGCGGAACATCACCCGAAAGTGGCCCTTGTGTTCGAGTGCGAAATCCACATACCCATGGAGGAGCGCCGTGGACGAGTCGATGTCGGTTCGCTGCTCGGCCGCGCGCAATGCCGCAGTGAACATGGTGAAGCCCTCCAGCGCGATCGCCTGGAAGATGCCCCTGCGGTCGGTGAAGTGGTGGTAGGGGGCCTGATGGCTCACACCCGCATCGGCCGCGACCTGCCGGAACGACAAACCATCGGGACCGTGCTCGGCGATGTGATCGACCGCGGCGCGCAGCACGGTGTCGCGCAGGGATGCGGGAGACATGGCGCAAAGGTACGGGGAGCATGTTGACAGTGTCAAGTAGGTGGACTAAACCCTTCACCATGTCGCTGTCAGAGCACCCCGCCCCGAACGTGTACCTCACCGGCAACTTCGCCCCGGTGGCCGACGAAGTCACTGCGTTCGACCTTCCCGTGATCGGCGAACTGCCGGCCGACCTGAACGGCCGTTACCTGCGCAACGGGCCCAACCCGATCACCGACGTGGACCCTGCAACGCACCACTGGTTCATCGGCGACGGCATGGTGCACGGCATCCGCCTTCGCGAGGGAAAAGCCGAGTGGTATCGCAACCGCTATGTCGGTTCCTCCACCGTCAGTGCTGCTCGTGGCATCGCCGACATTCCCGGCCGGAACTGGAACGCCAACCCGGGCGGCCCGAACACCAACGTGGGTGGGTTTGCGGGCACCACTTGGGCGATGGTCGAGGCCGGCGGTTGCCCGGTGGAACTCACCTACGAACTCGAGACCGTCGGCCGTAACGACTTCTACGGCACTCTGCCTGGCGCATTCACGGCCCACCCCAAGGTGGATCCGGCGACCGGCGAGATGCACGCCATCACCTACGCCTGGGGGGAATGGCTGGATCACGTCCAGTACGTGCGCGTCGGCACCGACGGTCGCGTCAACCGCACCGTCGACATTCCGCTGCCGGGTATGTCGATGGTGCACGACGTCTCCATCACCGACCGCTATGTGGTGGTGTACGACCAGCCGGTGTTGGTCGATCTCGACGCAGCGTTCGCCGGCAGCAAGTTCCCGTTCCGCTGGTACGACGATTACGGCAACCGCATCGGTCTGCTGCCTCGCGAGGGCACCGCAACCGACATCATCTGGATCGATGTGCCGGTCGGGTACGTGTTCCACCCGATGAACGCGTACGACACCGCCGACGGCAAGGTGGTGCTTGATGTGTGCTTCTACGACGTGATGATGCGCACCGACCTGAACGGCCCATTCGGCGACTCGGTGGCCCGCCTGGTGCGATGGGTAGCCGACCCGGCCACCCGCACGGTGAGCGCCACCACGATCGACGAGCGCGTCAACGAGTTCCCTCGGCACCGGGGCTCGCTCACCGGCAAGTCCTATCGTTACGGCTACTGCGCCCAAGTGGATTACGCCAGCATGCACTGGCCCACCGTGAAGCACGATCTCGTCACTGGCCAGCGCGAGGAGTTCGACCACGGACCGATGCGCGCCGCAGGCGAGCCGGTGTTCGTCGGCCGTCCGGATGGCACCGCGGAAGACGACGGATGGCTGCTCACGTTCGTGCACGACGGCAGCGACGACTCGGCCGAGTTCGTCGTCATCGACGCGCAGGACTTCGGCCGCGGCTATGTGGCTCGCGTGAAGCTGCCCCAGCGTGTGCCCTTCGGTTTCCACGGCAACTGGGTGCGCGACCAGGCCTGACGCTTCGCGGCAGCCCAGTCCGCTGAGCCTCATCGCGCAGTGTTTCGCTACGTTGAGACAATGGACAGTGTCCCCAACCCCACTTCGGCACAGCGGCTCATCGATCACATGCGCGGCGTGCGCTACGGCGAGGTGCTGCCCCTGTACCTCCGAGACGACGGCCTCCACGCCGAGGTGTACGGCACGCAGATGTTGAACGACTGCCCGCAGGAACTGTGGGAGCAACTCGACGCCGACGCCATTGCCAAGGAGTTGGGTGCGGTGTTCGTGAAGCTGAACGGGCCGCGTCACTGGGTGCTCGACGGTCTCGGCACCAAGGTCGCCCCGGTGGAGCCGGTGTTGCGTGAGTTCGGCGGCATCTTGATGCGCCGCATTGCCACACTGCCGATTGGCGACAAAATGCCGGCGGGTCCCTACACCGACAACAAGGTGGATCGCGGTGCCGTGTTCTTCTTCGACGCCGGCAAGCCGGTGTACGAACTGGTTCGCCCCGATGGTGAGGCCTACGTGATGCAGGCGCTGTGCATTGCTGTCGACCCCGAGATGAGCGAGGCCACGCTGCCAACGCTGGGCGATCGGCTCGCCATGCCGGAAGGCTGGAGCTATCGGGTGCGCGTACTCGAGGAGGAGCTCGTCATCGACACCACCAAGTCGTTGGCGACGGTGCTGCAGGACGAGTTCGAGAACTCCTACACGCTGCCGTACTAAGCGCTCGCGCTATGGTCCGCTCAGCGATCTCCACGATCGCCCTGGACCACTTGGGGGAGTCAAGGACATGTCAGAAGACCGCAAGCTCATCCTGCCGCGACAGTTCGGTCGGCGGCAGGTCATCCTTGGCGCAGGGGCCGCCACCGTGCTGGCCGCCTGCGGCAGCGACAGCCCGTCGGGCGCCGCCAGCACCACCACTGGCGCACCCAACACCACTGCCGGCGGAGGCGCCGACACCACGGCCGCTCCGTCGGTCACCGACGCCGTCACCACCACCGTGGCCGCGGGCGGCAAGCAGGGCGGCACGCTACGCGTGGGCGTGGTGGGTTCCACCAACGACATCATCGACGGCCAGTACATCGTGGCCCGTGCCGACCAGGCTCGCATGGTCACCGGCTGGGAGCCCATCGCCAACTACGACGACGACTTCAACATCGCCTACAACCACGGCCTCGCCGAGTCCATCGAGGCCAAGGCCCCCGACAACTATGTGGTGCGACTGAAGTCGGGTATCGAGTTCCACAACGCGAAGACGCTCGGCGCCGACGACCTCATCTACTCGTTCAACCGTCTCATCGACCCGGCACAGGGCATTGCCCCGGCGCTGTCGCAGTTCATCGACGCGAACAGCTTCAAGAAGCTCGACGACCTCACTGTGGAGATCAAGCTGCTGAAGCCCAGCGTGCCGTTCCTCAACGGCCTGGCCGACTACGGCGCCAACATCGTGCCCGTGGGGTACACCCGCGACGGCGAGCAAATCGGCACCGGCCCCTACAAGCTGAAGAGCTTCACGCCGGGCTCGGAGAGCGTGCACGTGCGCCACGAGAACTACTGGGGCAAGACGTACCTCGATGAAGTGCAGATCATCGACTTCTCCGATCAGTCGGCACTCGTGAACGCGCTCATCTCGGGCGACATCGACGTGGCCATCGACGTGCCCTACGCACAGGCCACCACGGTGTCGAGCAACAGCGATCTGGTGCTGCTGGAGTCCGCTGCCGGCAACTGGCAGACCATCACGATGCGAGTCGACATGGCCCCGTTCGACGACGTGCGCGTGCGTCAGGCGATGCGCCTCATCGTGAACCGCGACGAGATGGTGCAGCGTGTGCTCTCCGGCCATGGCCGCGTGGGCAACGACATGTACGGCGTGCTCGACGGCTCGTACCCGAAGTCGTTCCCGCAGCGCGAGCAGGACATCGAAGCCGCCAAGGCACTGCTGAAGGAAGCAGGCCAGGAGGGTCTGGAGATCGAACTGTTCGCCCCGGACGACACCGCCGGTCTGGCGGAGTACATCACGGCCTTCGCCGAGCAGGCCAAGGAGGCCGGCATCACGGTGAAGCCCACGGTGCTCGACGGCGGCACGTACTGGGGTGCGGAGTACACCAAGCGCGTCTTCGCCACCAGTTACTGGAGCACCCGTCCGTACCTCAACCAGGTGCCGCAGGGCGCCTTGCCCGACGCGACGTATCCCGAGACCCACTGGCCGCCGGCCGGCTCCGACTTCGAGGCCCTCTACAACCAGGCGATCGCCGAGGTCGACACCGACAAGCGCTACGCGATCATCGAGCAGATGCAGAAGGAGGAGTACGAGGAGGGTGGCAACATCATCTCGTACTTCCAGAACCTCATCGATGGCCACGCTGCCTACGTGAAGGGTGCAGTGTCCCGCCCGAACCTGCTGAACTTCGATCACTTCGGCCGCGGCTTCCAGAACATCTGGCTCGACCAGTGACCTGAGCCGACGGTGGCGGGGGCGCCCTACTGGGGCGCCTCCGCCACCGCGGCATCGTCCACATTCATGGGCATCTTCAAACTCATCGTCCGTCGAGTCCTGCTCGGTGTCGTCACGCTGCTGGTCGTGTCGTTCGCTGTTTTCGCGCTCACCAACTTGTTGGGCGACCCGGTGCACCGCATGCTCGGCCGAGGCGCGCTCCCCGAGGTGGTGAAGGCGAAGCGCGCCGAACTCGGCCTCGACCGCCCGTTCTTCACCCGCTACTTCGAATGGCTGAAGGGCCTCATGACGGGTGACCCCGGCAATTCGTTCTCGAACGGAAGTCCGGTGATGGACATCGTGGGCGACCGCATCAAGAACTCGCTGTTCCTGATGTTCGTCGCATCGATGGTGTCGATTCCGCTGTCGCTGTTCATCGGCGCTCGTGCGGCACTTCGTCGCGACAAGACCTTCGATCGTGTCACGTCGAACCAGATGCTCATCTTCGCTGCGATGCCCGAGTTCGTCGTGGGTGCGTTCCTCACCGTGCTGCTCGCCACCAACGTGTGGCACGTGTTCCCGGCCACCAGCCGAATTCGCCCGGGCCAGCCGCCGTGGAGCGACTGGAAGGGCGTGATCCTGCCGGCCATCACGCTCACGCTGGCGGTCACACCGCACGTGTCGCGCACCATGCGTGCCGCGATGATCGAAGTGCTCGAGAGCGACTACGTGGAGATGGCCAGACTGAAGGGCCTGCCCGAGCGTGCGGTGCTGTGGCGGCACGCATTCCCCAACGCAGTGGGGCCCACCCTGCAGGTGATCGCGCTCAACATCGCCTACCTCGCTGGCGGCGTGGTGGTGGTGGAGTCGTTGTTCAACTACCGCGGCATCGGTATCGCCCTGCGTGATGCGATTCCGGTGGCGAACGCACCCATCGTCCAGTTCATCGCGATGTTCATCGCCACCATCTACGTGGTGTGCAACCTCCTCGCCGATCTCGGGGCCATCCTGGTGACGCCGCGCCTGCGAACGAGGCTCCAGTGAGCGCGGAGAAGCCCGCCGGCGTCTGGCGTTCGTCGCTGCGGCTGTGGCGCACCCGCATCGGTATCGCGCTCGTTCTGCTGCTCGTTGGGGTCGCCATCGTGGGCCCGTGGGTGGCGAAGTTCAGCCCGTCGGAGTTCGCTGGCACGCCGAACACTCGTCACGTACCCGGCACCTGGCTGGGCACCGACTATCTCGGGCAAGACGTGGTGAGCCGGTTCCTGCATGGTGGCCGCTCGATTCTCTGGATGGCCTCGGTGAGCACCCTGCTGGGCTTCGTGTTCGGCGCCGCAATCGGGCTGATCGCCGCCTACAACCGTGGTCGCCTCGACGACGTACTGATGCGCGGCATGGACATCCTGCTGGCGTTCCCGCAGTTGCTCTTGGCCTTGGTGGCGCTCACCACCATCGGCCCCGAGCCATGGTTGATCATCACCATCGTTGCCTTCACCACCATGCCCCGGATCGCCCGCATCACCCGTGGCGCCGCGGTGCCGGTGGTGGAGCGCGATTTCATCGGTGCCGCCGAGGCGCTGGGCGAATCGAGATTCCGCATCATCACCAAAGAACTGCTGCCGAACGTCACCGGCCCACTGTTGGTGGAGGCGAACCTGCGTCTCACCTACTCGATCGCCACGATTGCCGGCCTCGGTTTCCTCGGGTTCGCCGCCGAAGTGAACGCTGCCGACTGGGGCCAGATGGTGCAGGAGAATCGAACTGCGCTCACCGTTGCGCCGTGGGGCACGCTGTTGCCCGCCTTTGCCATCGCGTTGTTGACGGTCGGTACGGGCCTCATCGCCGATGGCGTATCGCGCACCGTGGCCGGCGTCGACCGGGGGAGGCCAGACGCATGAGCGGCACCATGCAATCTAGGGAAAACGTTGCGCTGGAGATTCGTGGGCTGCGCATCGACGTGGCCGAGAGCGGCGCCGACATCGTGGACGAGGTGGACCTCACCATTCGCCGCGGCGAGGTGCTGGGCTTGGTGGGCGAGTCCGGTTCGGGCAAGACCACCATCGGGCTCGCCGTGCTGGGTCATGCTCGGCGCGGCGTGGCCATCCACGGCGGCACCGTCCGTATCGGCGATCGCGATCTGAACGGGCTCGACGCCAAAGAGTTGCGCTCCGTGCGGGGCAAGCTCGTGTCGTACGTGCCGCAAGACCCGGGCACGGCGCTGAACCCTGCGCTGCGCATCGGCAAGCAGATCCTGGAAGTACTCGAGACCCATGGCTTCGGCGCCAATCAGGCCGAGCGCGAAGCCCGCGTGGTCGAGGTGCTCAGCGAAGTAATGCTGCCCGGCGTGCCGGAGTTCCTGCGTCGCTACCCGCACCAGTTGTCGGGTGGCCAGCAGCAACGCGTGGGGCTGGCCATGGCATTCGCGTGTCGACCGGCCGTGATCGTGCTCGACGAGCCGACCACCGGCCTCGACGTGAGCACCCAGACACACGTGCTGCAAACCATCCGCGATCTCGCGGCGCGCCACGGTGTTGCGGCGCTGTACGTCACGCACGACCTCGCCGTGGTGGCCACGCTGGCCGACCAGGTGGCCGTGATGTATGCAGGCCGAGTGGTGGAACAGGGATCCACCGCCGACATCTTCGCCAACCCGGCACACCCCTACACCCGCTACCTCGTGGCTGCGGCGCCTGAGATGGACGGCGATCGGCAGATGGTGGGTCTCGTCGGCCGCGCGCCTTCGCCCGGAAAGCGTCCGGTGGGCTGTGCCTTTGCGCTGCGCTGCGAGCTTGCCACCGAGGAATGTGTGGCCGAGTTCCCTGGGGTCACCGATGTGGGCACCGACCGCCCGCACCAGGTGCGGTGCGTGCATGCGTTCGGCGTTCCCGACCGCACCGCACTGCGTGTTGCCTCCACGGCTCGCGTGGTGCGCGAGAGCGAGGTCGCGCTGAGCATTCGTCACGTCGACGCGGGCTACTCGGGCACCAATGTGGTGCACGACGTGAGCTTCGACATTCAACGTGGCGAATGCGTTGCGCTGGTGGGCGAGTCGGGCTCGGGTAAGAGCACGCTGTCTCGCTCCATCGGTGGTCTGCACCGCGAATGGACGGGCGAGATCGTGCTCGATGGCGCTCCGCTAGAGAAGTCGTCGCGCAACCGCCCCGTGGCGCAGCGGTTGTCCATCCAGTACGTGTTCCAGAACCCGTACAGCTCGCTGCATCCGCGGCGCTCAGTGGCCGATTCGATTGCCCGCCCGCTCGCCATCGCCGGTGTCGACGCACGTGATGCCGCCATCGAGGTGGACCGCATGCTCGAACGTGTGTCGTTGAGTTCCGCCTACGGATCTCGCTATCCCGATCAGTTGTCGGGCGGAGAACGTCAGCGTGTGGCGATTGCCCGTGCGCTGGTGAGCAAGCCGCACATGCTGATCTGCGACGAAGTGACATCGGCGCTCGACGTGCTGGTGCAGGCGGCGATCATCGAGTTGCTCGTCGACCTGCAACGCGACCTCGGTCTGGCGATGCTGTTCGTGACGCACAACCTTCCGCTGGTGCGTTCCATTGCGCAGCGTGTGGCGGTGATGTCCGACGGCAAGATCGTAGAACTTGGCGACACTGCCGAGACGCTGCAGCATCCGCGCGAGGAGTACACCAAGCGCCTCCTCGCCGACACCCCGGTGATTCCCACGTTCAGCAACAACTGACCATCGGCACCGAGCACCTGATAGGAAACACCCCATGAAACGGCCCTCCTTCCTTCTTGCCGCGGCAGCGGTGGTACTCGTGGCGTGCTCGGCTACCGAAACAACGTCCACCCCGTCGGCTGCACCGGAAACGGCTGCTCCAGAGACGGCAGCGGCATCCACAACGTCGCTGATCCCGCAGACGACGGTGGCCGTGAGCACCACCACCACACTGGCGGAACTGCCCACCCGGGCGGGCGTCACCACGCTGAAGTTGAAGTACGGACCGTTCGACATCCAGCCGGGCCAGAACAACATCGACGTCGTCCGGAGTGTTCCGCAACCGGAGATGAACGGCTGGATCGTGGGCATTCGCCCCGACCTGAAGTACGACGACGGCACCACGCCTCGAGTCGACGTGGTGCACCTACACCATGGTGTGTGGTTGAACGTGGTGGGCAAGGACCTCACCTCGGCGCTGCCGGAACGCTTCTTCGCCGCCGGTGAGGAGAAGACGTCGATGGCGCTGCCCTCGCCCTACGGCTACCGCTATCAGACGTCGGATCGCTGGATCCTGAACTACATGCTCCACAACCTCACGCCCGAGAACAAGAAGGTGTGGATCACGTACGAGATCGACATCATCCCCGACACCGCCACCGAGGCCGCCGGCATGATCCCGGCACACCCTGCATGGATGGACGTGCAGAACGGCGAGCTCTATCCGGTCTTCGATGCGCTGCGCGGCGCCGGTGACGGCGCCACCTACACGTACCCGGATCAGGCCACCGATCCCTACAAGGGTGCTGCGCCGAAGAACGAGTGGACCTCCACCATGGACGGCGTGATCGTGGCCACCGCTGGCCACCTCCACCCGGGTGGCTTGCAGACCGACCTGTGGGTGGCGCGTGGCGACGAGAAGGCGCACCTGTTCACGTCCGAGGCCAACTACTACGAGCCCGCTGGTGCCGTGTCGTGGGACGTGTCAATGACCGTCACCATGCCCGACTACCGCGCCGTCATCAAGAAGGGTGACGTGCTCTCCACGACGGCCACCTACGACAGCGCACGGGCGAGTTGGTACGAGAGCATGGGCATCATGGTCACCTGGATCGGTGAGCTTGGCGAGACCGGCGGCCCGGCCCTCGCCGACCCGTTCACCACCCCTGTCGACAAGCCGGGCATGCTCACTCACGGCCACCTTCCGGAGAACGACTTCCACGGCGGTGATGCCGACCCGACGTACCTCGACCTCACGGCGTTGCCGTCGGAGCCGGCCAAGCCGACTGTCGACATTGCCGGTTGGGTCTACGGCCAGGGCGACATGACCATCGCCAAGGCTGTGCCTACCGTGAAGCCCGGTGGCACGTTCACGTTCGACAGCAAGGACGCGAACATCGGTAACGGTCAGTGGCACACCATCACGGCCTGCGCCGCGCCCTGCAACCAGAGCACGGGTATCGCCTATCCGCTTGCCGACGGCCCGGTAATCTTCGACTCAGGCCAACTCGGCAATGGTGGGCCGCCCACGGCGGATCGCACCACGTGGACCATTCCGTCGGATCTGGCGGTGGGCACCTACACCTACTTCTGCAGAGTCCACCCACTGATGCGCGGTGCCTTCCGCGTGGAGAACTGATGTCTGATCGACTGTCGAATTTGCGCAAGTGGAACCTCGGTCTCACGGCGTTGCATGGCCTGCAGGCCGTGCTCATCGTGGCGATGGCCGGCGATTTCGCCATCACCATCACATCCACCTTCCCGAAGGGTCCTCCGGGCACGCGACTCGGTACACCCGAGGCGTTCTTCGACCTTCCGATTGGTGCAGCGGTGGCGGTGTTCCTGGCGCTGGCCGCCATCGATCACTGCATCACGGCTACTGCCATGCGGGGCCGTTACGAGGCCGACCTGCAACGGGGCATCAACCGCTTCCGCTGGGTCGAGTACTCGGTGAGCGCCACATTGATGATCGTGCTCATCGGTTCGTACAGCGGCATCACCGACATCGCAGCCGTGGTTGCGGTGATCGGCGCGAATGTGGCGATGATCCTGTTCGGCTGGCTGCAGGAGCGGATGAACCCGCCCGGCCGCGAGACCACCACGATGATGCCGTTCTGGTTCGGCACCATCGCCGGTGTAGCGCCGTGGGTGGCCATCTGGGTGAACGTCATCGGCGCCGACACCGTGCCCGGTTTCGTCTACGGCATCGTGGTGGCAGAGCAGTTGTTCTTCTTCACCTTTGGCCTGAACCAGTGGCTGCAGTACCGGGGCGTGGGTCGCTGGCGCGACTACCTCTATGGCGAGAAGGTGTATCTGGTGCTCAGCCTTGTGGCCAAGAGCGTGCTCGCCTGGCAGATCTACGGCGGCTCGCTGGCCAACTGAGCCAGCGGCGTCACCCCGAGCGGTGGCGCAACACTTCCAACAATTCACCCACGCGATGGTGTTCTTCCGCGGGGTGGCGCATCGGCTTCGACTCGTCGATGCGGTAGTGGTTGCGCCGACCCTCGCGAACGATCTCGAGATAGCCGGCTGCCTGCAGCTCGGTGACGATGCGCTGCACGGCCCGCTCGGTGATGCCGACGCGGCCGGCGATGTCGCGCACCCGAAGATCGGGCTCGGTGGCGATCGCCAGCAACACGTGGGCGTGGTTGGTGAGGAAGGTCCACGAGGTGGCGGGTGGTGCCTCGGTCATGTCGGTGCTCCTGCTGGATTGGCGCACCTCCAGTATAGGTGATCTAGAATACACGACAATAGATTCCGGTATGTGACGTCAGGAGAAGCGGTTGAACTCGTTCGAACTTGCCGTGGAGAACCTCACGTCGCCCCCGGTCCTTGCGTTCGCGCTTGGCGCTCTGGCCGTCTTCTTGAAGAGCGATCTTCGCCTTCCCGACCCCATCCACACGTGGCTCTCGACGTATCTCCTGCTGGCCATCGGCCTGAAGGGTGGGCACGCCCTCAAGTCGACGAACATGAGCGACTTCGTGCTGCCCTTGGGGGCGACACTGGTGCTGGCACTGGTGGTGCCGGTGGTCGTGTTTGCGGTCGCTCGCCGATTGCTGCGCACCACCACAGCGGATGCCGGCTCCATCGCTGCGCACTACGGCTCGGTGTCAGTGGTCACCTTCACCGCCGCCACCGTGTTCGCGGCCGAGGCGGCGCTCGACGTGGAGCCATTCATGACGGCTCTCGTGGCGTTGCTCGAGGTGCCCGGCATTCTGATCGCCCTCATCCTCGCCTCGATGAAGGGCTCGAGCACGTCGTGGAAGGTGGCCGTGCACGAGGTGCTCACCGGCCGCAGCGTGCTGCTGTTGGCGGGTGGTCTGGTGATGGGCGCCGTGGGAAGCGACGCCACCTTCACCAAGGTGGAGCCGCTGTTCGTCGGGCTGTTCACCGGCCTCCTCACGCTGTTCCTGCTCGACATGGGTGCTACCGCCGCATCGGCGCTCACCACGACGAAGGTGCTGAACGCCAAGGTGGTGGCATTCGGCATGGTGGGGCCGTTGGTGTTCGGCACCTTTGGGGTATTGCTCGGAACGGCCGCAGGTCTCGGGGCTGGCGGGGCCGGAGTGCTCGCCACGATGGCTGCCAGCGCCTCCTACATCGCTGCTCCTGCGGCGACACGCCTGGCGCTACCGGAAGCCAACCCGGGGCTTGCGCTCGGTATCTCGCTTGGTGTGACGTTCCCGTTCAACCTCGCCGTCGGGGTTCCGGTGTACTTCGCCATCGCGAGGGCGCTGGCCTGAGGGGGCGTTCACACTCCCTAGGGAGTTTTCGGGTGCCACCCGCGCGCTGGTTGCTCCCGCGAGAACAGGGCTGCCAGTGCATCGTGGATGTCGAGACGTTCGCCTCGCCACTGGCATCGGCCGTCGGCAGCCAAGCGTTGGTGCGCATGTACGACGGTGGCGTCGCCCGCGGGCGCCGGGCCGTTGCTGCCGGCCACGCGGCCATCGGGAGCGATGAATCGCACCTCGCTGCCGTGCCGCTCGGCGCGCCACCCGGCTTCGTGGAGGCGATGGTGGTGGTATCGGCACAGCGACGTGAGGTTGTGGGGATGGTTGGTGCCGCCATGTTCGCGATGCTGAATGTGATGCACATCCAGCCCGGTGGCACGGCAGCACCCGGGGAACTGGCAATGCCGATCGCGGGCCAACACCAGGCGCCGGAGCTTCCCCGTGACCACCGATGACCGTTCGGTGATGCCAACTACCTGCCCGTTGCGCTCCAGCACGGTCTGCACATCGCAGTCGCACAGCATGCGCAACGCGGTGCTGGTGGCCACACCGATCGGTAACTCGCATGCATCGCCGTGGGCGCTAACGGCGCACTCGCCGTCGCCGCCGGTCAGCGCATCGAGGTCGGCGTGCAGCGTGACGAGGTACTGCGGCGCCGACGTGGGCTCGCCGTGCGCGGCCGCATGCGCGGTGACGGCCATCTGCACGGCGCCATCGGCGCGGCGAGTGGCGCGGCTTTCGCAGCTGCCGTCGGCCAAGGGCTCGGAGGCATGGGTGAAGTGCTCGATGGCAGAGAGCACGGTGGCCGCCTGTTCGGGAGGGAGCACGAGGCTGATGCGCACGGTGCCATCGGGCTGCACCTCGTGGTGCAGGCCACGCCGCGCCCACTGGGCCGCCGCCCGTTGCTCGGGCGCCGGCGCTGCTCGCCGATACGACGACACGATGCGTTCCACATGGTTCGTGGTGCCAGCCAGCGCCATCTCCACCAGCGCCTGCTCGGTGGCCGGGGTGGCGATGCGGGTGATGGCGCGCACCTTGCTGTAGGAGAGGCGGCCGTCGGCCATCGCCGCCGAGATGAGCGGGAACACCTCCAGCGCTCGTGCGACACGGACCTTCTCGCGGGCGGACCGCATGTCGAGCCCCACCTGCCAGCTCAGCCAGTGCGCTGCGCTGTGGCATTCCCATCGTTGCCAACCACGTCGTCGATCGAACTCGGCCACCGACAACAACCAACCGTGTTCGGCTGAGGTGAGGTTGGCGGCACCCTGACAGATGGCGGCTTCGAGGTGTTCCAGCGGCACGGGGAATTGGGAAATAGCGGCGGGGGAGCTGATGGTGGTGGTCATGTCGCAACGGTACGGAAGGGGTATGACAGGGTTTCCGTACGTCTGAGCGATTCAACGTGCCCGGAACCGATACCTGAATGGACGGTGATGTGCGCGTCGGCAGGTGTCGATACGCAGACCGTGGTGTTCGCCGATGAGCACTACGTCACGCTGGCGCCTGAACCTGCGCTATTCGTCGCCGTCGCCGTCGCCGTCGTCGTTACTCGTCGTCGAGTTCGGCGCCACAGTTCGGGCACGAGTCGCGGCTGTCCGGGCCCTCGCCGATGTAGGCGCCGCAGTCGTCGCAGAATCCGTCGGTGATGCTCATGGCAGCAGTACCTTCTTTCTTCGGGTCACGAAGTCGGCCAACGCCTCGTCGATGGCCGAGTCGAGGGGCGGGTCGACCGCGTCCTCCAGCAAATGCTTCCACAGTCCGTTCGCCCGGTGCGTCGCATCCACGCTGCCGGAATCTCGCCACGTCTCGAAGTTGCGCCAGTCGGAGACCAGCGGCGAGTAGAACGCGGTTTCGTAGCGCTCCATCGTGTGCGGCGACCCGAAGAAGTGCCCACCGGCGCCAACGGCAGCGATGGCGTCCAGTGCCAGGGTGTCGTCGCTCACCTCGATGGGGCGGAAGTACTCCACGAACATCTGCAGCATCTCGGCGTCGATGATGAGCTTCTCGTACGAGGCGGTGAGCCCACCCTCCAGCCAACCGGCCGAGTGGTTGATGAGGTTGGCCCCGCCCATCAGCGCGCCCCACAGCGACATCGCGCTCTCGTAGGTGCTCTGCGCATCGACGGTGTTAGACGCGGTGACGTTCGACGATCGCAGGGGCAGCCCCACACGGCGGGCCAGTTGACCACTGGCCTGCGCCGCCTTCGTGTACTCGGGCGTGCCGAACGCGGGTGAGCCACTGCGCATATCGACGTTGGAGGTGAACGAGCCGTAGATCACCGGGGCGCCACGCCGCACCTGCTGCACCAGCACGTTCACTCCCAGCACCTCTGCGTGCTGCAGCACCAAAGCCCCTGCCACCGTGGCCGGAGCCATGGCTCCGGCGAGGGTGAACGGGGTGATGCACACCACTTGGCCGGCTGCGGCCAACTCCATCAGTCCCTCGGCCATCGGGATGTCGAGCGTGAGCGGTGTGTTCGTGTTGATGATGGCCATCACGGCTGGGTCGTCGACGATGCCATCGCGGTCGGTGCCCAGCGAGATGGCTGCCATGTCGATGGCGTCGGCGGCACGTTCGCGGCCCAACGCGATGGCCTGCCAGTTCTTGTCGAGATGCCGGATCGCGTTGAGATAGAAGTCGAGATGGCGGGTGTCGGCCGGCAGGTCGAGGGCCTCGAACGGGCCGCCGCCTTCTTGGTGCAGCACGCCGAGCGCCTGCGTGAGCCGGAGGTACTCGATCTGTTCGGCATCGGTGCCGGCACGCCGGCCGCGGTCGAGGTCGTGCACGAAGGCGGGCCCACCCACCGAACCGAACACCACGTGGTTGCCGCCGATGGTGAGGGTGTGCTCGGGGTTGCGAGCGCGCAGCGTGAACGTACTCGGGCACGAGGCCAGCGCGGCCTCCACCACTTCCGGCTCGAATCGCACCGTGAGCTCGTCGACCGTGCATCCGGCCTTGGCCAGTCGCTCGCGTGCCCCCGCATCGAGAATGCGCATCCCGGTGGTGGCCAGCAGTTTCAGCGCGCTGATGTGGATGTGCTCCACATGGTCGGCCGACAACACCTCGACGGGTTGGTACGGGTTGCGCACGTGACTGAACGGCAGCGTGGCGATGGCCCCTGCGGTTCGCTTGGCACGCTGTGTTCTTCGCATCCAAACGAGTATGGCAGGCTCTCGTCATTGCACGAGCCTGAGGGGGCCACCATGCCGTACGACGTCGCCAGTGATCCGCGTATCGATCCGCGTTTGAAGGCCTTGCTCAGCGCGATGCCTCCCATCCCGAACACCGATGTGAGCGGCCGTCAGGAACTCCTCGACGAGGTGAACCAGCCCGGCAACGCCGACTTCGAGGCGATGTACAAGATGATGATGGAGGCCTGCGACACTCCCGAGGTGGTGTCGAGCGAATGCCTCACCGTCACCCAACACGACGTGGTGTCGCAGCCCGATGGCAACACCATTCGCATCAACTTCATTCGCCCGAAGAGTGAGGAAGTGGTGCCGTGTGTGTACTACATCCACGGCGGTGGCATGGCGTCGATGTCGTGCTTCGACGGCAACTACCGGGCCTGGGGCAAGATCGTCGCCAACAACAACGTGGCGGTGGCCATGGTCGACTTCCGCAACTCGGTGTCGGCCTCGTCGGTTCCCGAGGTTGAGCCATTTCCTGCTGGCCTGAACGACTGCGTGTCGGGCCTGAAGTGGGTGCACGAGCACGCCGCTGAGTTGAAGATCGATGCGTCGCGTGTGGTGGTTGCAGGGGAGAGTGGCGGCGGCAACCTCACGCTTTCCGCGGGCATGAAGTTGCTGAAGGATGGCGACATCGGCCTCGTCACCGGTCTCTACGCGCTGTGCCCCTACATCGCCGGCGAGTGGCCGCAGGAGCGTTTCCCGTCCAGCACCCAGAACAACGGCATCTTCCTCGACCTGCACCACAACCGTGGCAAGCACGGCTACGGCATCGAGGCGTTCGATGCGGGGAACCCGCTGGCGTGGCCGAGCTTCGCATCGGTCGACGACGTGCGCGGCCTGCCGCGCGTGGTGGTGCACGTGAACGAGTGCGACCCGCTGCGCGACGAAGGACTGGAGTTCTACCGGCTCTGCCTGGCGGCCGGCGTGCCGGCTCGCGCCCGCATGTCGATGGGCACGATGCATGGCACCGAGATCTTCCCGTTGGCGTGCCCGGAGATCAGCGCCGACACGGCTCGCGATCTCGCAGCGTTCGCCAAGGGCTGATTCGGCTCACGCCCCGGGTGCAACGAAATTGCCGACGACCGAAGCGGTCCGGGCGGCAGAGGCGGCCAACACCTGACGCTTCCATGCGGGCAGTGTGGGGTCTTCCTTCATCGACGTCGGGATGATCACGTGGCCTCCCTGTCGGTCGCACCACGTAGGCACCACCATCGGGGCCGACACCTTGGCTCGGCCGTTTCGGTCCACCTTCACGTCCACGGTGAAGATCGCCCCGTCGCCCGATGCGGTCGGCCATTCGCTGTTCACCGGATGGTCCGACAAGAAGTTGCCCATGCCCCACACCACCCAGGTGCCGTTCACCTGGCTGACGGGCTGGATGACGTGCGCTTGGTACCCCACGATGAGGTCGATCTCGTGGGTGGCGGTGATGGCGGCGGCCAAACTTCGTTGGTCGCCCGTCGGCTGCACCATCTTGTCGATGCCCCACTCGACGGTGAGCACCACGACCTCTGCGCCTTTGGACCTTGCCTGCCGGGCTGCGGCGAGGATTGCCGATGGGCTGGAGACGTTCACCCGCCACGGTTCGCCGGGTGGTGTACCGCGATTGCTGCCGAAGGTGAATGCGAGCTGTGCCACTTTCACCCCGTTGACGGTGAAGATCGCCGGTGCCGCCTCTGCGGGAGTTCGCGCCGTGCCGGTGTGGCCGAGCCCTGCGGCGTCCATTGCCGCCAGGGTGGTGTCGATGCCTTCGGCGCCGCGGTCCATCGAATGGTTCGAGGCGGTGCCGCACCGATCGAATCCGCCCGAGGCCAGCCCGGCAGCGAGTTGTGGCGCCGACGACAACAGAGGTGGCTCCACCATCACTGGCTGGCCCGGCGGCGCGAAGGGTTGCTCGAGATGGCAGATCGCCACGTCGACGTGCTGGAGGATGGGGGCGACGTTGGCGAACATCCCCGAGTAGTCGTAGGTGCCGTTCGGGCGCGCCGCGGTTCGGTTCACGCGGCGATGCACGTGGATGTCGCCGACGAAGCCGAGCAACACCCGCCGATCGGGAGGCGCGACGCGCACGGCCTTCTGGGTTGCGTTCGCGGGAACGACAGCCACGGGTACCTTCGGCGCGGATGCGGCGAGTCCGGTGGATCCCCACGCGAGAGCGAGGGCAACAGCGGCGGCCGGAGCGCGACGTGCGCGACTCCGGGCCGTCACGGGCGCAGGACCGGCTTGATCACACCGCCCGCCAGTGACGATTGCTCTGCTTCATTGATCTGGCTGAGAGGAAACTCTTCGATCAGCCGATCGAAGGGGAATTGTCCGTCCAGCCAGAGTTGGATCATGCGTGGGATGAAGACCTGTGGGTCGACGCTGCCCTCGAGGATGTTGAGGAGGGTCTTGCCCAGCATGTCGTTCGACTGCAGCACCAGATCGCCCTGCTGCACGCCCACCAGACCCACCTTGCCGGTCATGCGCGTGGCCTGCAGGGCAGTGACGATGACCGCCGGGATCCCTGTGGTGTCGAATGCGTACTGCACTCCACCGCCGGCTGCGGCCATGATCTGCGCACCGACGTTGAGGGCATTGCCCTTCACCACGTGGGTGGCGCCGAGCTCGAGCGCCAGGTCGAGGCGGTGTTGCTGCAGGTCGACGGCGACGATGGTGGTGGCACCAGCCACCTTGGCGGCCATCACTGCGGCGAGACCCACGGCGCCAGAGCCGAACACGGCCACGCTGGTGCCAGGTTGCACGTCGAGTGCGCCGAGAATGCTGCCAGCGCCGGTCTGGATGCCGCAGCCGAGCGGGCCGAGCTTCTCCAGCGGCAGTGCCTTGTCGACCACCACGGTGTTGCGTTCGGTGGTGATGGCGTGCGAGGCGAACGAACTCTGGCCGAACCAGCGAGCTGCCACAGGGGCGCCCGATGCGTCGGTGGCGGTACTCGTGCCATCGAGTTCACGGCCGAACAGGTTGCGCACGATGAATGTGTCGCAATAGGCGGGCTGGCCGGCGTTGCAGTTCGCGCACGCGCCACACGAGTCGAACGACAGCACCACGTGGTCGCCAGCGCTCACCCGGGTGACATCGCCGCCGACAGCTTCCACGACGCCTGCTCCTTCGTGGCCGGCCACGATCGGCGGTGCAGCAATGAAGCCCGGGACGCGGGGCAGCACGTCGGTGTGGCACATGCCGGCAGCGACGATGCGAACCAATACCTCGTGGGCTCGAAGGTCGCGAAGATCGATCTCCTCGATTGCGTACGGCTGGTCTGCTCCGCGGAGCACCGCTGCGGTGGCCTTCATTCTCTGTCCCCCAGAATCGTGTGGTTCCGTGCGACGTTAGTGAAGACAGCAATGATCTGTGCGCCGGGTTCTGCATCGAACAGTCGATCCACGCCAGCAGCGAGTCGGCGACTCCAGTTCGGTTCCTTGTCGTTGGTGGTGCCCGGTCGGTTCGGCCGCTCCAGCATTCCGGCGAGGTCGTCGGTGGTGGCCAGCACCAGCTGGGCGGGGCTGGAAGCAACGGCAGCGTGCACACCCACAGCGGCTGCGGTGGCATTGGTGCCGGGCACCAGCGCATGCAGCGCGTCGTACATCTCGGTGCTGCCATCGGCGCCGAACCACACACCGGTGACGGTGGGGAGGTCGTGCGTGGTAACGGTGGCGAGGTTGGCCTCGGGCCACTGGGCGCACGCTTGATCGAACCACCACACCTTCGTGCCGAGGATGCCGCTGTCGCGTAGGGCTTCGCGTACTCCGGCCTCCACCGTGCCGAGGTCTTCGCCGATCACGAACGTGCCGGCGCGGCTCGCCTCGATGCGAATGATGGCCAGCATCTCGTCTGCTGGAAGGTGCACATAGGCGCCCTCGGCGGGCGAGCCGCCGGCAGGAACCCAGAACTGGCGAAACAGCCCCATCACGTGATCGATGCGCAGGCCACCCATGTGCCGGCAGGCAGCTCGCACTAACGAGATGAACGGCGCGTACTGGGCAGCGCGCAGCCGCCACGGGATGAACGGCGGCAGCCCCCAGTCCTGCCCGGCAGCGTTGAACGGGTCGGGCGGGGCGCCAATGGACACCCCGAGTGCCATCAGATCCTGGTTTAGCCACGCGTCGGCGCCATCGCTGGAGCAGCCCACCGCAAGGTCGCCGATGAGTGCCACGCCGGCTCCGGCGGAGGTGCGTCCGAGTTCCTGGTGCACGAGGTACTGCATCCAGGCGTGGAACTCGCACGCCGCCGCGAATTGGTGGTCGGTGATGGGGAGATCGGCCACAGCAGGGGAGTCGGGATGGCGAAGCTCGTCGGGCCATTGGCGCCAGGCGGGGCCGTGCCGGTCGGCGAGCGCGGCGAACGTGCAGAACCGCCAGAGTTCCTGTCCTTGGGCGCGGGCCCAGCCGCGCCATCCGGAGTCGGTGCCCTCGGTCTGGTATCGCTGGCTCAGCGCTTGTCGCTTCGCGGCCCACACGCGGTCGCGGTCGATGAGGGCACCGGGCTCGTTGCTCAGCTCGGCGGGGCGGTCGGCATACAGCGGCAAGTGGAGAGGGTTCAGCCAGCGGCGCGAACTGGGATAGTACGGGCTGGGTTCTTGCGGAAGGCTCGGCGCGGGAGCGTGCAACGGGCTGAGCAGCACCGCCACTCCACCAGCGGCGGCGACGCGCTGACCCAGATACTCCACATCGGCCAGGTCGCCAATGCCCCAGCCGTCGCGACGCCACAGCGAGTACACCTGAGCCGAAACGCCCCATCCGTGTGGTGCAGGCGGGCAGGTGCGCGGTGCCACCACCAGCATCGTGGTGGGGCCACCGTCCAGTGGTACCAGCGAGTGGTAGCCGATGGGCATGTCGGCGGGCAGGGTATGGATCTCGCCGCGATCGGTGCCGTCGTCGAGCAGCAGCCGGCATGGCCCCAGCAGGGCGCTGGTAGCGCCCTCGTCCACGAACCACATCGGCTCGGCAGATTGCGGTTCGCCCATCAACTGGCGCAGCAGATCGCGGGTGGCGGTCGGTGTGTCGTGCCACTGACCGTTCACGTCGTGGTAGCCGTCAGCGATGCCCCAAAGATCATCCACCCGCTCATTGTGCCGGTTCCTAGACTCGGTGGCATGGCTTCCTGGCTGGTGCAGCGCAAGTTGAAGAAGAACGTGGCGCAGTTGCGGGCCGCTCGCGAAGAGTTGGCGGTCAGCGAAGAGCAGTCGCTCTACATCTCCGAAGGCGAGCCCGATCTGGAAGCCATGGAGCGCCATCGCGTGGTCATGCGGCAGCGCATCACGCGGCTGGAAGCCGAGCAGGACGCATTGTTGGACCAACTGGGTTCCGGTTGACCCCACCTGCCTGCCAGAATGGCGATGGTCCAGCCGGAAAGGAACGCCCCATGACGATCCGAGTCGTGATCGCCGAAGACGAAGCCATCATCCGCCTCGACCTCCGCGAAACATTGGAGGAAGAGGGTTACGAGGTGGTGGGCGAGACCGGCCGCGGCGATCATGCCGTGGATCTGGTGCGTTCGCTCCAACCCGATCTCGCCATCCTCGACATCAAGATGCCGCACATGGATGGCCTCGAGGCAGCGCGCATCATCAGCGAAGAGCGCATCTGCGGTGTGCTGATGCTCACGGCGTTCAGCCAGCGTGAAGTGGTGGAAGACGCACGCGATGCGGGCGCACTGGCGTACCTGGTGAAGCCGTACCAGAAGAGCGACCTCATTCCGGCCATCGAAGTGGCCATCGGCCGCTTCCGCGAACTGCAGCAACTATCGGGCGAAGTGGATGCGCTGGGCGAGCAACTCGAGGCGCGCAAGGTGATCGACCGCGCCAAGGGTGTGCTCATCGACCAGTGCGGCCTGAAGGAGAGCGAGGCGTTCACCTTCATTCAGCGCACCGCGATGAGCGAGCGCAGCCGCATGCGCGACGTGGCCGAACGGGTGCTCGACGGCTCGTTGCGCCCGTGAAGATCCTGGCGCTCGACGGCAACTCGCTCACCTACCGGGCCTTCTTCGCCCTGCCCACCGACATGGCCACTGCCTCGGGGCAGGTCACCAATGCTGTGTTCGGCTTCACATCCATGTTCATCTACATGGTGAAAGACCAGCAGCCCGACGGGGTGATGGTGGCGTTCGATCGCCCCGAGCCCACGTTCCGGCACGAGGCCAACCCGCTGTACAAGGCACAGCGCGAGGCGTCGCCCGAGATCCTGCGCCAGCAGATGGGTCTGGTGCGCGAGGTGCTTGCGGCCCTGAACGTGACCGTCATCGACCTGGCTGGCTGGGAGGCCGACGACATCCTGGCCACGGTGGCCGAGCAGGGCAAGATGCTGGGCCACGACATCACCATCGTCACCGGCGACCGCGACAGTTACCAGCTCGTCAGCGATCCGCACGTGAAGGTGCTCTACAACAAGCGCGGCGTCAGCGACTACGCGCTGTACGACGAGGCCGGCATTCTGGCCAAGACTGGTGTCACGCCCGAGCTCTACCCGCAGTACGCGGCGCTGCGCGGCGACCCCAGCGACAACCTCGAGGGCGTGCCCGGAGTGGGCGAGAAGACGGCCGCGAAGTTGCTGAACCAGTACGGCAGTCTCGACGGCATCTTCGCTCACTCGGCCGAGCAGACGCCCAAGCTGCGGGCCAACCTCGAAGAGTTCGCCGAACGGGCGAAGGCCAACTTCGATCTCATGCTGCTGCGCCGAGATGCGCCCATCAGCCTCGACTTCGAGACGCTGGGCGTGCGGCCCGACGACGCCGAGGTGCGCCGCCTGTTCGACTTCCTCGAGTTCCGCCAGTTGCAAGACCGCCTGTACGAAGTGCTCGGTGCGATGGGTGCCGACGTGCCGGTCACTGCTGGTTCCACGGCGTCGGTACTCGAAGCCGAAGTGTCGGATGTCGATGGCGCAGCCGCGGCGGTGGCGGTCATCGCTGCCCAGCCCACACTGGATGCCATCGCCGTATGGGAAGGCGAACCCGGCCGCAGCGCACTCGGCGGGCTTGCTGTGGTCACCGACCCCGCCATGGGCGAGGTGGTGTGGATGCCCGCCGGCATCGCCCGCGACCCCAACGTGCTGGCTGCGGTCGCCGCGCATCCGGGCCTGCGCAGTCACAACGCCAAGCCGCTGATGCGCTGGATGCTGGGCCAGGGCTGCGCCGTGCCGCACCTGCGGCTCGACACCGCCATCGCCGCCTATCTCATCGACCCCGCCGACACGCGCTACGCATTGCGCGACCTCGTGGCCCGCTACACGTCGTATCAACTGGCCGAAGAGGGCGCTACTGCCGCTGGCCAACTCGACTTCGGTGGCGGCCCCGACCACCGCCAGATCGCAGCTCGCGAAGCGCTGGCCGTGGCGCACCTCGCCGCCGCTCTGGAGAACGCGCTGGAACACCAGGGCATGAACGAGCTGTACCGCACCATCGAGAACCCGTTGGTGGAGGTGCTGGCGAAGATGGAGCACGTCGGTATCGCCGTCGATGTGGCCGAGCTGACGGCGCTGAACCAGAAGCTCACCAGCGACGTCGAGCGACTCGGTGCCGAACTGCAGGCCGTGGTGGGTCGCCCGTTCAACCTGAACTCGCCGGTGCAGTTGCGCGAGGTCCTCTACACCGAGCGTGGGCTGGCCCCGGGCAAGAAGACCAAGACCGGCTTCTCCACCGACGCCGCCACGCTGGAGAAGCTGCGCGACCAGTGGCCCGAGTTCATCGAGCCGTTGCTGGCGTATCGCGAGGTGGAGAAGCTGCGCGGCACCTACGGCACCGGTCTGTTGGCCGAAGTGGCGCCCGATGGCCGCATCCACGCGACGTTCAACCAGACCGTCGCACGCACGGGCCGCCTGTCCAGCGATCAGCCGAACCTGCACAACATTCCTGTGCGCAGCGAGGAAGGCCGCCAGTTCCGCAAGGCGTTCGTGCCCGCAGCCGGTTGCCAGTTGCTGGTGGCCGACTACAACCAGATCGAGCTGCGCTGCATCGCCCACTTGGCCCAAGACCCTGGCCTCATCGACGCGTTCACCAGCGGCACCGACATCCACAACGCCACCGCGGCGCGAGTGTTTGGCGTCGAGCCCACAGCCGTGAACACGGAGCAGCGGTCGAAGGCGAAGATGGTCAGCTACGGCCTCGCCTACGGCATGGAGGCCTACGGTCTTGCTCAGCGATTGGGCATCGGCGTCGATGAAGCGTCCGTCATTCTCGAGGCGTACTTCCGGGCCTTCCCCAACGTGAAGGACTACATGGAGCGCACGGTGGTGGAGGCTCGCATGCGCGGCTACACCGAGACCCTGTTCGGCCGTCGTCGCCCCATTCCCGAACTGTCGAACAGCAACTTCCGCATCCGTCAGGCGGGCGAACGCCAGGCCATGAACGCCGGCATCCAGGGTCTGGCTGCCGACATCTTCAAGGTGGCGTTGGTGCGCATCGACCAAGCGCTCGATGCCTCAGGGGTGGAAGCCCAACTGGTACTGCAGGTGCACGACGAAGTGCTGGTGGAGGTGCCCGAGGCCGAGATGGAGCAGGTGGGCCCGATGGTGCTCGACATCATGCGTGCCGCCGCCAGCCTCGATGTGCCGCTCGAGGTGAACGCCGCCTGGGGTGCCACCTGGGCCGCCGCCAAGTAGTTCGGCGATGAGCCAACACTGGTTCGAACCCATCGCCGACCACCTCGGTAGCGCCTATCTGCGGTACTCGTTCACCAAGGGCACGGTGCAGGAGGTCGACTTCCTCATGGAGGCGCTGGCCCTGCAGCCCGGCATGCGGGTGCTCGACGTGGGGTGCGGGCCCGGTCGGCACGCTCATGAACTCGCCCGCCGAGGTCTCATCGTGCACGGCATCGACATCGCCCAACGGTTCGTCGATCTCGCCTTCGAAACCGCTCCCGACGGCGCCACGTTCGAACGACTCGACGCTCGCGACCTTGCATTCGACAGCGAATTCGACGTCGTGATCTGCCTATGCCAGGGCGCTTTTGGCCTGATGACGGCAAATGGCGACGACGAACGGGTGCTCGGCGGCATGGCTCGGGCGCTGCGACCGGGTGGACAGTTGGCGCTGAGCGCCTTCAACGCCTACTTCGCGGTGAAGTACTTCGACGGGGAAGGGGAGGGCCAGTCCACCTTTGATGCCGACACGGGCGTGAACCACGAACACACAGAAGTACGCAGTGAAACCGGCGTTTCCAAGACCGTGGATCTGTGGACCGGTTGCTACACGCCCCGCGAACTGCGCCTGCTGTGCCGCACCGCCGGCCTCACAGTGACCGCCATCCACAGTGTGGAACCGGGTGCATATGTGCTGGCAGTGCCCACTGTGGAGACCGCCGAGTTCCTGGTGCTCGCCCGACGCGCCTGATGGCAGCGGGAAGGATCGCTGCTATCCTGCCCGGGTCCGGAATCCGCCGGATCTCTAGGTCCTTGTCCGAAAGCGATCGTCCCTTGTCCGATACTCAGACCCCCTCCGCAACCAGTGCCTACGGCACCTTCGATGAAGAGGGCAACTACACCCCCCGCGAGATCGTCTCCGACGACCTCGGCATGTCATTCGCCGAAGCCATTTCCGGCACCATGGTCGATGTCCAGGACGGTCAGCTCGTCCACGGCACGGTGGTGAAGGTCGACAAGGACGAAGTGCTGCTCGACATCGGCTACAAGAGCGAGGGCGTCATCCCCGCTCGCGAGCTGAGCATCCGCAACGACGTGGATCCCAGCGAGATCGTCTCGCTCGGCGATTCGGTCGAAGCGCTGGTGCTCACCAAGGAAGACAAGGAAGGCCGCCTGGTCCTCTCGAAGAAGCGTGCCCAGTACGAACGTGCGTGGGGCACCATCGAGAAGATCAAGGAAGCCGATGGCATGGTCGAGGGTCCGGTCATCGAGGTCGTCAAGGGTGGTCTCATCGTCGACATCGGTCTGCGTGGCTTCCTCCCCGCCTCGCTGGTGGAACTGCGCCGTGTGCGCGACCTCCAGCCGTACGTGGGCAAGAACGTGCAGGCCAAGATCATCGAGCTCGACAAGAACCGCAACAACGTGGTGCTCAGCCGTCGTGCGTATCTCGAAGAGACGCAGAAGGAAAGCCGCGACAGCTTCCTGGTGAACCTCAAGCCGGGCGAAGTCCGCGAGGGTGTCGTCAGCAGCGTCGTGTCGTTCGGTGCATTCGTCGACCTCGGCGGTATGGACGGCCTCATCCACGTCAGCGAGCTGTCGTGGAAGCACGTGGATCACCCGGGTGCCGTGGTGGCCGTGGGCGACAAGGTCACCGTGCAGGTGCTCGATGTCGACTTCGACCGCGAGCGCATCAGCCTCTCGCTGAAGGCCACCCAGCAGGATCCGTGGCAGGAGTTCGCCTCCACCCACGAGGTCGGCCAGCTGGTCTATGGCCGTGTCACCAAGCTCGTGCCGTTCGGCGGTTTCGTGCAGGTGGGCGATGGCATCGAAGGTCTCGTGCACATCTCGGAAATGTCGACGCACCACGTGGATGCTCCCGAGCAGGTCGTCACCCCCGGCGAGGAGCTGTGGGTGAAGATCATCGATCTCGACCTCGCCCGTCGCCGCATCAGCCTCTCGATCAAGCAGGCCGCCGAAGGTGGCGAGCTGGCCGAGGAGTACCGCCAGCACTTCGAGATCGACGAGCACGGCAACTGGGCTGCCGGCCAGGACGACGCCGAGCGCGAGGCCGCATGGGCCGAGTACTACGAGGCGAACCCCGAAGCCGCTGCCGAGGCCGCCGCTGCTGCGGCTGCCGCCGCTGAGGCCGAGGCTCCCGCTGAGGCTCCGGCCGAAGAAGCCTGATCTCACACGATCAACTCGAAGGGGCACGGACCATCGGTCCGTGCCCCTTCAGCGTTTTCGTACATTGCGATGCGGCTCAGGTGAGCTTGACGATGCCCATCTTCACAGCCATCAGCACCGCTTGCGTGCGGTCGCGGGCGTTCAGCTTCTCGTAGATGCTGGCCAGGTGGTTCTTCACCGTCTTCTGGCTGATGTAGAGCCTCTCGGCGATCTCGGTGGTGCCCAGACCGTCGGCCACCAGCTGCAGCACCTCTTCCTCGCGCTGGCTGATGATCTGCTCGGTCTCCTTGTGCACCTCGGTGAGCATCGCCGCGGCGAGACGCGGCGACATCGGCCGGTCGCCGTTCGCGGCCAGCCGGATGGCTTCGAGAACCTCACTGATGGATGCGTCCTTGGTGAGGTAACCCACGGCGCCGGCCTTGATGGCCCGATCGATGACCTCGCGGTCGATGTGCATGGTGAGCATCACGACGCGCATGCGGTTGTCGGCGCCCACCAGCTTCTTGGTGGCCTCGATGCCGTCGGTGCCGGGCATCGACACGTCCATGAGCACCACATCGGGCTTCGTGGCGAGGGCGATCTTCACGCCCTCGTCGCCATCGCTGGCCTCGCCCAGCACCTTCACCCCCTCACTCTCGAGCGCGCGGCGGAGCCCCTGGCGGAGCATGGTGTGGTCATCGACGAGTACGACAGTGGTCATCAGTTGGAGCTTCCTTCGGTGAGTTCGATGCGCATTTCGGATCCGCCGGTGGGCAGGGTGCGCAGGCTGAGTTCGGCATCAAGACGGTTGGCACGCTCGCGCATGCCCATCAGCCCGTAGCTGTCGGGGCGAGCCTTCGTTGCGTCGAGGCCGACACCATCGTCGCGCACGGAGAACGTGATGCGCTCGCCGGTTCGCCGGCCGGTGACCACCAAATTGGTGGCTTTGGCGTGTCGTTCCGCGTTCACGATGGACTCGCGGATGATCTGCCAGAGCTCGCGTTCCAGTACCAGCGGCAGCCGCTCGCCGATCTGCATGTCGGCGGTGGTGGCGAGGCCGCTGCGCTGCTGGACGCGGGCCAGGAACCCCCGCACCGTGTCGCTGAGATCGTAGGTATCCGATACGTCGGTGCGCAGGTCGTAGAGCGTCTCGCGCACGTCGGTGACCACGGCCGACACCTGCTGGCGCAGCTCGCGCAACACGGGTTCCACGTCGTCGCCGTGCGTGGTCATGGTGATAGCTCGGTCGACCTCGAAACCGATCAGGGCCAGCGATGAGCCGACGTGGTCGTGCAGGTCGCGGGCGATGCGCTTGCGTTCTTCATCTGCCGCCAGTGTGGCGATGCGCAGGAACATGCGAGCGTTGTCGATGGCGATGCCGAATGGTTCGGTGAGGCCGTGCACCACCTCTGCCTGCTGCTGGCCGAATGCGGAGGGCTTCTCTGACTCCACGGCGAGCATGCCCACGAGCGCACCGCGGGCCCGGAGCGCCGCGTAGAGCCCCGACTGGGCGCCAGCGGAAATGCCTTGGTCGGAGTGGAGGTCGTCGAGGCGAACCGTCTTGGGCGAGTCGAGGGCCAACTGCAAACCCTTGGGCAATTCGCCGATCGGGTAGGGGCGGGCCTTCGCGACGCCACTCATCCGCGACGGCTCCATGGTCTGCGTGGCGTTGTCCAGCAGGTACACGACCAACGCGTCGTGTTCCACCATCGAGCGCAATCGGCCGACCGTGGTGTCCATCACCTCTTCGAGATCCAGCGAGGCCGGCAGCGTCTGCGCCACCCGCTGGAGTGAGAACAGCAGCGAGTTGGCCTCCGAGAGCCGACTCACACGGTCCATCGCTCGCTCCTGCTGCTTCGCCGCGTCGGCAGCAGCGCGATGAGCAAGACCGCTGGTGAAGGCGACCAGGCCGAGCAGACCTGCCCAGAGTGCACCGTCCTGCAGTCCATGGGCCACGCCTTCGACGCCGATGTACTGCACGGTGACAATGGAGACCGCTGCGGCGGCGATGTAGGTGCTGTACAGCGCACCTGCGGCGAAACCGGCGAGCATGCCGGTGGGCACGAAGAAGAGCACGAAGGGTGATGCCCAGGCGCCGCTGAGCAGCACGGCAGCGGTGTTCAGGACCTGTTCCCCGACGATGCGGCGCCGGGTGGTCTGATCGTTGCGGTACGGCGCCGGCCACCGGCACATGGCCGCGGTGAACACCACGGCCAGCGACGTGATGACGGCGAGGCCAATGTTGCCGCGCGAGATCTCGGGCACGGCTCGCACCAACGCGCCCGTCAGGGCGGCGAGGCGGAATGGCCACAGTGGTGCGGCCTGAAGGGTGGGCGGAGCAGCGGCGGCACTGAAGTGCCGGTCGCCGCGTCGATCCACGCCGTCAGGAGCTTGGCCGTCGGTCTGGCGGCGCTCGACCAGGGGCCAACTGACGCCGTGGTGCTCTTGGCCTTCGGTCCGCGGTGTCGCCCGCCGTTCCACGAAGTCATCAGCCACAGTGGGATGTTACTGACCTGGGACGCTCCACTACGGTGACGCTCATGATCCTGGTCGGACTCACCGGTGGTATTGGCTCGGGCAAATCGACCGTCAGCGCTGCGCTGGCGGCTCGCGGTGCCGTCATCGTCGATGCGGATGCCGTGGTGCGAGACGTGCAGCAGCCGGGTTCGCCGGTGCTGCAGGCGATGGCCGACAGGTTCGGCCCCGAGGTCATCGCTGCCGACGGCTCGCTGAACCGTGCCGCCGTCGCCGCCGTTGCATTCGCCGACCCTGAGGCACTCAAGGCGCTCAACGCCATCGTGCACCCAGCAGTTGGTGCCGAGATGAACCGTCGGGTGATGGCTGAATTGCCCACCGATCACATCGTGGTGATGGACATTCCGCTGCTCACCGAGAACCCTCGCGAGGGTCTGCAAGGTGTCATCGTGGTCGACGTGCCGGTGGAGACGCAGGTGCAGCGATTGGTGCAGTTCCGCGGCTTCGACGAGGGCGATGCGATGGCACGCATCGGCAAGCAGTCCACACGGCAGGCTCGGCTCGCGACTGCAGGGTTCGTGGTGGACAACTCCGGCGACCTGGCAGCGCTGGAGCCGCAGATCGATGCGCTGTGGGAGTGGCTGCAGACGTTGCCGCAGCTGCCACCCGACTTCACGCTCACCAAGTGAGCCGTGCCTCCACCTCGCCGTCGAGCACATTGCCGGTGGGTTGGAAGCCGAGCATCTCGTAGAACCGGCGAGGGCTACCGGGCCCGTCGATCCAGCTGGTCAGCAGGCTGCGATGCCCCTGGGCATGGAGGTGCGACCTGACGAGGTCGATGACTGCGATGCCGATGTGACGGCGTTGGTGCATGCGATCGATCAGCAACCGCCACAGGTACGCCTCTGGATGGTGTGGCGTGACATCGGCGAGCATCACAAATCCTGCGCGCTCGCCGTCGGCCAGAACGCCGCGCATCCATGGCCTCACTGGGGCGCCATCGACCACCTCGGGAAACAACGCATTGCGGAAACTCTTCGCCATCGGCGCAACGAACCGCTCCTGCGAGCGATGGGTGCGCAGGGTTGCCCACAGATGCGAGTCGTCGGCAGTGATGGGGGCGAACGACACCTCCGTCGGGGCGTGGCGAGGGCGGGCCGACCACGCCGTCCGATCGTTGCGCGACATGGCGTAACGCATGTCGTCGACGTAGCCGCCGCGCATCGCATAGCTCTGGAGGCTGAGGCTCTCGAACTGCATGCCCACCGCTTCAAGAACGCGCATGGAGGCCACGTTCTCGGGGTCGAGGCTGGCCTCGATGCGATGCACGTCGGTGGTGGCCAGTAGGTGGTCGATCAGGGCCCCTGCGGCCTCGGTGGCGTAGCCGTTGCCATGGAATTCGGCGCGCAGGGTGTAGCCGATCTCGGCGATACGGCCACCCGAATGCAGGTGGCAGGCGAGGTCGCCCACCACCTCGCCGTCACGTTCGATGGCGAGCTGGATCCAGTGACCTTCGGTGACGCCGGAGCGATGGGCCTGTTCCGCCAGACGGGCACGCGCCATCTCCAGTGTGTAGGGCATCATCCAGTCCTGGTAGAGCGCGATCTGTGGGTCGCTGCGGTACTCGGCAATCACCGGCGCATCTGCATCGCGCATCATCCGAATGTGGAGGCGGGTGGTGGTGATCACAGCCCGATGCTAGATGACGAACATGCGTTCGGCGGCTAGGATTGCCTACGTGTCCGAGTTCAAGGTGGTCTCCGAATTCGCGCCGGCCGGCGACCAGCCAACGGCAATCGCTCATCTCTCCGAGGGCATCACCCGTGGCGATCGTTTCCAGACGCTGCTGGGCATTACCGGTTCGGGTAAGAGCGCCACCATCGCCTGGACCATCGAGTCCACCCAGAAGCCCACACTCATCCTCGCGCCCAACAAGTCGCTCGCTGCGCAGTTGGCACAGGAGATGAAGGAGTTCTTCCCGAACAACCGGGTGGAGTACTTCGTCAGCTACTACGACTACTACCAACCCGAGGCCTACATCGCCTCCAGCGATACCTACATCGAGAAGGACTCGTCCATCAACGACGAGATCGATCGGCTTCGCCACTCGGCCACCGCAGCGCTGCTCACCCGTCGCGACACCATTGTGGTCGCGTCGGTCAGCTGCATCTACGGCATGGGCGATCCCGCCGAGTACAAGGGGCAACTGCTGGAGTTGCACACCGGCGTCGACTACGACATGCGCAGCATTCTGCGTCGTCTGGTGGACCTGCAGTTCGATCGCAACGATATTGCGTTGGGGCGCGGCAAGTTTCGTGTGCGTGGCGACACCATCGAAATCCATCCGTCGTACGAAGAGTCGGTGTTGCGCATCGAGATGTTCGGCGACACGGTGGATCGCATCACCACGGTCGACCCACTCACCGGCGAAACACTCGCCGAGCACAGCGAGATCCTGGTGTTCCCCGCCACGCACTACGTGGCCGGCGACGAACGCATGCGCAAGGCCGTCATCGGTATCGAAGCAGAGCTGCAAGAGCGGCTGGCATGGTTCGAGGCCAACGGCAAACTGCTCGAGGCGCAGCGACTGCGCATGCGCACCCAGTACGACCTGGAGATGATGCAGGAGGTCGGGTACTGCAACGGCATCGAGAACTACTCCATGCACATCGACGGCCGATCCACCGGCGAACCACCGTTCACTCTGCTCGACTACTTCCCCGACGACTTCCTGTTGGTCATCGACGAGAGCCACGTGGCAGTGCCGCAGTTGCATGGCCAGTACCTCGGCGACCTGCGCCGCAAGGACGAGTTGGTCGACTACGGGTTCCGTCTGCCCAGCGCCCGCGACAACCGGCCGCTGCGGTTCGAAGAAGTCATCGAGCGCATCAACCAGTGCGTGTTCATGTCGGCTACGCCCAGTGCGTACGAGCTGCAGCACAGCAGCCAGGTGGTCGAGCAGATCGTGCGGCCCACCGGCCTGGTGGACCCCGAGGTCATCGTGAAGCCCACCAAGGGCCAGATCGACGACCTGATGGAGATGGTCAACGAACGCATCACCAAGGGCGACCGAATCCTGGTCACCACGCTCACCAAGAAGATGGCCGAAGACCTCACCGACTACCTGCTCGAGCAAGGTCTGCGGGTGCGGTATCTGCACAGCAACATCGACACCGTGCAACGCATCGAAATCCTCCGTGCCCTGCGGCTCGGTGAGTTCGACGTGCTGGTGGGTATCAACCTGCTCCGCGAGGGGCTCGACCTACCTGAGGTGAGCCTGGTCTGCATCCTCGATGCCGACAAGGAAGGGTTTCTGCGCAGCGAGACATCGCTCATTCAGATGATCGGCCGCGCCGCGCGAAACGTGGACGGTCAGGTGGTGATGTACGCCGACAAGATCACCCGGTCGATGGATCTGGCCATCACCACCACACAGGTGCGTCGCCAGAAGCAGTTGGAGTACAACGCCGAACACGGCATCAACCCGCAGACCATTCGTAAGGCCGTCGGCGACATTCTCTCGCTCCTGCGCCCCGACGATTCCTCGCCGGTGCCCGGTAAGGGTCAGCGCAAGAACCGCGAGCGCGAGAAGGTGGCCCGAGAGCTGAAGACGCTGCCGCAGCAGGAACTGGCGCGTCTCATCCAAACGCTCGAGGAAGAGATGCACGAGGCGGCCGCCGAGCTGAAGTTCGAGTACGCCGCGCGCTTGCGCGACGAGGTCAACGAGCTTCGGCGCGAGCTGCGCGACGCGCAGTGAAACTGCCCCTCGCGGGGTAGTGCAGGTCGAGACGCAGCACGGCGAAGCGGGCTGCGAGCAACAGGCCCAGCACGACGAGCACCGAGCTCAGTACCAGTACCGGCTTGTGTTCGTGCCGGTTCGCTACCCAGAGCAACGCCAGCAACGCGAAGGTGCCGACCACGGCTACCTCGTCGTAGATGTCGCGCTTGAACTGCGTGTGTTCGCGTCGAGCGACGATGTCGCTGAGGATGCCGCCACCGGCCACGGTGAGCGCCGCGCAGATCGGAGCCCAGATGACCGAGGCGTTGGAGATGAGGGCGATGGTGGCGCCGTTGATGGCGAGGATTGCAAAGCCGATGACGTCGGCATTCACCGCAAATCGATCGAGCAGATCGAGTGAGCGGAAGCGGGTGAGCAGCGACACCACGACCACGGCGGCCAACACCACCAGCAGCGTGGCGGTGTCGTGCAACAGCGGGATCGGATAGCGGTTGCCGCCAAGGATGACATCGCGCAGCACGCCGCCGCCCAGTGCGGTGAGTGCGGCCAGCACGACGCGGCCCCACACTCGGTAACCCTGCCGGTGCCCGAGGATGGCCCCGGACATCGCTGCGGCGAACACGCCGAACCAGATGAGCACCTTGTACCACTGCGTACTGCGGATGAGCACGAGGTAGTGCTGTGTGAGCGGTGTCACGAAGGGGCGGTCGCCCAGCGCTCGGCGAGCAGAGGTGTACACGTCGTGTGTCCAGAGCCCGTCGCGCAGTTCCGCGGGCAGGTTCGGTCGGCCCCACTGATCCGACGTCTCGTAGGCGCCGGGATCGAAGTAGCCGAAACGGTTACCCAACAACGCCAGCACGGATTCGAGTTCGCGTAGCTGGGAACTGATGGTGAGCGACGGGTTGTGTTGCCGCACGAGCTGCACCGTCGAGGTGGGGTTGGTGCGGGCGAACTGCCAGCCGCGCTCCAAGGCGATGAGCATGCCCACCATCTGCCTGCGGAATGTCGAGTCGTCGAGGCGGCGCTCATCGACATACAGACCATCCTCGATGTTCACCACACCCAGATCGGTGGGGTTGACCGTGAACACGCTGAGTCCGGCGTCGGCGGCTCGCCAGTACTCGTTGAACGCGGAGCCCCAGATGCAGTCCGCGGTGCCCTCGACCAACGCCGTCACGTCGGGCTGCGGTGGCACGATGCGTGTTCCGCTGCCGTTGGGAAACATCGCCCGGAACATGGCGTTCACCACCGGCTGACGGTCGGGGCTCACCGCCACGGTGGCGCCGTCGAGTTGTTCCGCTGACGGGCGGGCGATCGACGAGTTGCAGATCAACTCGGAGTCCGCCAACTGAAAGATCTGAGCGATGTTCACGAAGCGCCGACCGCCGGTCGATGCTGTCACTGCCTGCGCCATGGAGGCGACGGCGACGTCGGCCGACCCGTCCTTCACGGCGTCGATCGGGTTGCGATCCGGCGCACCGGGCTCGGTGCCCACCACCAGTCCCTGCTCGCCGAAGTAGCCCTGATCCTGCGCTGCGTACCAACCCGCGAACTGGGCCTGGTGGTACCACTTCAACTGCACCCTCAATCGGGTCGACGCCGCTGCAGGCGCACCGCCCTCGGCCACGCTCGGCAGTCCCGACACGATGACGGCAGCCAACAGCGTCAGCAGCGCCACGCGTCGAGGGTGCATCCGTCGAAACATCCAGCGGACAGTACTGCCCAGAAACCGATCGAGGTCAGCCGAAGGCGAGTCAGAACGTGGTGACCAACGGCGCCGAGAGCACCGTGCCGAGGCTGTCGGCTGGCTGCGGCAATGCGAAGAGATAGCCCTGCCCGAGTCGGCAACCCATACGCACCAGTCGGTCACATTGGAGTTGGGTCTCGATGCCTTCGGCGATCACCGTCAGGCCGGCCTCGGCCGCCATCGCGACCATGGCCTTCACCACCACGGGTTCGCGGTCGCCGTTCACCACCTGGCCCGTGAACCGCCGGTCGAGCTTCACGCCGCTGACGGGCAACGAGGTGAGCGTGTCCAGCGATGCGAAGCCGGTACCGAAGTCGTCGAGCACCAAGTGCACGCCGAGTTCGGCCACGTTCACCAACTCTTTGCGGACAGAGGTGGGGAGGTCGAAGCTCTGGCGTTCGCTGAGCTCGATCGAGAGCGCAGCTGCCGGCACCCGGTGTTTGGCCAGCAGTTCGGTGACGGTGGCGAACAGACTGTGGTCGGGCTTGGCGTCGAACTCGAAGTTCACTGCCAGCTGCAGGTTGGGGACGATGTGGCGGAACTCGGCCAGGTGGGCGAGTCCGTCGTCGAGGATGCGGTCGAACAATGCGCCGAGCAGCCCCGCCTGCTGCACCGACCGCAGGAACTGGTCGGGTTCGCGCACGCCGTCGCGCGTCTGCCATCGGGCCAGCGCCTCGATGGCCACCACGGCGCCGGTGCGGAGTTCCACGATGGGCTGGAAGTACGCCTTGATGGCGCCGAGTTCGATGGCTTCCAGCACCACTGCTGCCTCGGAAGCATCGGTCATGGGCGCGGTGCGGGTCTGGTGCGTCTGTTCCAGCATTGCCTCGGCTTCGAGAATCGACCCGTCCAGCCCGGTGTCGGGGTGGCGCACGCCGACGCCCAACGCCATCGAGATATCGGACGAGGCAAACCGCTGACGCAGTTGTCGTTCGACCTCGGAGATCTCGTGATCGTGTACGCCCACCATCAGCACGCCGATGCGGTCGCCGCTGATGCGGGCGCCGTAGTGCTCGTCGCCGAGCACCTCGCGGACCAGTGCACCAGCGAGCCGAAGCTGCTCGTCGCCGGCGGAGTGGCCGTGTAGCTCGTTGTTGCGTTTGAGGTCGTCCATCTCCACCACCAACGCCGCTGCGTTCTCGCCAAACTCGGCGCAGAAGTGCTCGTCATGCCGAAGCCGCTGTTCCCACGCCTGCCGTGTGGCGAGACCGGTGAGCGGGTCGGCCATGGACTCGTCGGTCTCCGGCGCCCGCCGATCCGCGGCTCGGCGCTCCACGGCGAGGGTGCGTTCGCTGCCGGCCAGCGCGCCCAGCACGGTGGCAAGCGCATCCGCGGCGGTGCGCAGGCTCTCCAGTTCGGACTGGGGGAGTGGAGTGGTGCCAAACCCCACCAGTTCTCCGAACAGTTGGCCGTCGGCTTGCATCACCGGCACCACGAGGCGGCACCCCGCGCCGTCGCCGATGTCCTTCGACACGGCCTGGTGAAGACGAAGGGCGCCGCTCGGATCCGCCACGGCGAGGGCTTGGCTGATGCCGGCGTTCGTGCGTGTCAGTACCCAGGTGGGCAGGCCGGAAGTGGCCGAGAGGTGCTCCATCACGCCGAGGGATGTACGTGAAAAGTTCGTCTCGTTGCCCCAACCGTTCGCCATGCAACCTTCATCGGCACCCTGGCAGACCCCCTGAAGGGGAACGTCTGTTCGTTTGCTAGCCTCGCCTCCATGCCCCCCGCTCCTGAAGCGAAGATCGTCGTTCGCGGCGCCCGCGAGCACAACCTCAAGAACGTCAACATCGAGATCCCTCGCGACCGCCTGGTGGTGTTCACCGGCCTGTCTGGGTCGGGCAAGAGCAGCCTGGCATTCGACACCATCTATGCCGAGGGGCAGCGCCGCTACGTGGAGTCCCTGTCCGCGTATGCGCGGCAGTTCCTCGGGCAGATGGACAAGCCCGATGTCGATGTCATCGAGGGTTTGTCGCCTGCCATCTCCATCGACCAGAAGAGCGCCAGTCGCAACCCCCGTTCCACCGTGGGCACCATCACCGAGGTGTACGACTACCTGCGCCTGCTCTATGCGCGCATCGGTGTGCAGCACTGCCCGAACGATGGCACTCGTCTGCAGCGCCAGACACCGCAGCAGATCGTGGATCGCATTCTGCTGCTGCCCGAAGGCACCCGATTCCAGGTGCTGGCTCCGGTGGTGCGTGGCCGCAAGGGCGAGTACGACACGCTGCTGCAGGATCTCGCAGGGCAGGGCTTTGTCCGGGCCCGCATCGATCACGAAGTGGTCGACATCGCAGAGTTCCTGAAGCGCGACGAAAAGCTTGCTCGCTACGAGCAGCACACCATCGAGATCGTCGTGGATCGTCTGGTGCTGCGCGAGGGTCTCGAACGGCGTCTCACCGACTCGTTGGAGACCGCTCTGAAGTTGGCCGACGGTGTGGCCGAGGTGGAGATCGTCGCCCGCGATGGCGAGGTGGAGGGCGAGACACTCACCTTCAGCCAGCACCTGGCATGCCCCAAGTGCGGCACCAGTTACGAAGAACCCGCGCCGCGTAACTTCTCGTTCAACTCGCCCTACGGTGCCTGCGAAACCTGCGACGGCTTGGGCACCACGTTCGAGGTAGACCCTGAACTGGTCATCCCCGATACCGATCTGTCGATCAACGGTGGCGCCATCGCGCCGTGGCGCAGCAGCCACACGCAGTACTTCACGCGCATGCTCGAAGCCGTCGCCGAGCACTACGAGATGGATCTCGACAAGCCATACAAGTCGTTGAACGCCAAGCAGCAGAAGGTCATCCTGCATGGCGTCGATGGCAACCTGAAGGTGAAGTACAAGAACCGCTACGGGCGTATGCGCGAGTACTCCACGGCGTATGAAGGCATCATCCCGTGGCTGAACCGTCGGCGCGAGGGCGCCGAGAGCGACTGGTCGCGCGAGCAGTACGAGGGCTACATGCGCGAGGTGCCGTGCGGCAAGTGCGGCGGTGCTCGTCTGAAGCCGTCCACGCTGGCGGTCACCGTGAACGACAAGAACATCGCCGAGGTCTGCGAGATGGCCATCGCCGATTCGTCGGCGTTTCTCGCAGGGCTCGAGCTCGGCGAACGCGACCGAATGATCGCCGAACGTGTCACCAAAGAGATCAACGCTCGTCTCGGCTTCCTGCTGGATGTGGGCCTCGACTACCTCAGCCTGTCGCGCAACGCCGGCACCCTGGCCGGTGGCGAAGCGCAGCGCATTCGTCTGGCCAGCCAGATTGGCAGCGGCCTCGTGGGCACGCTGTACGTGCTCGACGAACCGTCGGTGGGCCTGCACCAACGCGACAACCGCCGCCTCATCGACACGTTGCTGCGCCTGCGCGATCTCGGCAACACGGTGCTCGTGGTGGAGCACGACGAAGACACCATTCGTGAAGCCGACTGGATCGTCGATATCGGCCCCGGTGCCGGCGAGCACGGTGGCGCCGTGGTCTACAGCGGCCCGGTGAAGGGAATCCTCAAGGCGAAGGAGTCCATCACCGGCCAATACCTCTCGGGGAAGCGCAGCATCCCTGTGCCCGAGGCGCGGCGTTCGCCAGGGCTCGACTGGGTGCAGATCGTCGGTGCCCGCGAGCACAACTTGCGCAACATCGACGTGAAGATTCCGCTCGGCTGTTTCGTGGCGGTCACCGGTGTCAGCGGCAGTGGCAAGAGCACCCTGGTGCGCGACATCTTCCTGCCGGTGCTCATGCAGAAGATCTACTCATCGAAGATGGCCGCCGGGAAGCACAAGACCATCAAGGGTGTCGAACTGCTCGACAAGGTCATCGACATGGACCAGTCGCCCATCGGCCGCACCCCACGCAGCAACCCGGCCACCTACACGGGCGTGTTCGACAACGTGCGCAAGCTGTTCGCCACTACGGCCGAGGCCAAGGTGCGCGGCTATATGCCGGGTCGCTTCAGCTTCAACGTGGCTGGCGGCCGATGCGAGGCATGTTCCGGCGACGGCACGATCAAGATCGAGATGCACTTCCTGCCCGATGTGTACGTGCCGTGCGAGGTGTGTAAGGGCGATCGCTACAACCGCGACACGCTCGACATTCAGTTCAAGGGCAAGAACATCGCCGACGTGCTCGACATGCCGGTGGCTGAGGCCGTGCACTTCTTCGCCAATCAGCCGGCCATCGCCCGCTACATGCAGACGTTGCTCGACGTGGGTCTTGGCTATGTGCGTCTCGGCCAGTCGGCCCCCACCCTGTCGGGTGGCGAGGCACAGCGCGTGAAGCTGGCCACCGAACTCGCCAAGCGCAGTACCGGCCACACCATTTATCTGCTCGACGAGCCCACCACGGGGCTGCACTTCGAAGACGTTCGCCGCTTGCTCACCGTGCTGTCGCGTTTGGTGGACCAGGGCAACACGGTGCTGGTCATCGAGCACAACCTCGATGTCATCAAGACGGCCGACTGGCTCATCGATCTCGGGCCGGAGGGCGGTAGCGGTGGCGGCCTCGTGGTGGCAGAGGGCAGCCCGGAAACGGTTGCCGCCACCGAAGGCAGCCACACCGGCCGCTTCCTGCGCCCACTGTTGGGCATGTGAATCCGTTCGCCGACGTTCAGCGTCGCACGTTGCGCACGCTGCGTTTCGCGCAGGTGCCCGGCCAGGCCGCTGTTGCCGGCGTGGTGGCAGTCGGTGCGTTGTTGGCGCGCGACCTATTGCATGGCAGCGACCGGTTTGCTGGCTCGGGCGCAGCGGCCTTCACCTTCGGTTCGGCATTCCTTGCTGTGCCGCTGTCGGCCTTTATGCGTCGGAATGGTCGTCGCCCAGGGCTGATGTTCGCGTTCGGGCTCGGAGCAATCGGGGCGCTTGTCGCCGCACTCGGCGGGCAGTTGCGTGCCTTCCCGCTGTTCCTGTTGGGCATGCTCTGCTTCGGCGGCGCTCAGGCAGCCACCTTGCAGGGTCGGTATGTGGCTGCGGATCTCGCTACGGAACACGATCGAGCGAAAGCCATCGCCAGCGTGGTGGTAGTGGGCACGCTGGGTGCCATCTTCGGCCCCATCCTCGCGCCTCTGGAGAAGCGTGTCGGTGTGGCGATCGGGCTCGACGAGTTCATCGGGCCATTCCTCTTCGCTTCGCTCTTTCTGCTCGTATCACTCACCATCATCAGTAGGTCGTTGCGTCCCGACCCGCTGGAAGTGAACGGTCAACTCGACCCGCATGCTGAACGCGTTCGGCCATCGCAGCAGGTCCGGATCTCCGCCGCAGTGATTCGGAACAGCACGCTGGCGCCCCTGGGCCTCGCAGCGATGGTGGCGTCACAGACCGCAATGGTGGCGGTGATGACCATGACGCCGTCGCACATGAAGGATCACGGCAATGCCGACCTGTCGGCATATGTCATCGCATTGCACATCGCCGGTATGTACGCGTTCGCCCCCTTCGTGGGCCGGTTCGTCACGCGTATCGGCCAGGTTCGGGCAGTGATGGTGGGTGCGGTGGTGCTGGGTCTGGGCACGGTCGTGTCCACCCTGGCCGGCTACGTGCCGGCGCTCATCTTCGCCGGGCTGTTCCTGCTGGGCATCGGGTGGAACATCGGCCTCATTGCCGGGTCCAGCATGCTCACCGGCTCCGTGCCGCCCGACAGTCGTGTCGAGGTGCAGGGAACGGCCGACCTCACGATGAGCTTCTGTGGCGGTCTTGCTGCGTTCGCTTCCGGTTTCATCAAGCAGGCATGGGGTTTCCACCTACTTGCCGATGCGGCCACCCTGCTGGCGGGCGTGCTGCTGGTAGTGGCGTTCAGCTACCGCGGAGCTTCTTACTCAACTCGTTGAGGCGAGCCTTCTCGGTCTTGCTCAGCGAAGCCATACCCGACGCATTGATCTTGTCGAGCAACTGGTTCAGCTCCAGTTCTTCGATGGCCGAATGCGGTGCTGCCCATGGGCCGGTGACCACGCTGCCCGAGCCCGAGGAAGAACCCTTGGCCGGGCGTGCCGCCTTCTTCTTGGGCGCACCGCCGCCAACACGAGGGATGAACTCGAGGTCGCTCAGCATGCCGTATTGGCGAGCGCCGCCGAGTGCGATGAAGATGACGCCGATGCCCATCACGAGGCTTTCGTACATGCCGTCGCCGATGTACTGCAGGATCATGATGCCCACATAGACGGCGGCAAACACCCAGATGGGAATGCCGAAGAACGAGGTGGCATTGGGGTTGTCGAGGGCGAACACCACCAGCAACGCCAGCGCCAGAAGGTTCAGGCCGTAGACACCCTTGTCGGGGTCGAGTTGCACCAAGGTGACCAGCACGGCGGGGATGACGGTCATGGCAGCGATGAGGATGGTGAAGCGTTTGCGGCCCACCTGATCCTCCACGCGATGGCCCACGAACCAGAAGAACGCCAGGGTGATAGCCGAGAAGATGTTCGGCGTGGTGACGAGCGGCCAGGTGAACACCCGCCACAGATCGCCACTTCGCACCGCCTGCCCGGTGAAGATGAGGCTGCTCAACGAGGCCTTGTCGATGGCGTACCAGAACATGGACACCACCCCAGCGAGCACAAGGAAGGCCGTGGTGGTGATGTCGAGGCTGCCGATGCGGAACCAGCCATCTCGGCTCTGACGCTCGGGAATGGAGAACTGGTAGCGACCTGGCACGAGCCCAACCCTATCCTGGGCACGTGGTTGCCCGCCCTCCCACCGGCACGATCCCGGAGACCCCTGGTTCGTACCAGTTCAAGGATCGCGACGGGCGCGTCATCTATGTGGGTAAAGCCGGCAACCTGCGCCAGCGGCTGAGCAACTACTTCCAGGACCCGCGCAATCTGCATCCGCGCACGGCGCAGATGGTGTCCACCGCAGTGTCGGTGGAGTGGATCGAGGTTCGCAACGAGGTGGAAGCCTTGATGCTGGAGTACAGCCTCATCAAGCAGCACCGGCCGCGCTTCAACGTTCGGCTTCGCGACGATAAGAGCTACCCGTTCCTTGCGGTCACCGAGGATGAACAGTTTCCTCGGGCCGTGGTGATGCGCGGCCGCAAGCGCAAGGGCACCCGCTACTTCGGCCCTTACCCGCATGCGTATGCCATCCGAGACACGCTGGATCTGCTCCTGCGCAGCTTCCCGATTCGCACCTGCAGTCCGGGCAAGTTCAACGAGCACCAGCGGCTCGGGCGTCCGTGTCTGCTGTTCCACATCGAGAAGTGCAGCGCGCCCTGCGTCGGTGAGATCGATGAGATGCCGTATCGCCAGTTGGTGCAGGAACTGTGCGACTTCCTCGATGGCGACACCGACGAGATTGTCCGTCGCCTCGAGCAGGAGATGGCCAGCGCTGCGAAGGCTCTGGAGTACGAACGCGCTGCCCGGATGCGTGACCGATTGCTCGCCGTGCGCAAGGCCATCGAGAAGCAGCAGATGGTGGGTGATCGCAGCGAAGACATCGATGTGATCGGCATCGCCGACGACGAGCTCGAAGCAGCGGTGCAGGTGTTCTTCGTTCGCAAGGGCCGTGTGGTGGGCCGCAAGGGTTTCATCCTCGACAAGGTGGAGGAACTCTCGCCGGGCGGTCTGGTCGACCGCATCCTGGAAGAGATCTACGGCGACGAACCGCCGGCCGGTGTGCCCAAACAGGTGCTCGTGCCGGTGGAACCCGACGACTCACCCACCTACGAGGAGTGGCTCACGCATTTGCGCGGCAGCCGCGTGCAGATCCGCGTGCCGCAGCGGGGCGACAAGCGCGACCTGCACGAAACGGTCACCCGCAACGCGTCGGAGGAATTCATTCGCCATCGCCTTCGCCGGGCGGGCGACCACAACGCCCGCAGCCGCGCGCTCACCGAACTGCAAGACCTGCTGGGCCTACCCGAGGCGCCGCTGCGCATCGAGTGTTACGACATGGCGCACCTTCAGGGCACCGACTATGTGGGCAGCATGGTGGTGTTGGAGGACGGTCTGCCCAACAAACGCGAGTACCGACGGTTCAAGGTGAAGGACGTCCCTGGCAACGACGATTACGCCGCTATGGAAGAGGTGCTCACCCGACGCCTGCAGGCCTACCTGAACGAGCGCGACCAACCGCTCGACGATGAACTGGCCGACTCATCCACTCGCGGCGGTCGCAGCCGGATCAAGAAGTTCGCCTACCCGCCGCAGTTGCTGCTGGTCGATGGTGGCAAGGGCCAACTCGCGGTAGCCGAGCGGGTGGTGCGAGCGCTCGGCCTTCAGGACGAGATTCCCATCGCCTCACTCGCCAAGCGGTTCGAAGAGGTCTACCTCCCGGGCCGCAGCGAACCGGTGGAGGTGCCCCGTGGCAGTGACGGCCTGTTCATGTTGCAGCGAATCCGCGACGAAGCCCACCGCTTCGCGAACACCTTTCACCGCGAGTTGCGCGGCAAACGGATGACGGCCAGTTCCCTCGATGGCATTCCCGGTCTGGGCGAAGCACGCAAGAAGAAGCTGGTGCAGGTGATGGGTGGCGTGAACGCCGTGAAGAAGGCATCACTCGCCGACCTGCAGGAACTGTCGTTCCTCCCCGACGCCGTCGCTCAAGCCATCTTCGACAGGTTTCACCAAGGCACCGCCTCGCCACCGCCGTGATGGCCGTCATCGCCGTCATCGCCGTCATCGCCGTGATGGCGCTGCCACTGTCCTGATTGCATCTCGCGCAGCATCCGCTCGGTCTCGCGGACGTGTTGGACCATCGGGTCCTGACGGTCGGCACGACGATGCGGAGGCACCCGTGGCACTACCGACCCAAAGCGTTGTTGAGCTGCCTGGCGAGTTGTTCCTATGAGTCGGCCGATCCTGCCCCAACTCCATTCCTGTCGCCGAGCGAGCGCCACGGCACGCTGAAGGAGCCACACCACCTCCTCCTGTAACTGGCGGGCCGCGATGAGTGCCCGGCGCGGATCGTCATCGAGCGCGTCGTCGATCATGCGATGCAGCTGCTGGCGGACGGTGACCATGGTGACTCGGAACATATCGACCCCTCATCGATCTCCGATCTGACAAGTGGGAGTTGACGCCACGTCAACCGGCGGTTGACGAATCGGGGATCGTTTGGGGTGGCGCAGCCTTCGTAGGGT
Source organism: uncultured Acidimicrobiaceae bacterium (assembly GCA_903919455.1). Classification (GTDB taxonomy): domain Bacteria; phylum Actinomycetota; class Acidimicrobiia; order Acidimicrobiales; family Ilumatobacteraceae; genus UBA668. Next base: position 20,702 of record CAIXIJ010000045.1, on the reverse strand, counting down.
GGCTGGCATGAGCAATGACGTGAATGACCTCAATGACCTCAATGACCTCAATGACGTGAATGACCTCAATGACCTGGACGACGTGGTGGGGCTGACTGCGGCGTTGGCGGCGATCAACTCGGTGAACCCCGACCTGATCCCCGGTGCGCCCGGGGAAGGTGAGGTGGCGGCGTTCGTGGCGCACTGGTGCGCGGCGCGCGGGTTGGAGGTGCACCACACCGAGGCTGCGCCGGGCCGTCCGAATGTGGTGGCGGTGCGACGGGGGAGTGGCGCGAGCTCGGGAGGTGCTGGCAGGTCGTTGCTGCTGAACGGGCACATGGACACCGTTGGTTCCACGGGCGAGTCAACCATGCGGGTGTATCGCGAAGGCGGGCGTCTCCATGGGCGCGGCGTGCTCGACACCAAGGGCGGACTGGCCGCTGCGCTACTGGTCGCGGCGTCGATAGGCGAGGGCGAGTTGGCCGGCGATGTCATCGTGGCCGCAGTGGCCGACGAGGAAATGGGCAGTGTGGGCACCGAGGCGCTCGTACGCGAGTGGCGAGCTGATGCAGCCGTGGTGCTCGAGCCCACCGACCTCACGGTGATCCGCAGCCATCGCGGCTGGGCGATGGTGCGTGCCGACTTCACGGGGGTGCCGTCGCACACCTCGCGACCGGATCGTGGTGTCAACGCCGTAGAGGCAGCGGCTCGAGCCACGCTGGCCGTGCGCGCGCTCGACGACACCTGGATGGCGCGCGGCGACGTGACCAGTCGCCCCATCGTGGTGGCCAACGCAGTGCGCAGCGAAGGTTCGCCAGCCACCGTGCCCGATCGGTGCACGCTGCTGGCCGAACTGCGCACCGTGGCGCCCGACGAAGACGATCAGATCGCTGCGGCCATCGACGCCATTCGTGGTGCTGCGGGGGAGTGCGCGGTGGATGTTGGTGTCACCCTGCACCGACGGGCGATGTCGTTGGCCGAGGACCACCCATTCCTGCGCGCCGTACTCGACGTCGTGCCCGGCCCGGCGAAGAACGCCCCGTACTGGACCGACGCTGCGCTCCACGAGGCGGCTGGCACGCCGGCGGTCGTGCTGGGCCCAACTGGCGAAGGGTTGCACGAACACCTCGAATGGGTCACCGAGCAGAGCCTGCGCGAGTTGCAGACGATGCTCGACGGCATCGTTCGCTCGTGGTGTGCGTAACGCTTACGAGCCGACGTGGGGCAGCACGTTGGCGTGCAGATGCGCGTAGTGCTCGGCCCGCTCCGCGGGTGACGCGCCGAAGTTCCAGTCGGGGATGGCGAACTCGTCGACACCGAGTTCTACGTAGCGGTTCAACTGCTCGATGAGTTGCTGGTCGCTGCCGGCGATGGATCGACCGGTCATGAACTCGGGCGTCGTGTCGCCGATGAACACCAGTGCCTGAGCCGAGCGGTGCACGGTGGCCGGGTCGCGGTGGACGGCGTCGCATGCGGCCAGGAACAGATCGGTGCGTCGCGCCACCTCCGTAGGGTCGCCCCAGGTGTTCCACTCTTCGGCGAACCGGGCTGTGAGCCGCAACATGCGCGGGCTGCCGGTGCCCACCAGCAGCGGGAGTGAGCCAACAGCCTTTGGCGCGCACGGTGCATCGTGCAGCGAGTAATACGTGCCCTCGAACGTCGTGCGCTCATGGTCGCGCAACGAGCGCACCACCTGGATGGCTTCCTCGAACCGATCCACCCGCGGGCCGGGCGCAGCAAGTTCGAACCCGTAGGCCCGGTGTTCGTTCTCCTGCCAGCCTGCGCCGAGGCCCAGTACCACTCGACCGCCCGACACGTGGTCGGCGGTGATGGCGCGCTTCGCCAACAGCACCGGGTGATGGATGGTGACGGGAGAGACCATCGACACCAGCCGCACGCGAGGCACCAGCGCGCCGACGGCGGTGAGCACGGTGAAGCACTCGAGTGCGTCACCTGGGTCGGACGTGCCGTCGGGTCGGAACGGCATGAGGTGATCCTGGTACCAGAAGCCGTGGAGACCGGCCGATTCCGTCCAGCGTGCGACAGCGAGCGTCTCGTCCCACGTGCGGTCGTTGGTGGGCCAGGCCGAGAACTTCACGGGCGGTAGACCACGAAGACCTTGCGGAGCGTCTCGTGTACGGTCCACACGCCCTTCCAGCCGATGGGAAAGATGCAGCTGGAACCCTCGGTGAGTTCCACCGGCTCGCCGCCGTCTTCGTGCACGGTCATGCGGCCCTTCAGCACGTAGATCACTTCGCCGCGGGTGGTGAACTCCCACCGCGACGCACCCGGCTCGCACTCCCAGGTGCCCGAGGTGATCTTCTCGATATCGAGGAACACCTTGGCGCGGGTGAGGATCTCGGCGCCCTCGAGCGGCTCGGCCGACGGCTGGCCCAGCGGCTTCTCAGCGAGGTCGGAGGTGGGGATTTCGAGGGCACGGAAGCTGATCGTCATGCGGCGACTCTACGCGCTGCCCTTACCATTGGCGGAATGAGCGACTCACTCTGGGAAACGCATGCAAAGTGGTGGATCGACGGATTCACCGACGGGGCCGACCCGGAGTACGAGGAGCAGATCCTTCCGTTGGCTGCCCGCGAGCTCGACGGGCGCCAACGCGTGCTCGACGTGGGTTGCGGCGATGGTCAGGTCAGCCGTCTGGCAGCCAGGCTGGGTGCCCAGGTGATCGGTATCGACCCAACCTGGAACTGCGTCAACGTTGCGGGCGAGCGCGGCACCACGGTGGCGCGTGCTGGCGCGGCCGCTCTGCCGTTCGCCGACCAGTCGTTCGATGCCGTGGTGGCGTGTCTGGTGTTCGAGCACATTCGTGATGTCGACGATGCCATCGCCGAAGTGGCCCGAGTACTGCAGCCCGGTGGTCGCTTCTGCTTCTTCCTGAATCACCCATTGCTGCAGACGCCGAACAGCGGATGGATCGACGACCAGTTCCTCGACCCGCCCGAGCAGTACTGGCGCATCGGTGAGTACCTCGTGGAGAACGAGACCATCGAGGAGGTGGAGAAGGACGTCTTCATTCCGTTCATCCATCGCCCCCTCAGCCGTTACGTCAACGCGCTCTCAGCGAACGGACTGCTGCTCGAGCGCATGGAGGAGCCTGCTCCGCCGGCCGGTTTCCTCGCCAAGGCGGAGGAGTACATGGCCGCCAGCACGATTCCGCGGTTGCTCTATCTGCGCACTCGCAAGGTGTAGCCGCCTACAGTTCGAGCGATGGCCGACATCCTCCTCATCACCGGTATGTCCGGGGCAGGTCGCTCGGGCGCGGCCGCGGTGTTGGAAGACCTCGGCTGGTATGTCATCGACAACTTGCCCACCTCGCTGGTGGACACCATCGTGGACCTCGTAAGCATGCCCGGCAGCGACATCGATCGGCTGGCATTGGTGGCCGGGCGCCAGCACGTGGAGCTATTGCCCAAGGTGTCGGCCCTGCGTGCGGCCGGGCATCGCGTGCGGATGCTGTTCCTCGACGCGTCCGACACGGCGTTGGTGAAGCGATACGACGCCACGCGCCGCAAGCACCCCCTCGACAGCGAGGCCAGTGGGTTGGTGGAGGCCATTCAACTCGAGCGGCATCTGCTGGAGCCGGTGAAGGCCGCTGCCGATCTGGTGATCGACACCACAGAACTGAACGTGCACCAATTGAAGGCCAAGCTGGTGCTGGCCTTCGACGATGACAGCGAGAGCAACCGCCTGCAGATTGCGGTGGAGAGTTTTGGCTACAAGCACGGCCTGCCCATCGACGCCGACATCGTGATGGACGTGCGCTTCCTGCCGAACCCGCACTGGGATGAAGCGCTGCGTCCGCTCACGGGGCACGACCCGACAGTACGCGACTTCGTGCTTGAGCGCGCACAGGCGAGCGACTTTCTGGATCGGTTCGAGGGGCTCATGGCGGGGTTGCTGCCCGCGTACGAGGCCGAGGGGAAGAGCTATCTCACGATGGCCATCGGTTGCACCGGTGGTCGGCACCGCAGTGTTGCTGTGGTGGAAGAGATGGCTCGCCGCCTGCGCGATCGCGGCTTCGCCGTGCGCACCAGCCACCGAGATCTGAGCCGCTGACCACGCAGCGAGTAGTGTCGTCGGTGCAATCCATCAATTGAAAGGACACGCCGCCATGACGGTTCGCGTCGGTATCAACGGTTTCGGGCGCATTGGGCGCAACTTCTTCCGCGCGGTGAAAGAGCGCGGCGCCGACATCGACATCGTGGCGGTGAACGACCTCGGCTCCCTCGACACGATGGCGCACCTCCTGAAGTACGACTCCGTGCTCGGCGTACTGCCGCAGACCATCAAGGCCAGCAAGGGTGGCATCTCGGTCGATGGCGATGAGCTGCTCGTGCTCAGCGAGCGCGATCCGAAGAACCTGCCGTGGGGCGACCTGGGTGTGGATGTGGTCATCGAGAGCACCGGCATCTTCACCAAGCGCGCCACTGCGGCCTACCACCTCGAGGGCGGGGCCCCGCTCGTCATCGTGTCGGCCCCGTGCGATGGCGCCGATGCCACGTTCGTGTACGGCGTGAACCACAAGGATTTCGACTTCTCGACGCAGAAGGTCATCTCCAACGCCAGCTGCACCACCAACTGCTTCGTGCCGCTGGTGAAGGTGCTCGACGATGCCTTCGGTGTGGAGCAGGGCCTCATGCAGACCGTGCACGCCTACACCGGCGACCAGCAGCTCGTCGACGGCCCGCACAACGACCTGCGCCGCGCTCGCGGCGCCGCCATCAACATCGTGCCCACCAGCACCGGCGCCGCGCGCGCCACCTCGCTGGTGCTGCAGTCGATGAAGGGCAAGCTCGATGGCACGTCGCTGCGTGTGCCGGTGCCCACCGGGTCGGTGGTCGACTTCACTGCCAACCTGAAGACCGCTGCCACCGTGGAGCAGATCAACGCTGCCTTCAAGAAGGCTGCCAAGGGTTCGCTCAAGGGCATCCTCGAGTACACCGAAGACCCGATCGTCTCCAGCGACATCCAGGGCAACCCGCACTCCAGCATCTTCGATGGCGGCCTCACCATGAGCATGGGCAAGATGGTGAAGGTGTTGTCGTGGTACGACAACGAGTGGGGCTACTCGAACCGTCTGGTCGACACCACGCTGTTCGCCGGCGCCAAGGCAGCCAAGCGTAAGAAGAAGTGACATGAGCCGCATCCCCACGCTCGCCGACCTCGGTGACGTGCGCGGCAAGCGGGTACTCGTTCGCACCGATTTCAACGTTCCGATGGAGAACGGGGAGATCACCGACGACTTCCGCATCCGCGCCGCGCTCCCCACCATCAACTGGCTCACCGAACGCGGTGCGCAGGTGGTCACCTGTTCGCACCTCGGCCGGCCAAAGGGTCAGCCGAACCCCAAGTACTCGATGGATGCCGTGCGTGCCCGCCTCGCCGAGCTCGCACCCGGTGTGGAACTGCTGGAGAACCTGCGCTTCGACGCAGGTGAGGAAGCCAACGACCCAGCGTTCGTGGCGCAACTGGTCGACGGCATCGACATGTACGTCGACGACGCGTTCGGCGCATGCCACCGCGCGCACGCCAGCATCGTGGGCCCGCCGCGCACGCTGCCCAGCGCCATGGGGCTCTTGCTCGCCAAGGAGGTCGAGGTGCTCCTCGGCCTGCGCAACGAACCGAAGCACCCGTTCGTGGCCGTGCTCGGTGGTTCCAAGATCAGCGACAAGCTCGGCGTGGTGGAGGCCCTGCTGCGCAGCGTCGATGCGCTGGTGGTGGGTGGGGCGATGTGCTTCACCTTCCTTGCAGCGCAGGGCAACCCGATCGGCGACTCGCTGTTCGAGCCGGATCAGGTGGAGACCTGCCGTCGTCTGCTGGCCGAGTCGGTGGCGAGCGGCAAGACCATTCATCTGCCAGACGACATTGTCGGCGTGGATGCGCAGGGCAACTTCGCCACGTTCGGCACACGTCTGCCAGAGGGTGCCAAGGGCTTCGACATCGGGCCTGGCTCCGCAGCAGCATTCAGCGACGTGATCATGGATGCCCGTACCGTGTTCTGGAACGGCCCGATGGGCATGTTCGAAGACCCGCGTTTCGAGGCCGGCACCCGCACCGTTGCCCAGGCCATGGCCGACACCAAGGCATTCACCGTGGTGGGCGGCGGCGACAGCGCTGCGGCTCTGGCGCAGTTCCGTCTCGACGACGAGGTGTCGCACGTGAGTACCGGCGGCGGTGCGTCACTGGAACTGCTGGAGTTGGGCGACCTGCCCGGTCTCGAAGCACTGCGAGGAGCCCCGAATGCGTAAGCCACTCATCTCCGGCAACTGGAAGATGAACCTCAATCACTTCGAGGCCATCGCCACGTTGCAGAAGCTTGCCTACCTGGTGGGCAAAGACGAGTTGGAGCGGGTCGATGTGAGCATTCACCCTCCGTTCACCGACATCCGCAGCGTGCAGACGGTCATCGACACCGACAAGCTCCGCTACGCGCTCGGTGCACAACACTGTCACTGGGAAGAGAAGGGCGCCTACACCGGTGAGGTGTCGCCGGCATTCCTGGGCAAGCTCGGCGTGCAGTACGTCATCTGCGGCCACAGCGAGCGTCGCGAGTTGTTCGGCGAGACCGACGAGATGGTGAACAAGAAAGTGGCTGCTATCCAGCAGTACGGCATGACGCCGATCATGTGCGTGGGGGAGACCCTGGAAGAGCGTGAAGCGGGTGGCACCGAGACCAAGGTGCTGAGCCAGGTGCGCGCTGGTCTTGCTGGCCGCAAGCCCGAGCAGGTCGCCTCACTCGTTATTGCCTACGAGCCGATCTGGGCGATCGGCACCGGGCGCACGGCCACTGCCGACGATGCGCAGCAGGTGTGCGCCGCCATCCGGGCCTGCGTGTCCGAACTCGCCGGTGTGGATGCCGCCGCATCGGTGCGCATCCAGTACGGCGGCAGCGTGAAGGCCGGCACCATCGCCGAATTGATGGCTCAGCCCGATGTGGATGGCGCACTGGTGGGTGGCGCCAGCCTCGACGCCGACGAGTTCGCGCGCATCTGCAAACTCGGATCCTGAACAGCCTGCCGGTGTGGCGACCCGGTGGTAATGGGTCGTGCTACCCTTTTCGTGCTTGCACGGATCGGGGAGGACTTTGCAGGCGTAGGTGATCCCGCATCACCAGTCACCTCCCTCCACTCACATCAGGAGGACCATTCACGTGAGGACTAGCAACAGCAGCAAGCTCGCTGCTCTCGCGGTCGGTCTCGCACTCGTCGTTGCCGCATGTGGCAGCGATAGCAGTTCGAGCCCCACAACCGCAGGTGCCACGGAAACCACTGGCGGTACGGAGACGACCGCTGGTTCGGAGACCACGGCCGGCGGCTCGGACACGACCGTCGCTGCCGAGACGCCGGCAATGAAGATCACCTACAACATCAACGACAAGGCCGTGTGGGACGATGGCTCGCCCATCACCGCCGACGACTTCGTCTGCACGTTCGACGCCGTGATGAACACCGTGGGCTCATTGTCCACCTCCGGCTACGACCAGATCATTTCGGTCGAGGCTGGCGAAAGCGACCACCAGGTCGTCGCCACGTTCAAGACCGTGTACGCCCCGTACCGTGGTCTTTTCGGCTCGCTCATCAAGAAGGCTGCCGTTGCCGACTGCAACGACGTCTCGGGCGACTTCCAGACCGACTTCCCGTTCTCGAACCGTCCCTACAAGCTCGAGTCGTGGGATGCGAACCAGGAAATTCTCGTCCCGAACGAGAACTACTGGGGCGACGACAAGGCTGTGGTGCAGAAGGTCGTGATGGTGCCGAAGGCCGACGCCGAGACCGAAATCGCCTCGCTGCTCTCCAGCGAAGTCGACTTCATCTACCCGCAGTACAGCCCCGAAACCGCTGACGCGGTGAAGGGCGACTCGAACGTGAAGGTCTCCATCCAGTTCGGTGGCGACTACGAGGGTCTGTACTTCCAGCAGAACGACGGCCCGTTCGCCGACGCCACGTTCCGCCAGGCATTCGCTCAGTCGATCGACGTCGAGGGCCTCATGGCTCAGGTCTACGAGCCCATCGTGGCCGGTGCCAAGCAGCTCACCTGCGGTCCCATCGTGCCGGGCCGTTACTGCGACGAGACCACGTTCCAGAACACCTACGATCCGGCAGCGGCCGAGAAGCTGATGACCGACGCCGGCTGGGCGAAGGATGGCAACGGCTACTGGGCGAAGGACGGTGCCGATGCGCCCGAGATCCGCTGGATGATCAACACCGGCAACACCCGCCGTGAGAACACCCAGGCGTTCCTCATCCCGCTGATGCAGGCCGCCGGCTTCAATGTCGTCGCCGACAACTGCGAGGCAGAGTGCGTGTTCCAGAAGCGTCTGCCCGCCATGGACTACGACCTCGGCATGTACATCAGCACCGCACCGCCGGACCCGGCTTACCTCACCGGTAGCTTCACCTGCGACCAGGTGCCGTCGGATGCCAACAACCAGGCTGGCCAGAACAGCCAGGGTTGGTGCAACGAGGAAGCCAGCGCACTGCTGGAGAAGGCTGACGCCACCATCGACCTCGACGAGCGCGCTGGCCTCATCAAGGATGCCATCAAGATGATGCGCGAAGACTGGGTCATGCTGCCCACGTTCCAGTTCCCGAAGTCCGGCGTGTACCGCACCGACAAGGTCGGCGGTCCGGTCGAGGCTGAACTGAACAACTACCTCGCGTTCATCAACTTCAACCAGTGGACCGACGTGGATGGTGACGGCCAGATCGTCATCGGTGCCGAGCAGTGGCCGGGTTGCCTCAACCCGATCACCGAGTGCGCCAACTCGTCGTGGTATCAGTGGCTGATCTCGGCCCCCCTCACGATGGGTGTCTACGACACCACGAATGATGGCGACTACAAGCTCACGCCACTGATGGCCGACGAGCCCGTGGTCGAGATCCTCTGATTTCCGCACTGAAGTAAGTAGTAACCCGTGACAGCGGGGCCGGTCGTTTCGATCGGCCCCGCTGTCCAGTAGAGGAGGCAGGTTTGCTGAGGTTCATCGTCCGTCGATTGCTGTGGGCAATCCCGACGTTGTTCATCGTGACGTTCGTCGTGTACTGCGCCCTGCGCCTTGCGACGAATCCTCTGGCGAGTTACGCACGTGCAAACCCGCGCGTCGCGAAGGACCCCGAGAAGATGGCGCAGTACGTGGAGACGAATGGCCTGTGGCCTGGTTTCAGCGGCTACGTGCGTGGCTACTTCGTGTGGCTGAAGGGGTTCGTCACCGGCAACTGGCAGGTCAGCATCAAGGGCAGTCGCCCGGTGTGGCCGAACCTGAAGATCGCGCTCGTCAACACCATCCGCCTCGGTCTGCTGGCCGTGATGGTGAGCATCCCCATTGGCCTCTCTCTTGGCATCTTCGCTGCCCTCAAGCCGGGCCGCCTGCGCGACACGGCAGTAAACACCGGAGCCATCATCGGTTTCTCCGTGCAGCCGTTCATCTCGGCCATCATCCTGCAGTTGTTCTTCGGTGTGCAGTGGGCCAAGTGGTTCGGAGAGCCGCTGCTACCCACCTCGGGTCTGTACCCGCCGGGCCACCAGGGCTTCGACCCGGTGCTCATGCTGAAGTACATGATCCTGCCGGTGATCGTGGTCTCCATCCAGAGCATCGCCAGTTACAGCCGTTACATGCGCGCCTCGCTGCTCGACGTGCTGAACAGCGACTACCTGCGCACCGCACGCTCGAAGGGCATCTCCGAGCGGCGAGTGCTGGTGAAGCACGCGCTGCGCAACGCCATGATCCCCATCGTCACCCTCGCTGCGCTCGACATCGGCGCCATCGTGGGTGGCCTCATCATCTCCGAAGCGGTCTTCGACTACCCCGGCATGGGCGTGTTCTTCCTGAACGCCCAGAGCAACGGCGACTTCCCCGAGCTGATGCCGTGGATGGTCATCATCACCAGTTCGGTCATCCTGTTCAACCTCCTGGCGGATCTCGCGTACGCCTGGCTCGACCCGAGGATCCGTCTTGACTGAGTTCCAAGAACTGAACCACGTCGATCCACCCGCCGATCTGCACCACGACGACTCCATCGGCGTGCTGCAAACGTCGCTGTCGCCCAAGCGCATGGCGGCCAAGCGGTTCGTGAACCACCGCGCCGCATTCGTTTCGGCCATCGTGCTCACGATGATCATCATCTTCGTCGTGCTGTCGCCCATCACCGCCCGGTACGGCATTAACGAGTCGATCTTCAAGGCCGAGGCTGGCCACCCGAACCAGAACCTGGCGCCGTTCAATCTTGCGTGGTTCGGCACCGATAGCAACGGCCGCGACCTCTATAGCCGCATCATCTACGGCGCACAGGTGTCGCTGATGATCGGTCTGTTCACGGCTATCGGCTCCGTGTTGCTGGGCACCCTGGTGGGTGGCCTGGCCGGCTACAAGGGCGGTTGGCTCGACGACATCCTGATGCGTGTCACCGACATCTACCTTGCCCTGCCGCTGCTCGTGGTGCTCGTCATCGTGCGCGGCATGCTCAAGAACGTCGACTGGGTCACCGCCATCATGGGCGACACGTCGTCGGTGAGGTTCCTCGTGATTCTGCTCACCGTGGTGGGCTGGATGGGCGTGGCGCGCCTCATTCGCGGCCAGGTGAAACAGTTGAAGGAACGTGAGTTCATCGAGGCCGCCCGTGCGCTTGGCGCCTCGTCGAGTCGCATCATGTTCCGTCACCTGCTGCCGAACTCGGTTGGTCAGATCATGGTGGCTCTCACGTTTGCCGTGGTGGGCGCCATCAGCGCCGAGGCCACCCTGAGCTTCTTCGGCTTCGGCCCCGACGCCGGCTCGGGAATGACGTCGCTGGGTCTGCTGATTCGTGACTCCAAGAAGGCTGTTCCGCCGGGTTACTGGTGGCTCGTGGTCTTCCCCGGAGTGTTCTTCATCATTCTTTCGCTGTGCATCAACTTCATCGGCGACGGCCTCCGCGACGCGGTGGACCCGAAGATGCAGCAGGAGGTCAAGTGAGCACGGAATCCGCTCTGTCGATCCGCGACCTGCGCGTCACGTTCAAGACCCTGCTCGGCAACGTGCAGGCCGTTCGCGGTGTCAGCCTCGACGTGCAACCCGGCGAAGTGCTGGGCGTGGTGGGCGAGAGTGGCTCGGGTAAGTCGGTCTCGTTCCTCGCTGTCATGGGCCTGCTGGGCCGCAATGCGGTCATCGAGGGCTCGGCGAAGGTGGGCGACACCGAACTGGTGGGCGCAAACCAACGCACGCTCCGCAAGGTGCGTGGCAACAACGTGGCGATGATTTTCCAAGACCCGCTGTCGGCACTGAACCCGGTGCACCGTGTGGGTGCGCAGGTGGCCGAGATGGTCTTGGCGCACCACCACGGCATGTCCAAGGACGACGCCGCCAAGCGTGCGGTGGAACTGCTCGACATCGTCGGCATTCCCCAACCCGAGCAGCGTGCCCGGCAGTACGCACACGAGTTCTCGGGCGGCATGCGCCAACGCGTGATGATCGCGATGGCCATCGCCAACGACCCGAAGGTGCTCATCGCCGACGAGCCCACCACGGCGCTCGACGTGACGGTGCAGGCACAGATCCTCGAAGTGATCGACCGCATCCGCAAAGAGATGGGCACCGCAGTGGTGCTCATCACCCACGACCTCGGTGTGGTGGCTCGTATGGCCGACCGCGTGCAGGTGATGTACGCCGGTCGGGTGGTGGAGCGTGCCGATGTGCATTCACTGTTCCACCAGTCGGACCATCCGTACACGCGCGGTCTGCTCGCATCGCAGCCCACGCTGGGTCGCGAGCGCCTGTCGCCCATCCCGGGTGCGCCACCAAACATGCTGCAGCCGCCCAGTGGTTGCGCATTCCGCGTCCGCTGTGCGCATGCCGCGCCGGAGTGCGCCGGTGATGTCCCCGAACTCATCCAGGTCCGTCGTACGGAGACTGCCTGCGTGCGTGCCCAGGAATTGGAGGCCCTCGTATGACCGCCCCCGTGGTGGAGGTCGCCAACCTCACCAAGGAATTCACGGTGAAATCCAGCCATGGGCTGCGCGTGATTCGTCGCACGGTGCATGCAGTGAGCGACGTCAGCCTCACCGTGCCGTCGGGTAAGACCGTCGGTCTGGTGGGGGAGTCCGGCTCGGGTAAGACCACCGTCGGCCGTTGCATTCTGCGTCTCATCGAGCCCACGGCGGGCTCGGTGAAGTTCCAGGGCACCGAGCTGGTCGGCCTGCCGGCCAAGGACCTGCGCAAACTGCGCCGCAGCATGCAGATCGTCTTCCAAGACCCGTATGCATCGTTGGATCCGAAGATGACCATCGGCGCATCCATCGCCGAGCCGCTACAGATCCAGAAGGTGGAGGGTAACCACCAGGACCGAGTGGCCGAGCTGCTGGAGTTGGTGGGCCTCGCCCCCGACCATGCACGGCGCTTCCCGCACGAGTTCTCCGGCGGCCAGCGCCAGCGTGTCGGCGTGGCTCGTGCTCTCGCGCTGAACCCGTCGTTCATCGTGCTCGACGAACCCGTGTCGGCGCTCGACGTGAGCATCCAGGCCGGCGTGGTGAACCTGCTCCAAGACCTGCAGGAGCAACTGGGCCTGAGCTATCTGTTCATCGCCCACGACCTCTCGGTGGTGCGCCACATCAGCGACAGCGTGGCCGTGATGTACCTCGGCAAGGTGGTGGAGGTCGGCCCGGCTGAAGAGCTGTACTCGGCTTCGGCACACCCGTACACCCGGGCCCTTCTGTCGGCTGTGCCGCAGGCCGACCCGATCGTCGAACGCGAGCGTCAGCGGATCATGCTGCAGGGCGAAGTGCCCAGCCCCATCAACCCGCCGTCGGGTTGCCGTTTCCGTACCCGTTGCCCGATGGCGCAGGAGATCTGCTCGGTGGAAGAGCCCGCGCTCATCGATCGTGGCCAAGGCCACCCGGTGGCGTGTCACTTCGCCGAGGCCGTTGCCGTCACACTGGGTTCGAACGTCTCAGCGTGACCTTCCACCGATAGGATTCCGCACCGTGCGCGATTTCATCATGTACCTCACCATCATCGTCAACATCCTGTCGCTGTTCGGCATGGTGGCTGGTGTGCTCATGCACAGCGGTCGCGGTGGCGGTCTGAGCGACATGTTCGGTGGCGCTGGCTCGACGGCCCTCGGTAGCACCGCTGCCGAGCGCAACCTCACCCGTATCACCACGGTGCTCGGCATCGTGTGGATCGGCACGGTTGTGGCGTTGAGTTTCCTGTTGGTGCGCTGACCGCGTAACGGTAGGTTGTTGCTTCACCACGTCGAAGTGGCGGAATAGGCAGACGCGCTAGCTTGAGGGGCTAGTGAACGTAAGTTCGTGGGGGTTCAAGTCCCCCCTTCGACACCACTGACCAGGGCTTCGTGCCCTGGTCTTTGTGCTTTTCGCGCGGTGCGTGACGCAGCATCCACCCATCGCGCGTGTGTTCGATACATACTGGTGCACATGGTGGAACGGTCAAGGCGACCGAGTGCCCGTTTGTGGCTGGCCGGAGCGGTCTTTGCCATTGCCGCAGCCATAGCCCCGCTGCTGCAGCCGGGTTCCTCCAGCGCCCGTACCGCCGACGCGAGCGAGGGCCAGCCAGGCCGCTCGATCACCGTGATGGCCACCGGTGAGATCCTCCCGCACCCGTCGGTGGTGGCACACGCCCGCACTGGCGACGACTACGACTTCGCGCCGATGTTCGCCGACCTCGCACCGCTGCTCGGTGCCGCAGATCTGGCGATCTGCCACCTCGAGGTGCCGGTGGCCCCCGCTGGCGCAGCCCTTAGCGGCTATCCGGAGTTCGGCATCCCTTCCGAGATCGCCGCGGGTATCCGGGCGGGCGGCTGGGATCGGTGCTCCACCGCGTCGAATCACGCCAACGACAAGGGCACTAAGGGGATTGCGGCCACGCTCAATGCCCTCGATGCCGCCGGCGTGGGCCACAGCGGTACCGCACGCACCCCGAAGGAAGCTGCACGGATTCCGACAGTGACCGTGCAGGGCCTCGACGTAGCGCACCTGTCGTATACCTGGGGCTTCAATGGCACTGCGCCGGCGCAGCCATGGATGGCCAACGTCATCGAGCCCAACACCATCCTCGCCGACGCCCGCGCTGCCAAATCTGCTGGCGCAGACCTCGTGGTGATCAGCCTGCACTGGGGTGATGAATACGACATCGCTGGCAACGATCAACAGCGAGCGCTCGCCCAGCAGTTGTTGGCGTCGTCCGACATCGACCTGCTGGTGGGTACGGGCCCGCATGTGCTGCAACCGATCGTGGAGTCGAACGGCAAGTTCGCCCTGCTGAGCCTGGGCAATCTGGTCGCGAACCAGGGCTCCGAGCACCCGGACACCTACGACGGCGCCGTAGCGACCGTCACCTTCACCGTGGCTGACGATGGCACCGTGCACTCTGCTGCGCCTGTGGTGAGGCCTACCTGGTACGACGCGGCGGCTGGCCGAGTGCGACTGCTACCGGTGGCACTTGCTGATGCATCGTTGACGGCCGAATGGCCCGTGTTCGAGGCCAGCTGGGCTCGAACATCTGCTGTTCTTGGCCCGTTCGTCGTCGCAATCGACCGCTGAGCGGCCGTCCAGCACTCTTTGTAGTGAGTTGGGTCGTACGACCTACAGAGTAGGCCAAATCGCCTCAAAATCTCACGCAAGGTGTGGTTCTCCTCACCGAAAACGGCGAACAGACCCCTTTTGAGGGTGTTCGGCGTCCTTTCTTCCGAGAACCTTCTCATATTTGTTGTGAAGCAAAGGGTTTTCCGAAGGTTTTCCAAAGGTGCCGTAGCGATGCTGCTCCTGCCGACACGCCAGTCTGACTCCCCGCAGACGACCGGAACGAGGCCCCAACCACCGCCAGTCAGAGAGAAGGGGACGAACCAATGTCCGACGTAGAGATCGAAACCGAAAACCACACCATCAAGCGGCGGACGCTGCTGCAGCTCGGCGCCGCCGGTGCCGCAGCCGTGGCCATTGGCGCAGGCGCCTCCGCAGTGGTGCCGGATCTGAAGAAGAAGGGCCTGATGTCGAAGGACGGCGTCTTCGAGGATGCGTCCATCGCCCTCGCCGGTGCCGTGTACACCGAGGCCTTCCCCACGAGCCCGCTGATCCTGTCGCCCTTCAACGATCTTCTGCCGATCCCGAAGGCGCTGGCGCCGGTGCAGTCGCTCACCTACAAGTCGTGGGCGCAGACGCCCGGGCCGGGCCTCGGCCAGCAGAACTCGCTCGGCAACGTGCGGCACCAGAAGTGGAGCAGCGACGTCGGTTCCCCGGATCCCGTCGTGTACGAGTTGAAGATGCAGGTGCGCGGCCACTCGTTCACCTCCTCCAAGGTGATGCCGATCAACAGCCTCGGCAAGCCCACGATCTCGTTCGACGCCAACGGCGTCACCTACCCGGCCGGCACGGTGCGTACCCTGCCGCTGAGCACCATCTACGGCTTCAACGGCCAGTTCCCCGGCCCGATGATCAACGCCGAGTACGGCAAGCCGTGCCTCATTCGCTTCAAGAACGAACTCGACCAGAACCCCCTGAACCTCGACCGCCAAGACTTCGGCGCACCGGACTGGTCGGCCCTCATCCACCTGCACAACGCTCACACGGCCCCCGAGAGCGACGGCAACCCGCACTTCTCGATGAACGCCGGCCCGAAGTCGCACGGTTACGTGCCCGGACAGTGGGTGGACCACCTGTACCTGAACTGGCCGGCCGGCGGCGACGACCGTGAGAAGCAGACCTTCTTCTGGTTCCACGACCACCGCATGGACCACACCGGTTCGAACGTCTACAAGGGCCTGGTCGGCCTCTACCCGATCTACGACCCGAAGAACGGCCGCGACATGGGCGACGAGCGCCAGGGTCTGCGTCTGCCGGGCGTGCGCACCAACAACCCCGACGGCTCGTTCGACGTGGCCTACGACATCCCGTTGGCGTTCTTCGACGCTCGCCTCGACGATGGCACCACCATCCACCAGGACATCCACGACAGCCTGGGCGAGTTCCCCGACGCCAAGAACCCGAAGAAGCACCCCGAATGGTGGGGCAAGACCTTCTACAAGCACTTCCCGAACCACGGTTTCGTCGGCGACATCATGACCGTGAATGGCACGGCCTACCCGGTGCTGAACGTGAAGCGCCGCAAGTACCGGCTGCGCTTCCTCGACTGCTCGATCGCTCGTATCTACGAGTTCAAGCTCATGAGCTCGACGCAGGGTCCGAAGTCGGCTGTGTCGCTCGGCTACACCGGCAACGAACTGCAGGGTCAGTACCGCATCCCGGACGGCCAGCAGTGCATGAAGTTCACCGAGATCGCCGCCGACGGTGGCATCCTGCCCTTCGCCATCACCCGCGACTCGTTCGAGTTGTGGCCGGCCAAGCGTCGTGAGTTCATCGTGGACTTCACGAAGTACCAGGACGGCACGCCCACCACCAAGGGTGACGTGATCTACCTCACCAACATCATGAAGATGCCTGACGGTCGCATGTGGTCGAACTCGAGCCGCTTCGGCTCGGACCCGAACTACAAGATCCCGATGATGAAGATCGTCATCGGCGACACCGCTCCGGACGACAGCCTCATCCCGACCGGCCAGATGGCCGAGCTTCCCCCGGTGCCGGCGAACTGGCAGAGCATGGTTGCCGACCGCAAGATCTTCGAGCTCCAGCGCGGTAGCGCCGGCGGCGAGGTCGAGTGGCTGATCAACGGCACGCTGTTCGATCCCACCAAGCCGGCCACCAGCATGAAGAACCCGGCGGGCAAGTCGCCGCTGGCGCAACAGAAGGTGGGCAGTTTCGCTGTCTGGGAGATTCGCAACGGCGGCGGCGGCTGGGTGCACCCGATGCACCTCCACATGGAAGAGCACCGCACGCTCACGCGCAATGGTGTGGTCACCATGAATGGCGGCAACGCTGCTCACCCGGACGACATGTCGAAGGAAGACCTCGTCGCTCTCGACCCGGGCGAATCGGTGCTGATCTACCGTGGCTTCCGCGACTTCGTCGGTCAGTACGTGGCGCACTGCCACAACCTGGCCCACGAGGACCACGCCATGATGTTCGGCTGGGAAATCACGGCCTGAGGCCATGATCATGAGCATTCGCACCTCACGCGACCGGGTGGCCGGCTCACTGCGCAATCTGCAGCTGAGCTGGACCACGGTGGTCCTCACCGCTGCACTGGCAGCGCTGGCAAGCATCTTCGTGATGATCACGCTGGGCGGCGCGGTTGGCGCCATCGAGCGACTCACTCCTCCGTTCCAGCGGTGGATTCGAGATTCGATCATCATCTTCCCGGTCTTCGTCCTCGCTGTCGTCGGTGCCATGTACACCGCGAAGAAACTGGTCGGCGACAAGAAGAGTTGGGTGAAGATGGCCGCGACGTTGGCGATCGTCATCGGGTTTGTCACGGTGGTCGGCATCCTCGTGAACGCGGCGTCGTCGGGTTACGACTACTACCTGCAGCTCAAGCTGCTGCAGGTGTCGGAGCACCTCCGGCACCCCACCTATCTGATCCAGAACGGCACTCCCGTGCTGGTGGGTGGCAAGGGAGCGTGCGACATGACCTGTCAGGCGCAGCACGCCACATTGGCGGGGCACATGAAAGGGCTCGGTATCACCAGCATCGTGCTGCTGATCTCGAACACAGCACTCGTGCTGTGGGCGGTGGCCATCCGGGGCGGACGTCTCTGGATGCCGGCGAAGCAGCGGCGGGCTGCAGCTGTCGGTACCCAGCGGATGCCGGTTCTGGCCGAGGCGGTGGCCTGACGGGCTCTCGCCGTCAAGCATCCACTTCCACTGACAACGTCCGGTACGCGCCGGGGCTCTCGCTCCCCGGCACGTGCCGGACGTTCGACGTTTTCCACGCAATGCCGGACTAGGGTCGCCACCCGTGGAAACGGTGATCGTCGGAGCAGCATTCGTTGCGGTGTTCGCCTGGTGGTGGGTGCGAAAGCCCGACTGGAACCACAACCACGAAGGCGCCGACACGTTGCGTGGCACGCAGCTCGAGGTGCCGCCACCGGCACTCGTGTCGCACGCTGCGCCGGGTGCTTCCTTCCGGTCGGATATCGAAGGTCTCCGAGCCATCGCCGTGCTCCTGGTGCTGCTGTACCACGCCGACCTGCTGGGCGTGTCGGGTGGTTTCATCGGTGTCGACGTGTTCTTCGTTCTCTCCGGCTTCCTGATCACGTCGCTGTTGTTGCGCGAACTTGCCACCACGGGCACCGTGTCGCTGTCCAACTTCTGGGCACGTCGTGCTCGGCGACTGCTTCCTGCGTCGGGTCTGGTGCTGGTGGCCACGCTGCTGTTCAGCCGAATCGCGCTCGACGGTCTGTCGCAGGCCGAACTTGCCCGCGACGCCTTCGCCGCATGCGCCTTCGTGGCCAACATTCGCTTCTACGCGGTGGGCACCGACTACCTCACGTCGCAACTGCCGCCGTCGCCGCTGCTGCACTTTTGGTCGCTTGCGGTGGAGGAACAGTTCTACTTCGTGTGGCCGGGCCTGCTGATGCTGCTCGTTCGACGAATGCGCATCAGCCGCCGCGGCCTTGCCATCGTGCTAGGTGCCATGTGGGCGGTGTCGTTCGCGGTGTGCGTGTGGTTCACCGCACACGATCAGCCGTGGGCGTTCTTCATGCTGCCCGCGCGGACGTGGGAGTTGCTCACCGGGGCGGGTTTGGCCTTCGTCGGCGGGGCCCTCGTGCGCTTGCCGAAGCACCAGCGAGCACTGTTGGGTTGGATCGGCCTCATCGTGGTGATCGTGTCGGCGGTGGCGTTCGACGGTTCGATGCGGTTCCCGGGCTGGACCGCGGCGATTCCGGTGTTGGCCACTGCGGCGATCATCAACGCCGGTGGCGTGGCGGCAGGGCCGGTGCGGGTGCTGCGCGCCACACCGTTGCAGTGGGTGGGCGCTCGGTCGTATGCCATCTACCTCTGGCACTTCCCGATTCTCATCCTCGTGGATCGCAAGTGGGGCCCACTCTCGGCGCCAGCCCGAGTGGGTTTGTTGGTGCTCGCCGTGCTGTTGGCTGCCGTGAGTTACCAGCTCATCGAGAACCCGGTGCGGCACTCGCGCTCGCTGGCCGCTTCACCCGCTCGCAGCCTGGTAATGGGCGGTTGGGTGGCGCTCATCGGAGTCGCCTGTGCGGCGCTGGTGTTGCACAACCCGCCGCGTCTCGACGCCGGGGTGGAGGCCGTGGTGCCCACCATCGCCACGGTGGCTCCCACGACGGTTGCACCCTCCCTTCCCTCGGTGCTCGACTCCACCACCACCTCCACGACGACCACTGCGGCACCCGCACCTGTGGCGGACGCGTCGCACGACAACCCGCCGGCGTTGGCCCCATTGATCGCCGCGAACGAAGCCACACTTGCATCGGCTGCGCAGACCACAAAGGTGCCGAGCAACCTGTCGCCCAGCCTCCGCAGCGCCCGCAGCGACCTCCCGCCGATCTACGACAATGGGTGCATCCTCGACGTGGGTGTGAACACGCCCAAGGACTGCCTGTACGGCGACCCCGGCGGCAGCATCACCGTCGTGCTCTTCGGCGACTCACATGCCGCGCAGTGGATGCCTGCGTTGAACAAGGTCGGTGCCGCGAACGGATGGCGCATCATCGTGCACGTGAAGAAGGCGTGCCCCACTGCCGACATCCCCACCGACAAGGACCGCAGCCGCACCGACTGCGCCGTGTGGCGTGACGCAGTACTGCAGCGGATCGGTCAGTTGCAGCCCGATCTGGTGATCATGTCGGCCTATCGCTACAAGCAGGTTGGCGCTGCCGCCGGACGCGACCCCGACGCGGTGTGGCAGGAGGGCCTCGACCTCACCATGTCCACACTTCGTCCTTCGGCCAAGCATGTGCTGCTGCTCGGCGACTCGGCCACGCCGATCTCGGATGTGCCGAGCTGCCTTGCGAGCAACGTCAGCAATGTGCAGCAATGCATGAACTCGCGTGAGGGAGCAGTACGGCCAGGCCGCCTCGCGGTGGAGCGCGACATCGCTGCGAAGTACGACGCCGACTTCATTCCCACCAGCGACTGGATGTGCACCGACGCGTACTGTCCGCCGGTGGTGGGCAACGTGCTGATGTACCGCGACAACAGCCACATCACCGCAACGGCCTCGGCGTTTCTTTCGCCCTACTTCGACGCTGCAGTGCGCAGCGTGCTGAGTTGAGCGGTCACACCCAACTCACACCGGAGCTGCGCCCACCAGCGAACTATCCGTGAGTACCGTTCGTTCCATGAACAACGCACTCATCAACGCCGCAGATCGTGGATTCGGACGAGGCATGCACGGTCGGGGGTTCCACCCCGTCATGTTCCTGTTGTGTCTCGCCCTGATCGGTGGGGCGATCGCTCTCGTGGTCTGGTTGATCGCTCGTCGACGCTCGGCACCGTCCACCGCGGCTACCCCTTCACCCACCACGCAGGCCGAGGCCATCCTTGCCGAGCGGCTCGCCCGCGGCGAGATCGCGCCCGACGACTACAGGGCCACGCTCGCTGCGCTGCGCGAACCCGTTCCGTCTGCCTGACTGCCCTTAGGCTCGCTGCATGGCTCGACCTATGCAGATCGGTGTGCAGTTACCCGAGGTGGAACGGCGCGTGCCGTGGCCCGAGCTGATCGCCATGACACGTACCGCCGAAGCAGTCGGCTTCGACTCGGTGTGGTTGGGCGATCATCTGTTGTACGACCTGCCCGACGGCACATCGCGTGGGCCGTGGGAGGTCTACACCTCGCTCGCCGCGCTGGC